>NZ_JAHCLR010000019.1 GCF_018455725.1 Mycolicibacter acidiphilus
GAATATCCGCAGGTAGTGGTGGGCGTGTTCGGCCAGTCGGAGGACGTCGCGTATCGGTAGCCAGGTGCCGCCGCCGGTGTGGGCTTTGCCGATTCCGGTTTCGAGTTCGGCGAGGCTGGTCGAGACGATGATGGTGGCGGGCAGTCCGTTGTGCTGGCCGAGGTCACCGGAGGCCAGCATGGCGCGTCCGAGGGCGGTGAGGGCGTCGTGGTTGCGTTGACCGGCGCTGCGGTGGTCGTTGTCGATCGCGGCCTGTGATGGGGTGCCGTCGACGGTGGGGGTGTCGTCGGCGGGGTTGCACATGCCGGGGCCGGCGAGTTTGGCGAAGACGGCGTCGAGGGTGGCGCGGGCTTGCGGGTCGAGGTGGCCGCTGATCTTGGTCATCCCGTCGGCGTCTTGCTTGCCCAGGGTCAGGCTGCGTTTGCGGGCCCGGTCCTCATCGGAGAAGTTGCCGTCGGGGTTGAGGTGGTCATAGAGACGGGCGGCGAGTTTGGCCAACTCATCGGGGCGGTGCTCGCTGGCCAGGTGAGCCAGGTGGGTTTCGGCCTCCTCTCGGGTGCCGAGGGCGACGGCGGCGGGCAGGTGGTCGAAGAAGTCGCGGATGACCTGTACGTGGGACTGGCCGAGTAGGCCGTTGCGCTGGGCGGTGGCGGTGGCCGGCAGTGCCGGGGGCAGGGGTTCCCCGGTGAGCGCACGCCGCGGACCGAGGTCGGCGGCGTCGGCGATGCGGCCACGGGCTTCGCTGCGGGTGATCCGAAGCCGATCAGCGAGCACCCAGGCCGGTTCGCCGCCCAGGTCGGCGCGGTCAGCGATGGTGACGGCGTTGACCAGGGGATGTTCGACCGCCGGCAGCCGACGCCGCAGCGTCTCACAGCGCTCCAGCAGGGCCAGTTGCTCGGGGGTGGTCAGTGCATCGAAGTCCAGTTCCAGGGCCCGGTCCAGATCAGCGGCCAGGGCCTGGAAGATCCCCAGCACCCCATCCCGATCGATCGAACGCATGTGCTAATAGTACGAGTCCCCACCGACACAAAACCGAGGCCAAAGCCACAGTGACGCAAGCGAAATCAGTGGCTTATGAGGCCAGCGCCGGCCGTCACCGCACCCTGGATTCCGCTCGACACACCGGCACGATTTCGGCTGAATCGGCCGCGCCGGGGCCGTCGACACGGCAGGCTGTCGCCATGACGAACCGCACCGGCCGTATCCTCCGGCGAGCAGCGGCCGCACTCGCGCTGGCGCTGGTGGTCGGCGGCTGCTCAAGCGCGCCGCACCAGCGCACCATCACCCTGACCCTGATCCGGCACGCGGAGTCGGTGGCCAACGCCGACGGCGTCATCGACACCACGGTGCCCGGCCCCGACCTCACCGAGAAGGGCCGCACGCAGGCGCAGAACATCGCGCACGAACTGCAGCACAACCGCTACGACGGCGTCTACGCCTCGTCGATGGTGCGCAGCCAGCAGACCGCCGCCCCGCTGGCCCAGGAACTCGGCCGTCAGGTGCAGGTGCTGCCCGGGCTGCGTGAGATCAACGCCGGTTGGTTCGAGAACAAGCCGTCGTCGATGAGCGACTCGACGTACCTGGTGGCCCCGGAGGGCTGGATCCGCGGCGAGCGGACCGAAACCATCCCGGGCTCGATCGACGGCAACCAGTTCAACGACGAGTTCACCGCCGCGGTCCGGCGGATCTACGACACCGGCGACAGCAACCCGGTCGCGTTCTCGCACGGCGCGGCGATCATGACCTGGGTGCTGATGAACGTGAAGAACCCGCGCGACGAGCTGATGACCGATCACCAGCTGCCCAACGTCGGCCGCGTGGTCATCACCGGCAGCCCCGTCACCGGCTGGAAGCTGGTCGACTGGGACGGGATCCGCGCATTCAACTGAGTTGATGCGCACCTGTTGACGCGACCGCCGACAGCGGTCACGATGACCCCATGCGATATGTCGTTACCGGCGGTACCGGGTTTATCGGACGACGTGCGGTGTCCCGGCTGTTGGAAACCCGGCCCGACGCCGACGTCCGCGTGCTGGTGCGCCGGGAGTCGTTGAGCCGGTTCGAGCAGCTGGCCACCGAGTGGGGTGAGCGGGTGAAGCCGCTGGTCGGTGACCTGACCGTGGCGGATCTCGGGCTGACCGACACGGTGCTCGACGAACTCGGCGCCGTCGACCACGTCCTGCACTGCGCCGCGATCTACGACATCACCGCCGGGGAGGCCGAGCAGCGGGCGGCGAACGTGGAGGGCACCCGCGCAGTGATCGGGCTGGCTCGCCGCTGCGGCGCCACCCTGCACCACGTGTCGTCGATCGCGGTGGCCGGCGACTTCCGCGGTGAGTACACCGAGGCCGACTTCGACGTCGATCAGCGGCTGCCGACGCCGTATCACCAGACCAAGTTCGAGGCGGAGCAACTGGTGCGGTCGACGGCCGGGCTGCGCTTCCGGGTGTATCGGCCGGCGGTGGTGGTGGGCAACTCGCGCACCGGCGAGATGGACAAGGTCGACGGGCCGTACTACTTCTTCCCGCTGCTGGCCAAGCTGGCGCTGCTACCCGGGTTCACCCCGATGGCACTGCCCGACACCGGGCGCACGAACGTCGTCCCGGTCGACTACGTCGTCGACGCGCTCATCGAGTTGATGCACGCCGACGGACGCGACGGTGCGACGTTCCACCTGACCGCGCCGAAAACCATTGGACTGCCCGACATTTACCGCGGGGTGGCGCGGGCAGCCGGGTTGCCGCCGCTGCGGGCGAAATTACCGGGCGCGGTGGCCGCCCCGGTGCTGGGCGCTCGCGGCCCGGTCCGGGTGTGGCGCAACATGATCGCCACCCAGCTCGGCCTGCCGGCCGAGATCCTCGACCTGGTCGACCTGAAGCCGACGTTCATCGCCGACGCCACGCGGGACGCGTTGCAGGGCACCGGGATCGAGGTGCCGGAGTTCACGGCGTACGCACCGGCACTGTGGCGGTACTGGGCGGAGCACCTGGACCCCGACCGGGCCCGTCGCGACGACCCGGGCGGACCACTGGTCGGCCGGCACGTGGTCATCACCGGAGCCTCCAGCGGCATCGGGCGCGCGTCGGCGATCGCGGTCGCCGAACGCGGCGGCGTGGTGTTCGCGCTGGCCCGCAACGGTGCGGCACTGGACGACCTGGTCGCCGAGATCCGCGCGGCCGGCGGGCAGGCGCACGCATTCACCTGCGACGTAACCGATTCGGCGTCAGTGGAGCACACCGTCAAGGACATCCTGGGCCGGTTCGACCATGTGGACTACCTGGTGAACAACGCCGGCCGGTCGATCCGCCGCTCGGTGGTCAACTCCACCGACCGACTGCACGACTACGAGCGGACGATGGCGGTGAACTACTTCGGTGCGGTGCGGATGGTGCTGGCGCTGCTGCCGCACTGGCGGGAGCGCCGGTTCGGGCACGTCGTCAACATCTCCAGCGAGGGCGTGCTGGGACACAGCCCCAAGTACAGCGCGTACGTGCCGACCAAGGCGGCGCTGGACGCGTTCGCCGACGTGGTGTCCACCGAAACCCTGTCGGACCACATCACGTTCACCACCATCCACATGCCGCTGGTGGCCACGCCGATGATCGCGCCGTCCCGAAAGATGTTCCCGGTCGGCGCGATCAGCGCGGAGCACGCCGCGGCGATGGTGGTGCGCGGCCTGGTGGAGAAACCGGACCGCATCGACACCCCGCTGGGCACGCTGGCCGAGGCCGGCAACTACCTCACCCCCGGCCTGGCCCGCCGGCTGCTGCATCAGCTGTACCTGGGTTACCCGGATTCCGCGGCGGCACGCGGCGTCGCCCCAGCCGAGGACGCCGCTCCCCCGCGGCGGCCGCAGCGCCGGCCGAAGCACCCGGTGATCCGGCCGTTGCGGACGTCGCTGCGGGTGCCCCGGCCGGTCCGGCGTGCGGTGCGACTGGTACCCGGCGTCTACTGGTGAGCTGAGAGCGCGGCGCGCACCCGGACCCGGCCTGCTTCGTCGATCGGGCGCAGCGGGCGCGGCAGGAAGTCCGAATCGGCCAGGCCGAGTTCGCCGGCGATCGCCGCGGCCACCCGGGCGCTGCCGTAGTCGGCGTACAGCCGCCAGATCGACTGCAGCGACGCCGAGATCTCCCGCGCTGCAACGGCGTCCCCACTCGAAGCCGCCCGCAGCAGTGCCAGCGCCGGTGCCGGCAGCAGCCCGGCGATCACCGAGTACCAGGCGTCGCACCCGGCGAGCAGCCCGTCGACGGCGAACGGATCACCGGAGACGCCGATCGTGACGTGCGCCGGCAGCACCTTGCGCAGCGTCGCCGCCCGCTGCCCCGCCGGCAGGTCACCGACCGGGGCGCCGGGGATCTTCACCGACGCCACGTTCGGCAGCGCGGCGATCTCGGCCAGCAGCTCGTCATCGAAGGTGAATCCGGTGGTCACCGGGTTGTCGTAAACACACAGCGGCACGGTCAGTTCCGCGGTCACGTCGGTGTACAGGCCGAGCACCTCCGCGCGGGTCAGCGGCTGGTAGGACACCGGCGCGAGCAGCACCCCAGCCACCCCTGCCGCCTGCACCGCCTCAGTGAGGGTCAGCACGTCGTCGGTGGACAGCGCCCCGACACTGGTGAGCACCGGGACGCTCCCGGCCGCATCGACGGCCGCCGCTGTCAGCCGGACCCGTTCGGCGACCGGCAGATAGGCGTAGTGCCCGGTGGAGCCCAGCGCGCAGATCGAGTCCACCCCGGCGTCGGCCAGGCGCCCGATGATGCCCCGGAAGGCGTCCTCGTCGGCGCCGCCCGGGGTCAGCGGGGTGGGTGGGAATGCGCACAGGCCGGTGAAGTCCATCCGGCCATCCTTGCCGATGCTCAGATCAGCATCCGCAGCGGATGTTCGAGCAGCCGCACCAGATCCTGCAGGAACGCCGCCCCGGCGGCACCGTCGAGTACCCGGTGGTCGACGGTGAGCGTCAACCGCATCCTGCTGGCCGCGGCGAACTGTCCGTCGCGCACCACCGCTTCCTCGGTGACGGTGCCGACCGCCAGGATCGCGGCCTCCGGCGGGTTGATGACGGCAGTGAACGACTCGATGTCATACATGCCGAGGTTGCTGATCGTGAACGTGCCGCCGGACAACTCGGCCGGACTGAGCCGGCCGTTGCGGGCCCGTCCGATCAGTTCGTGTGCCGCCGTGGCGATCTCGGTGAGACTCTTGTGGTTCGCGTCGGCGATCACCGGCACCAGCAGGCCGGCGTCGGCGGCGACCGCGCACCCGATGTTGACCCGGCGGTGGCGGATCAGGTGATCGCCACCCCAGGACGAGTTGACCTCCGGGTGACCGACCAGGGTGACCGCGCACGCCCGGATCAGCAGATCGGTGACGCTGATCTTCGACGCCCCGGCGGGCCGGTCGGCGTTCAACTCCGCACGCAGCGTCTCCAACGCACCGACGTCCGCGACGGCCGTGAGGTAGAAGTGCGGTGCCGCAGCGCTTTCGGTGAGCCGCTGCGCGGTGATCCGGCGGATCGAGGTCAGCGGCACCCGCTCGTCACCGTCGAGCCCGGGCGTCGGGGCGCTGCGGGTCGGCACCAGCACACCCGAAGCAGCACTGGGCTTCTCGTTGATCAGCGCGTCGATGTCCGCCCGGACAATTCGCCCGTCCGGGCCGGTGCCGGTGACCGTGGAGAGGTCGATGTCGTGTTCGCGGGCGAGCCGCCGCACCAGCGGGGTGGCCCGCAGGTGCGATTCGTCGACGGGTTGCGCCTGCGTCGGGATGTGCACGGCGGCAGCTGGTTTCGGGGGCTGCTCAACCTGTGCCGACTCAGCGGCCTGCCCTGCCTGCGACGGCTCGCCGATCACCGCGATCGGCTGCCCGATCGGCACCGTCGACCCTTCGGGGGCGATGATCCGGGTCAGCACCCCGGAGTCGTAGGCCTCCAATTCCATCGTCGCCTTGTCGGTCTCGATCTCGGCGAGGATGTCACCGCGGCGCACGGTGTCACCTTCGTGCACCAGCCAGGAGCTGATGACACCTTCGGTCATGGTGTCCGACAGCCGCGGCATCGTGACATCCGGCATCAGCGGCCTCCTCCCGAGTAGGTGAACCGGGTGGCGTCGAGTACCTCGCGGATCACCCGGGCCAGGTCGGCGGCGTCGGGCAGTGCCGCGTTCTCCAGCGGTTTGGCGTACGGCAGCGGGATCTCGGCGGCCGCGACCCGGCGCACCGGGGCGTCGAGGTAGTCGAAGGCTCCCTCGGCGATGGTCGCGGCGATCTCCGCGCCGATGCCGTAGGTCAGCCAATCATCTTCCAGCACAACGGCTCGGGTGGTCTTGCGCACCGAGGCGCAGATCGTCTCCCGGTCCAGCGGCCGCAGGCTGGACAGGTCCACCACCTCGATCGAAACGCCCTGTTCGGCGAACCGGCGGGCGACGTCCAGCGCGATCAACGTGGCCCGCGAATAGGACACCACCGTCAGATCGGTGCCCTCCCGCAGGATCGACGCCCGGCCGATCTCGGCGAGCTGCTCGCCGTCGGGCACCTCGCCCTTGGTGTTGTACAGCGCCAGGTTCTCCAGGAACAGCACCGGATCGTCGTCGCGGATCGCGGTGGTCAGCATGGCTTTTGCCGCGGCGGGGGTGGCCGGGGCGACGACCTTCATGCCGGGCACGTGCGCGTAGTAGACCTCGAGGTTCTGCGAGTGGGTGGCCGCGAGCTGCTGGCCACCGCCGCCGGGGGTGCGGATCACCATCGGCACGTTGACCTGTCCGGCGAACATCGCGTGCAGCTTGGCGGCGTGGTTGACGATCTGGTCGATCGCCAGCAGTGAGAAGTTGATCGTCATGATCTCCACCACCGGGCGCATCCCGAGCATCGCCGCCCCGGTGGCCACGCCGGTGAAACCGCCCTCGCAGATCGGGGTGTCGATCACCCGGGTCGGACCGAATTCGGCGAGCAGCCCGGCGGTGATCTTGTAGGAGCCCTCGAAGACGCCGATCTCCTCGCCGATCAGGATCACCGACTCGTCGCGCAGCAACTCGGCGCGCAGCGTGTCGTGCAGCGCCTGGCGGTAGGTCAGCTCGGTCATAGGATCGGCTCGCCCGGAAGCCGGTGCGGCGCATTGGCGACCGGGGTGGCGTAGGCGTAGGTGAACAGCTGGGCGATATCGGGGTCGGGGCTGGCGTCGGCGAAGTCCACCGCGGCGTCGACGGTGGCCACCGCGTCGTCTTCGATGGCGCACGCCCCGGTCTCGTCGAGCACTCCGGTGTCGATCAGATGCGCCCGGAACGCCGGCACCGGGTCGAGTTCGCGCACCCGTTCGGTCTCGGCACGGCTGCGGTACTTGGCCGGGTCCACCACCGAGTGCCCGCGCAGTCGCTGGCTGACCGCCTCGACCAGACCCGGCTGGCGCTGCGTGCGGGCGCGGTCCAGTGCGGCGGTGGCGGCGTCGCGCACCGCGAGCACGTCGTCGCCGTCGACCCGCACCCCCGGAATCCGGTAGGAGGCGCCGCGTTTGTACAGATCCGGTTCGGCAGCGGCCTTGTCTACCGGGGTGCCCATGCCCAGTCCGTTGTTGACGATCACGTATACGATCGGCAGCCGCCACAGCCCGGCCAGGTTCAGCGCCTCGTGGAACGAGCCGATGTTGGTGGTGCCGTCACCGAGCAGGCACATCACCGCCTCGGCGTCCGGGCCGGGTTCGCCGCGGTAGGTCAGGGCCAGCGCCGCCCCGGTGGCCGGCGGAATCTGGCCGCCGACAATGCCGTAACCGCCGAGCATCCGCAGTTTCACGTCGAACAGGTGCATGGAGCCGCCGCGGCCGCCGGACACCCCGGTGACCTTGCCGAACAGTTCGGCCATGATGCGGCCGGGTTCCATCCCGCGGGCCAGCGCGTACCCGTGCTCGCGGTAGGTGGTGAACAGGTAGTCGCGCTGCTGCAGGGCGGCCATCAGCCCGACGACGGTGGCCTCCTCGCCGAGGTTGAGGTGACAGTAGCCGCCGATCTTGGCCCGCTGGTACATCTGCGACGCGCGCAGTTCGAATTCCCGGATCAACGCCATCTGCCGGTAGTAGCCGCACAGGGTCTGTGCGGGCTCCGTTGCGGCAGCAGGCATTTCAGGCACCGGGCGGTTGCTCCTGCAGTTCGAACCCGTCACCGGGAGCGTGGCAGCGCGGGCATTTCTCCGGCGGCCGCCCGCCGCGCACCGGTTCGCCGCAGACCCGGCACACCCATTCGGTGGCCAGCGTCGCCAGCACGTCGTGCCGGCTGACGATCCCCACCAGGCGGCCCTGCGCCATCACCGGCACCCCGCGGATGCGGCGGTCGATCAGCAGGTGGCGGACGTCGTCAATGGTGGAGTCGGCGCTGACGGTGATCACCGCGGTGGTCATCACGTCACGGGCGGTCTGTCCGGCCTTGGCCAGCAGGTCGTATTCGCTGACCATGCCCAGTACCGCGCCGCCGTCGTCGACCACCGGCGCGGTGCTGATCCGACGTCGGGTCAGGGTCTCGGCCGCGTGTTGGGTTGTGTCACCGGGGCTTAACGTCGCAACCGGCGAGGACATGATGTCGCCGGCTGTGATCGGGTGCACATCGGAAAGCCTACGCCGAAAACGGCACGCGGGGCGTGGGTATCGTCGGAGCGGTGAGCTCAGTGGACCCGGTCTTCGCCGACGTCGACACCGGCGTGGACGACGCGATCGCGCTGGTCTACCTGCTGGCCAGCGAGGCCGACCTGGTGGGGATCGCCTGCACTGGCGGCAACGTTGCGGTGCAACAGGTTTGCGCGAACAACCTGGCGCTGCTTGCGCTGTGCGGGGCGACCGGCGTTCCGGTGTCCCGCGGAGCCGAGGCGCCGCCGGTGCTGACCGCCGAGCACATCCACGGGCCGCAGGGGCTGGGGTACGCCGAGCTTGCGCCCGGCACCGGCGCACTGACCGGGTATGACGCTGCGACGGCCTGGATCTCCGCCGCACGCGATCACCCGGGACGGCTGGTCGGCCTGGTCAGCGGACCGTTGACGAACCTGGCGTTGGCGCTGCGGGCCGAACCGGCGTTGCCGACGCTGCTCGACCGGCTGGTGATCATGGGCGGGGTGTTCAGCGGCGAACGGGCGAGCCGGGCGGAGTTCAACATCGGGGCGGATCCGCAGGCCGCGGCCGAGGTGTTCGCGGCGTGGGGTGCGGTTGCGCCGCAGCGACTCCCGATCGTCTGCGGGCTGGATGTGACGCAGCGCGTCGCGATGACGCCGGCGACCCTGGAGCGGCTGGCGGCGGTTGCAGGTTCGTCGAATCCGCTGGTCCGGTTCATCAGCGACGCGCTGCGGTTCTACTTCGAGGCGCATGACGCCCGCGGGCACGGCTACCTGGCCTACCTGCACGACCCGCTGGCCGCGGCGGTCGCCCTGGAGCCGGGGTTGCTCACCACCCGGCCGGCGGCGGTGGGTGTTGAACTGGCGGCACCGGATTGCGGCCGCACCGTCGCGGACTGGGCGGCCTCGCAGCCCAACGCGCTGATCGGCGTCGACATCGATCCGGCGACGGTCCTCGACCGAATGGTCGACCGGATCGGTGCGTTCGCCCGCCGACTGGGCTGATCCCGGGCCTATTCGTAGCTGCCCTCCAGATACCACTGCCGCCGGCGGTAGCACAGCAGCAGCGCCGCACCGGGCTCCCCGTCCGGGGCGTCCAGCAGCGCCTGTACCCGGGCGGTGCGTCCCGAGCCCGAACCGGCCCCGGCACCGGTCCGCTCCGGGTCCCACCACCGCTCGTCGACCAGCCAGGGCCCGGCCCACCAGCGCAGCCGGTCGTCCCGGCCGCGGGCGATCAGCCGCACCGGGTCGGCGGAGAACATTCCCCGGCCGGTGACCCGGATCGGGTTGCGGTCGGCGTCGAGCAGTTCCACCGGGTCGTCATGGAGCACCGTCGGCGACGGCCCGGGCAGCCGACCGGGCCACGGCTGGCGCGGGTCGGCCAGCGGGATCGGCTCATCACCCAGCGGGGTGAAGGTGATGCGCTCGGCCGGGCCGCGGCCGCCGGACAGCACCGGCACCCGCACCGACTCCTGCCCGAGCAGGCCCTGCACCCGGGTCAGCGCCCGGCGGGCTCGCAGCCGGTCCTCCTCACCGAGGCCGCCCCAGAGCGGCAGCTGCAGCGCTGTGACATCGGAGAGCACCTCCACCGGCTGCAGCCGCAGCACCGTCAGCGGCCCCGACGGCCGGTCCCGGGTGTCCCGGGAGTTCAGCCAGCCGTCCAGCTGCCAGCGCACCCGGTCGGCGGTGGCGTCCTCGGTCAGCGGTTCGGCGCACCGCCATACCCGGGTCAGCTCCGCCCCGTCGGCGGTGACGGCGTGGATGGCCAGCCGGGTGCAGCCGACCCCGGCGCTCAGCAGCGCCCGGTGCAACTCCCCGGCCAGGGCGCGGCCGGCGAACGCCGCGGCGTCCACCCGGTCGATCGGCGGGTCGCAGTGCAGCACCGCGTCGAGGTCCGGCGGCGGCGTCCGTCCGACCGGCCCGCGCTCCGACTCACCGCGGGCCAGCCGGTGCGCGATCACCGCGTCGGGGCCGAACCGCGATGTGACATCGGTGCGGGGCAACCCCGCGAACTGCCCGACGGTGCGAATCCCCAACCGCCACAGCAGATCCACCAGGTCGTCGCGGCCCGGGCCGGAGAGGCTTGGTTCGGCGGCCAGCTGCCGGGTCGACAGCGCCGACAGGAACCGCGCGTCACCGCCGGGCTCCACCACCGCCCCGGCGCGGGCGGCGAACACCGCGGTGGAGAGCTGGTCGGCGATCCCCACCTGGCATTCGACGCCGGTGTCCGTGCTGACGGCCACCGCATCGATGAGACGTTCGGCGGCCTGCTGCTCGGAGCCGAAGGCCCGGGCGGCGCCGCGCACCGACACCACCAGCAGGCCGGGCCGCAGCACCTCGACGTGAGGCACCTCGTCCTCGACCGCGGCGACCACCGGCTCGAAGAACCGGGCGTCGCGGTCGGCGTCGGCGGACGTCACGTGCAGCTGCGGGCAGCGGGCCGCCGCCTCCCGCCGGCGCAGCCCGCGCCGCACCCCGGCCGCCCGGGCCGCCGCCGAGCAGGCGATCACCCGGTTGGCCAGGGTGACCGCGATCGGGGCGGTCGCCGGCAGCCCGGCCGCGGCCGCGGCGGCGACCGCCGGCCAATCCATGCACCAGACCGCCAATACCCGGGACGGCACCGCACTGCCCGGCACTAGCCGGCCCGGGTCCGGGCGACGTGACGCCCCCGCGCCCGCACCCCGAGCCGCACCGCGCTGATCCGGCCGAATCCGGGGGTGGCGCACGTCGTCTCATAGCTCCGCACCCGGGCGTCCAGCCGCAACGCCGCGCCCGGCCAGTCGCCGTCGGCGACCAGCAGGGTGCAGCCCCGCTGGCGGGCGCGGGCCGTCACCGCCCGCACCCGCGTCGGCGCCACCGCCCGCCCGGCCAGACCGAGCACCACCAGATCCATGCCGTCCATCAGCACCGCGGCCACCTCCACCGGATCGTTGCCGGGGTCGGGGATCACCGCGACCCGACTCAGATCGGCGCCCATCTCGACCGCGGCCAGCAGCCCGATGTCCGGCTGGCCGACGATGGCGGCATTACCCCCGTCGGCCGTCACCGCGGCCACCATGCCCAGCAGCAGCGAGCGGGCCCCCGACAGCACCGCCACCGTGCCGCGCGACACCCCGCCGGGCAGCACCTCAGTCAGCAGCGCCGGCACCGGCAGCGCGGTCTCCGACACCGGCGCCGACTCCTCCGCCACCGCGGCACCCCGGCTGGACTGGCCCACCTTCCCCGACACCGCCGCCATCTGCCGGCGCAGCTGTTTGAGCTGTTCAGACCGGTTGCCGTGCCGTTGCCCGGAAGCCTCCAATGCAGTAGCCGCCGTCATGATCGCCTCCGGGAAACCTCGAAATCATTCGAAACTATGTTCGATGAATACGAGTGAACACTCCCCCACCGACAACCGTCAAGCCGGGTCGCCACGGGCGTCTCACGGGCCTCGGATGTCACGCCGGCAACGCCACATTACGTCGAGATTGCCGTCAGGGCTGTGGCCGAAGCAGCGGCACAACCGTGGCTGCAATCTCAGTGAGAGCGCGGGTCTCCGCTCACTCCCACTCGATGGTGCCCGGCGGTTTGCTGGTGACGTCCAGCACCACCCGGTTGACCTCGGGCACCTCGTTGGTGATCCGGGTGGAGATCTTCTCCAGCACCTCGTAGGGCACCCGGGTCCAGTCTGCGGTCATGGCGTCCTCGCTGGAGACCGGCCGCAGCACGATCGGGTGCCCGTAGGTGCGGCCGTCACCCTGCACCCCGACCGAGCGGACGTCGGCCAGCAGCACCACCGGGCACTGCCAGATCTGGTGGTCCAGGCCGGCCGCGGTCAGCTCCGCGCGGGCGATCGCGTCGGCGCGGCGCAGCGTGTCCAGCCGCTCGGCGGTCACCTCGCCGACGATCCGGATGCCCAGCCCCGGCCCGGGGAACGGCTGGCGCGCCACGATCTCCTCCGGCAGCCCCAGTTCGCGCCCGACCGCGCGCACCTCGTCCTTGAACAGCAGCCGCAGCGGCTCCACCAGCTTGAACTTCAAGTCGTCAGGCAGCCCGCCGACGTTGTGGTGGCTCTTGATGTTCGCGGTCCCGGCGCCGCCGCCGGACTCCACCACGTCCGGGTAGAGCGTGCCCTGCACCAGGAACTCGATCTCCGCATCGTCGGCCAGGGTGTCGCGCACCGCGCCCTCGAAGGCCCGGATGAACTGTCGGCCGATGATCTTGCGCTTACCCTCGGGGTCGCTCACCCCGCTCAGCGCGCTCAGGAAGGTGTCGGCGACGTCGACGGTGATCAGCCGGGCGCCGGTGGCGGCGACGAAATCGCGTTCCACCTGTTCGCGCTCCCCGGCGCGCAGCAGCCCGTGGTCGACGAACACGCACGTCAGCCGGTCGCCGATCGCGCGCTGCACCAGGGCGGCGGCCACCGCAGAGTCCACCCCACCGGACAGCCCGCAGATCGCATGCCCGTCACCGACCTGCTCACGCACCTGCGCGATCAGCGCGTCGGCGATGTTGGCGGGCGTCCAGGTCGCGTCGATGCCGGCGAACTCGTGCAGGAACCGGCTGAGCACCCGCTGCCCGTACGGGGTGTGCAGCACCTCCGGGTGGTACTGGACACCGGCAAGGCGCCGCGCCCGGTTCTCGAACGCCGCCACCGGGGCGCCTGCCGTGCTGGCCACCACCGCGAAGCCGTCCGGCGCGGCGGTCACCGCGTCGCCGTGGCTCATCCACACCGGCTGGGTCTGCGGCAGGCCCGAATGCAGCTCGCCGCCGGCCACCGTCATCTCGGTGCGGCCGTACTCGCTACCGCCGGTGTGCTCCACGGTGCCGCCGAGGGCCTGCGCCATCGCCTGGAAGCCGTAGCAGATGCCGAACACCGGCACGTCGAGGTCGAACAGCGCCGGGTCCAGCCGCGGGGCGCCGTCGGCGTAGACACTGGCCGGCCCGCCGGACAGCACGATCGCCCGCGGGTCGCGGGCTTTGATCTCCGCGACGGTGGCGGTGTGCGGGAGCACTTCGGAGAACACCCGCGCCTCCCGGACCCGGCGGGCGATCAGTTGGGCGTACTGCGCGCCGAAGTCGATGACCAGTACGGGACGAGAAGAAGGTGTTGACACCGCACAGAGTTTAGTGGCGGCAAAACATAGCCGGGCCGACGGCACGCGTGGTGAAGTGGAGGCCAGCCGCTGGAAGGAGACCCGCGTGTCCGAGCTGCTTGGTCTACCCGGGTCGGTGCACGCCTGCCTGTTCGACCTCGACGGCGTCCTCACCGACACCGCGAGCGTGCACACCGCGGCGTGGCAGGCGATGTTCGACGCGTTCCTGGCGCAGCGCGACGGCCCCGGGTTCACCCCGTTCGACCCGGTCGAGGACTACCGTCGCTACGTCGACGGCCGCAAGCGCGACGACGGGGTGCGGGCGTTCCTAGCCAGCCGCGACATCACCCTGCCCGACGGCGACGCCGACGACCCGCCGGAGGCCGAGACCGTGTACGGCCTGGGCAACCGCAAGAACGCGGCGTTCGCACAGACCCTGCGGGACCGGGGCGCGGAGGTGTTCGAGGGCTCCCGGCGCTACCTGCAGGCGGTCGTCGCCGCCGGTCTGCCCACCGCGGTGGTGTCGGCCAGTGCCAACGCCGGCGAGGTGCTGCGGGTCACCGGGCTGGCGCAGTTCATCAACTGCCGCGTCGACGGGGTGACGCTGCGCACCGAGCACCTGCCCGGTAAACCCGCCCCGGATTCGTTCCTGCGGGCCGCGCAGCTGCTCGGGGTCGCCCCCGACCACGGCGCGGTGTTCGAGGACGCGCTGTCCGGGGTGGCGGCGGGCCGAGCCGGCGGCTTCGGCTTCGTGGTGGGCGTCGACCGGGTCGGGCAGGCCGCGGAGTTGAGCGCCGCCGGTGCCGACGTGGTGGTCGACGATCTGGCGGAACTACTGCGGGAGGGCGAGCGGTGATCTCCGACGAATTCTTTCCGGTCGAGCCGTGGCAGGTGCGCGAGAGCCACCTCGACGTCGACCTGCTGGGGCAGACCGAGGCGCTGTTCGCACTGTCCAACGGGCACATCGGGTTGCGCGGCAACCTCGACGAGGGCGAACCGTACGCCCTGCCCGGCACCTACCTGAACTCGTTCTACGAGGTGCGGCCGCTGCCGTACGCCGAGGCCGGGTACGGCTACCCGGAGGCCGGCCAGACCATCGTCAACGTCACCAACGGCAAGATCATCCGACTGACGGTCGACGACGAACCGTTCGACGTGCGCTACGGCGAGCTGATCGAGCACGAGCGGATCCTGGACCTGCGGGCGGGCACCCTGACCCGCAACGCCCACTGGCGCTCGCCGGCCGGCAAGCAGGTGAGGCTGCGGTCGACCCGGCTGGTGTCGCTGTCGCAGCGCGGTGTCGCCGCCATCGAATACACCGTCGAGGCGGTCGAGGAGTTCGTGCGGGTGACGGTGCAGTCCCAGTTGGTCGCCAACGAGGACCTACCGTCGACGTCCCGCGATCCGCGGGTCGCGGCGATCCTGGAGAGCCCGCTGGAGCCCGTCGAGCACGAGCACACCGACCGGTCCGCGGTGCTGGTGCACCGGACCCGCACCAGCGAGTTGATGATGGCCGCCGGGATGCACCACGAGATCGAGGTGCCCGGCCGGGTTCAGGTGAACACCATGGCGATTCCCGACGTGGCCGGCACCACCGTGGTGTGCGGACTGCGGCCGGGTCAGAAGCTGCGCGTGGTGAAATACCTGGCCTACGGCTGGTCCAGTGAGCGGTCCCGGCCCGCGCTGCGCGACCAGGTGATCGCCGCGTTGACCAGTGCCCGCTACAGCGGCTGGGAGGGGCTGCTGAGCGCCCAGCGGGCCTACCTCGACGATTTCTGGGACGGCGCCGACGTCGAGATCGAAGGCGACCCGGACTGCCAGCAGGCGATCCGGTTCGCGCTCTTCCACATCCTGCAGGCCAGTGCCCGCGCCGAGCGCCGGGCGATCCCGTCGAAGGGCCTCACCGGCAGCGGCTACGACGGCCACACCTTCTGGGACAGTGAGAGTTTCGTCCTGCCGGTGCTCACCTACACCGCTCCGAACGCGGCGGCGGACGCGCTGCGCTGGCGGGCGTCGACGCTGGACCTGGCCAAGGACCGGGCAGCCGAACTGGGCCTGGCCGGAGCGGCGTTCCCGTGGCGGACGATCCGCGGCCAGGAGTGCTCCGGGTACTGGCCGGCCGGCACCGCGGCGTGGCACATCAACGCCGACATCGTGATGGCGTTCGAGCAGTACCGGATCGTCACCGGTGATCGGTCGCTGGAGAACGACGGCCTGGCGGTGCTGGTCGAGACCGCCCGGCTGTGGCTGTCGCTCGGGCACCACGACCGGCACGGGGTCTGGCATATCTACGGGGTGACCGGCCCCGACGAGTACACCGCGATCGTGCGGGACAACGTGTTCACCAACCTGATGGCCGCGCACAACCTGCGCACCGCGGCCCAGGCCTGCGCCCGTCATCCCGACACCGCGCACGAAATGTGCGTCAGCACTGAGGAGATGGCCGCGTGGCGGGCCGCCGCCGACACCGTGCACATTCCCTACGACGAGGAACTCGGCGTGCACCCGCAGTGCGAGGGGTTCACCTCCGGGCCCGAATGGGACTTCGACGGCCGCGACACCTACCCGCTGCTGCTCAACGAACCATACGTGCGGCTGTACCCGGCGCAGGTGGTCAAACAGGCGGACGTGCTGCTGGCGATGCAGTGGCGCAGCCACGCGTTCACCCCAGAACAGAAGGCCCGCAACGTCGACTACTACGAGCGCCGCACGGTGCGCGATTCGTCGCTGTCGGCCTGCACCCAGGCGGTGCTGTGCGCCGAGGTCGGCCACCTGGAACTGGCGCACGACTACACCTACGAGACGGCGCTGATCGACCTGCGCGATCTGCACGACAACACCCGCGAGGGTCTGCACATGGCGGCGCTGGCCGGTGCCTGGACCGCGCTGGTCGCCGGGTTCGGCGGCCTGCGCGACGACGACGGGGTGCTGTCCCTGAACCCGGCCCTGCCCGACGGGATCCGCCGCCTGCAGTTCCGGTTGCGGTGGCAGGGAATTCGGCTCACCGTCGACGCCCACCACACCGAGGTCACCTACACGCTGCGCGACGGGCCGGGCGGCACGCTGACCATCCGGCACGCCGGGGAGGAACTCGAACTGACCACCGAAACACCGGTGACGGTCCCGGTGCGCCGGCGCGAGTCACTGCTGCCGGCCCCGCCGCAACCGCCGGGCCGGGCGCCGACCCACCGGCGCACGCTGGCGCGCTGAACCCGGCTCAGCCGGCGGCGTCGGTCTTGCCGGTCTTCTTCCAGCGCAACGCCCCCGAGGCGCCCGCCGGCACCACCGGGTTGTTCGGCGCGATCGGATCCAGCCGCCGGTAGGCCTCGCCCTGCGCCGGCCGCAGGTCCTCCTCGCCCTTGTTCGGCCACAGCGACGCCGCCCGTTCGGCCTGCGCGGTGATCGACAGCGACGGGTTGACACCCAGGTTCGCCGAGACCGCCGCACCGTCCATCACCGCCAGCGTCGGGTAGCCGTACACCCGCTGGTAGGGGTCGATGACACCGTGCTGCGGGCTGTCGCCGATCGCAGCGCCGCCGAGGAAGTGCGCCGTCAGCGGGATGTTGAACAGTTCACCCCAGGTGCCGCCGGCCACCCCGTCGATCTTCGCGGCGATCCGCCGGGTGACCTCGTTGCCGACCGGGATCCAGGTCGGATTCGGCTCACCGTGGCCCTGCTTGCTGGTGTACCGGCGGAAGCCGAGCTTCCCGCGCTTGGTGAACGTGGTGATCGAGTTGTCCAGGTGCTGCATCACCAGCGCGATCACCGTGCGCTCGCTCCAGTGCCGCGGGTTGAGCAGGCGCAGAATGTGTTTCGGGTCTTCGCGGCCCTGATCGAGCAGCTGACGCCAGCGCGGGACGTCGGTCCCCTGCGGACCGCTGCCGTCTGTCATCAGCGTCTGCAGCAGCCCCATCGCGTTGGAGCCGATGCCGTAGCGGACCGGTTCGACGTGGGTGTCGGCGGTGGGGTGGATCGACGAGGTGATCGCCACGCCGTGCGTCAGGTTCAGATCCGGGTTCACGTTCAGCGTGGCGGCGCCGACGATCGACTCGGAGTTGGTGCGGGTCAGCACGCCCAGCTTGTCGGAGAGCTTCGGCAGCTTCCCCTTGTCCCGCATCTTGAACAGCAGCCGCTGCGTGTTGTAGGTGCCGGCCGCCACGATCAGGTGCGTCGCGGTGAACGTCTTGCGGTGCCGGCGCGGCGACGGGCCGGTGCGCGCGGTGTGCACCCGCCACAGGCCGTCGCCGCCCTGCTCGAAGCCGGTCACCGTGGTCAGCGGATGCACTTGCGCGCCAGCGGATTCCGCCAGGTACAGGTAGTTCTTCACCAGGGTGTTCTTGGCACCCCACCGGCAGCCGGTCATGCACTCGCCGCATTCGATGCACCCGGTGCGGGCCGGGCCGGCGCCGCCGAAGTACGGGTCGGCGACGGTCTTGCCGGGGGTCTTCTCACCGTTCTCGCCGAAGAACACCCCGACCGGGGTCGCGGTGAACGTGTCGCCGACGCCCATGTCGTCGGCGACCTGCTTCATGATCCGGTCGGCGTCGGTGAACGTCGGGTTCTTGACCACGCCCAGCATCCGTTGCGCCTGGTCGTAGTGCGGCATCAACTCGGCGTGCCAGTCGGTGATGTGCGCCCACTGCTTGTCGTTGAAGAACGGCGCCGGCGGCACGTAGAGGGTGTTGGCGTAGTTCAGCGAGCCGCCGCCGACCCCGGCGCCGGCCAGCACCATGACGTTGTTGAGCAGGTGGATGCGCTGGATGCCGTAGCAGCCCAGCTTCGGCGCCCACAGGAACTCCCGCAGGTGCCAGGAGTTCTTGGCGAAATCCTTGTCGGCGAAGCGGCGGCCGGCTTCCAATACCCCGACGCGGTAGCCCTTCTCGGTCAGCCGCAGCGCACTGACGCTGCCGCCGAACCCCGAGCCGATGATCAGAACGTCGTAGTCAGGCTGCATCGGATCAGTATGACCCCGGTTACTGGTACCGCCGGTACCGGGGGTTCCACGATCAGCCGAGCCAATCGCCGAAGAACTCCCCAAAGGTCTCCACCGGGGCACCGGGCGGGCTGACCACGATCGAGTTGATCAGGTCCGTCCAGTTCGCCGGGTTCGCGTCGGTGATGACGCCGTCGCCGTACAGCGAGCCGACCACTGCGGCGATCACCGGGTTGGCCATCAGCGGCTCGGGGATGAAGACGCCGGGCAGGTCGGCACTGTAGGCCGTGAGCCCCTGCTGCCAGCCGACGTTGAGTGCCGTCAGCACCTGCGACCAGTCCAGATTCGGCATGCCGAAGCTGACCGGGGTCGGGGTGTCGGCCGGCCCGTCGTTCCAACCGTGGTCGATGTTGCCGTAGCCGAGGTTGACCAGAATCCGCATGTCCGGCTCGAGCAGGTCGTACAGCGGTTTACCCATCCCCGGCATCAGCCGCAGCGGTGCCAGCAGCGGCAGGATGTCGGAGTGGATCATGTAGTAGTCGGCCGTCGAGTCCGGAGTCACCGGAAGCTGAACCGCATCGGCTATCTGCTCCGGAGTCAGCCCGAGGTAGAGCGGGTGGGTCATCGCCATGCCGGCGATGTCGTTGAGCACCGAGATGAAGTTCATCGGGTAGCGCGGGAAGTCCGCCCAGCCGTCGTACTCCAGGGTGTACACGTCCGTCGGGTACAGGTCGTTCGGGGTCGCCTGGTCCAGCGTCACGTTCAGCGCCGGGATGAACGGGTGCGTCCCGTCCACGTCGAAGGCCGTCAGCAGTCCGCCGTTGGGGTTGGCGGTGTTGCCCACCAGCACGAAGTGCACATCCGAGAGTGGGACGCCGGCGGCGTTGAGCTGCTCCATCGCATACGTCGACAGCGCCGAACTCTGCGAGTACCCGAAGACGTAGATCGGGTTGTCCGCGCTGATCCCGCCCTCGGCGATCCGAGCCTGGATCGCGTTCACCAGGATGTTCGCCCCCTCATGCTCCGACGGCCCGAAGTCGCTGCTGGACTCGGGGGTCTCCAGGACCGTCGGCGTGCCGGTGAAGCCATTCGGCTGCAGGAACAACCCGTTCGCCGTCTGGGCGTAGAAGTCCGATGGCCGGGGCACTCCACTGGCCCCCAAGACGAATGCGGTGCCGGCACCGGAGTCCGCGCTGGTCAACCTGATGCCGAGCGCAGGCCCGCGTGACGGTGTATCAGTGGCTGCGGCAGCCGTCGCGGCGACGAGTGCCGCTGCGATCCCGATCGTGGATGCCCGGAATGCCTTGTGAGACACCGTCGTCATTGCGCAGTCCCCTCCCCGGAATCGTCGCCCACAGCAGATGGCGTCGACTATGCGACGAGAACGGACGTTCAGACCGCATCAATGAACATTTACCACCGGATGCGGGTGAAAGTAGAAAGAATCGGCCTGCTAGTTACCGTACGATTTCGGCGCGGTTCGGCGCGCTCAGCGGGACGAAACGCGCCGAAATCACGAGCCGACGGTCAGGCCGACCTTCTGGAACTCCTTGAGGTCGCAGTAGCCGGCCTTGGCCATCGCCCGGCGCAGCCCGCCGACCAGATTCAGCGCGCCGAACGGGTCGTCCGACGGCCCGTCGAGCACCTGCTGCAGCGACGGACGCTCGCCGACCGCGACCTGCATCAGCGCCCCGCGCGGCAACGACGGGTGGGCCGCGGCGTTCGGCCAGTACCAGCCGTCGCCCTGCGCCTCGGCGGCCGCGGCCAGCGGCGTGCCCAGCACCACCGCGTCGGCGCCGCAGGCGATCGCCTTGGCCAGATCCCCTGAGGTGTGGATGTCGCCGTCGGCCAGCACGTGCACGTAGCGGCCGCCGGTCTCGTCGAGGTATTCGCGGCGCGCGGCGGCGGCGTCGGCGATCGCGGTGGCCATCGGCACGGAGATGCCCAGCACCTCGTCGGACGTCGTCACCCCGGCGGTGGAGCCGTAGCCGACGATCACCCCGGCCGCGCCGGTGCGCATCAGGTGCAGCGCGGTGCGGTGGTCGAGCACGCCGCCGGCCACCACCGGGATGTCCAGCTCGGAGATGAACGTCTTGAGGTTCAGCGGTTCGCCGTCGGACGCCACCCGCTCCGCGGAGATGATCGTGCCCTGGATGACCAGCAGGTCCACCCCGGCCGCCACCAGCGCCGGGGTCAGCGCCTGTGCGTTCTGCGGGCTGACCCGCACCGCGGTGGTCACCCCGGCCTCGCGGATGCGCGCTACCGCGGCCCCCAGCAGCTCCGGGTTCAGCGGGGCGGCGTGCAGTTGCTGCAGCAGCCGGACCGCCGCCGACGGGTCGGCCGCCGACACCTCGGTCTCCACCACCCGGGCGATCGCGGACCCGACGTCGGCGTGCCGCCCGATCAGGCCCTCGCCGTTGAGCACGCCCAGGCCGCCGAGACGCCCCAGTTCGATGGCGAACTCCGGTGACACCAACGCATCGGTGGGGTGCGCGAGCACCGGCATCTCGAACCGGTAAGCGTCGAGCTGCCAGGCGGTGGAGACGTCCTGCGAGGAGCGGGTGCGCCGCGACGGCACGATGTTGATGTCGTCGAGTTCGTAGGTGCGACGGGCGGTGCGGCCCATGCCGATCTCAACCATGTCACGCATGGAAAGCCTCTCGGGTAACCGGATTCAGGTCAGTGCACGTAATAGTTCGGTGCTTCGACGGTCATGGTGATGTCGTGCGGGTGGCTCTCCTTGAGGCCCGCCGGCGTGATCCGCACGAACTGCGCCTGCTGCAACGTCTCGATGGTGGCCGAGCCGGTGTAGCCCATCGCCGCCCGCAGGCCGCCGGTGAGCTGGTGGATGACGCTGCCCAGCGGGCCGCGGAACGGCACTCGGCCCTCGATGCCCTCCGGCACCAGCTTGTCCTCGGAGAGCACGTCGTCCTGGAAGTAGCGGTCCTTGGAGTAGGACTTACCGGCCCCGCGACCCTGCATGGCGCCCAGCGAGCCCATGCCGCGGTAGCTCTTGAACTGCTTGCCGTTGACGAAGATCAGGTCCCCGGGTGACTCGGCGGTCCCGGCGAGCAGCGACCCGAGCATCGCCGTCGACGCACCGGCGGCCAGCGCCTTGGCGATGTCGCCGGAGTACTGCAGCCCGCCGTCGGCGATCACCGGCACCCCGGCCGGCGCGCAGACGGCCACCGCCTCCATGATCGCGGTGATCTGCGGGGCGCCCACCCCGGCGACGACCCGGGTGGTGCAGATGGAGCCGGGGCCGACCCCGACCTTCACCGCGTCGGCGCCGGCCTCGACCAGCGCGGCGGCCCCCGAGCGGGTGGCGACGTTGCCGCCGATCACGTCGACGCGCTCGCCGACCTCCGCCTTGAGCTTGCCGACCATGTCGAGCACACCCCGGTTGTGGGCGTGCGCGGTGTCGACGATCAGCACGTCGACGCCGGCGTCGGCCAGCGTCATCGCCCGGATCCAGGCGTCGTCGCCGACACCGACCGCCGCACCGACCAGCAGCCGGCCGTCGCTGTCCTTGGTGGCCAGCGGGTGCTGTTCGGTCTTGACGAAGTCCTTGACGGTGATCAGCCCGGTCAGCTTGCCGTGGCCGTCGACGATCGGCAGCTTCTCGATCTTGTGCCGGCGCAGCAGGCCCAGGGCGGCGTCGGCGCTCACGCCTTCCTGGGCGGTGATCAGCGGGGTGTGGGTCATCACCTCGGCGACCGGCTTGTTCTGGTCGGCCTCGAAGCGCATGTCCCGGTTGGTGATGATGCCGACGAGGGAGCCGTTGGCGTCGACGACCGGCAGCCCGGAGATGCGGAACCGGGCGCACATGGCGTCGACCTCGCCCACCGTGTTCTCCGGTGAGCAGGTCACCGGGTCGGTGACCATCCCGGCCTCGGAGCGCTTCACGGTCTCGACCTGGGCGGCCTGCTCGGTGACCGGCAGGTTGCGGTGCAGCACGCCCATGCCGCCGGCGCGGGCCATCGCGATCGCCATCCGCGCCTCGGTGACGGTGTCCATCGCCGAGGAGACCAGCGGCACCTTCAGGCGGATGCGCTTGGTCAGCTGACTGGAGGTGTCGGCGGTGGCGGGCACCACGTCGGACGCGGCGGGCAGCAGCAGCACGTCGTCGAACGTCAGCCCCAGCATCGCGATCTTGTCGGGGTTGTCGCCCCCGGTCGGCGCCGCGCCGTCGAGGGCGCCGCCGGCATGGGCGCCATACCGAGTTGCCGGGGCATGGGCGTCACCAACGGACATCGGGGGCCTCCACGTTACGCAGCCTGGGTGAAAAGGCCATCCTAATCGGGACGCCAAGCGTCCATCGGCCCGCATCACCGTAATAAATCACCGCCCGCGCGACCCGCCCCGCCGCTAGCGTTACGTCGGGGCGACTGCGTACCCTATGGGACGTGCGTGACCACCTGCCACCAGGCTTGCCGCCCGACCCGTTCGCCGACGACCCCCACGACCCCTCCGCGGCCCTGGACGCCGTCGAACCGGGCCAACCGCTGGACCCGCACGAACGCAGCGCGGTCGAAGCCGACCTGGCCGACCTCGCGGTCTACGAGACGCTGCTGGCCAACCGGGGCATCCGCGGCCTGGTGGTGTGCTGCGACGACTGCCAGCAGGACCACTACCACGACTGGGACATGTTGCGCGCCAACCTGTTACAGCTGCTGATCGACGGAACCGTGCGCCCGCACGAACCGGCCTACGACCCGGAACCGGACAGCTACGTGACCTGGGACTACTGCCGCGGCTACGCGGACGCCTCGCTCAACGGGGCGACGTCGGAGTACGACGGCTACCGCTGACTCACCGCTGCCACACGCCGCCGCGGCGGCGCACCGTCTCGGCGCAGTCATCCCTGATGCCCCGGATCTGCTCGGCGGACCGGGTGGCGCTGCCCAGGTCGGCGAGCAGGCACGCCAGCGCCCACCGCAGCGGGATCAGCCCCCGGCGGTCGGCCTCGCCGAGGGCGGCATCGGCAACGCGGCGCGCCTGCTCCGCACTGCCGGCGCAGCACAGCGCCGCGGCCAGCACCACCTGACCTTTCACCCGGTGCCGCAGCATCGTGGCGGGCGTCAGTTCCACCGCGTGCTCGGCGTGCCGGACCGCGGCGGCGCCGTCCCCGGTCACCATGGCCAACTCGGCGCTGACCCAGCCGCGTCGCACCGCCAGCCGGGGCGTCGCATCGTCGGGGACGGTGGCGGCCCGGGCCAGCAGCGCCGCGGACGCGGCGAACCGGCCCACTCCCAGCGCGTCAGCGGCCAGTCCGACCAGCGCATCGGCGGTGGCCTCGGGATCCGCCCCGGCCAGCGCCAGCGCCCGCCCGTCGAGACCGCGGGCGGTGGCATGGCCGCCGAGTTGGCGCAGGAACGACGCCCGGGTGCTGTGCGCCAGCGACGTCAGCCGGCCCGCCGATCCGCGCAGCAGCACCGCTAGATCCGCCTCGGCGCTGGCGTAGCGGCCCTGGCCGCCGGCGGCCACCGCCCGCAGCCACAGTTGCTCCGGTGTGGTCGCGCCCGGCAGCGGCCAGCGGCCGGGTTGATCGCCGAAGGCGACGGCGGTCAAAGCGGCCGGCACGGCGTCGCAGGGGTTCCCGGTCGTGTCACGCATCGCAGCGCGACGTTAGCAATGCCGACCCCGATCCGGGCACTCAGGGAACGTCCAGGGTTTTCGATTAGCAGGTCTTAACTATTACGTTGGGCGGAGTTCAGACGCGTGGACTAGCGTCCCCGAGGCGCCGAACGTATCGACGCGGATTGCCGCACGACCATCCGGATGGTGTGCGGCGATCGCTTTGACACCACTCATCGGGCCGGGTACGACCCCGGCCGGCAACGCACGAGTCGCTTGGAGAGGGGTTTCGATGCCGCAGACCGAGTTGTTGCCCGGGCGCAACGCGGATGCCTGGGACTGGCAACTGCGCGGTGCCTGCCGCGGCGTCGACTCGTCGGTGTTCTTCCCGCCCGACGGCGAGCGCGGCCGCGCCCGCGCCCGGCGGGAACGCAACGCCAAGGAATGGTGCCGGACCTGCCCGGTGATCGAGCAGTGCCGGGCGCACGCGCTCTCGGTCGGTGAGCCCTACGGAATCTGGGGCGGCATGTCCGAGGCCGAACGGCACGCGGCCCTGCGCTGCAACGTGCGGCGCGGGTAGCCCCCAAAGACCACCTCGGTACAGGTGCGTGACTTCCGCAGCCTGTCGGTGGAGATAGAACAGCCCCCGAATGTGGATCCGGGGGCTGTTCGCTTTTCCGGCTGAGGCTAGACCGGTGGGGCCTCCGAGGTACCCGACGTGCCACCGGCGCCGCCCAGTCCGCCGGTGAGCCCGTCGTGGGCCTTGCCCGCGGCCCCGGGCTGACCGGCTACATCACCGGACTTGCCGCCACTGCCACCGGTGCCGCCGTCGCCGCCGTGTCCACTGCCGGTACCGTCGCCGCCGTTGCCGCCGTAACCACCGAATCCACCGCTGCCGCTGAAGCCGGCGCTCCCGTCGGTGCCGTTGCCACCGGCACCGCCGTTGCCGCCGACGACGTCGTCGACGCCGGTTGCCGCGGTGCCACCGGTCCCACCGTGACCGCCCGACCCGCCGGCACTGAAGGCGCCGGCGGCTGGCGTGCCACCGATGCCGCCGGCCCCGCCGTCACCTGCGGTCTGCCCGGCTAGCGTCGCGGCACCGCCCATACCTCCGGTGCCGCCCATGCCGGCGACGCTGGCGATGCCGCCGGCCCCGCCGGTGCCGCCCTGGCCACCGTCACCGCCCACCCCGGCGCTGGCGCCCGTGACCGGCGCCGCCGCACCGCCGGAACCGCCGACACCGCCCTGGCCGCCCATCCCGCCGAACCCGAGGAAGGTGCTGGTCGTCCCGCCGGTGCCGCCTTCGCCGCCGGCGCCACCGGCGGTGGCCGCGGCGCTTTCCGTGCCGTCGATGCCGGCGGCGCCGGTTCCGCCCTGGCCGCCGTTGCCGGCGTCGCCGAACAAGAACGCCAGCCCCTTGCCGCCGACACCGCCCGCGCCACCGACCGCCTCGGCTGCAGTACCGCCGGCGATACCGGTACCGCCCTGACCGCCGGCGCCGCCGGTACCCATCAGCGAACCGCCGGTGCCGCCGGCGAAGCCGTGTCCGGCGACCGTGCTCAGGGTGGCGTCGGCGCCGCTGCCGCCGGCCCCGCCGGTGCCGATCATCCCGGCGTCACCGCCGTTGGAGAGCCCGACGCTGTGCGTCACCGCGTCGGCCCCGGACCCGGTGCTGTAGGTGAACTCACCGCTGCCGCCGTTGCCGAAGATCCAGCCGCCGTCCTGGGCGGCCGTGACGTCGGTGAGTGCGCCGTCCGGGCCGACGGTCGCAGTCGCGTCGGCGCCGTTGCAGATCAGACCGCAGTGGTCGCCGAATGCGAACATCTGGTTGATGGAGTCGAAGGCGTGCGAGCTGATCAGCTGGTCCCCGATGTTGATGACGCCGGCCTCGAACTGCACGTAGCCGAACAGGATCGGCTCGAGGATCTGGTTCAGGCCGGACAGGGTCGGCAGGGAGGCCGCCGCCCCCGCCACATCGGCGTCTAAGGTCAGTCCGTCACCGGTGAGATCACCGGTCGGTGCGGACGCCGGGTCGAGCAGCGTGGCCAGCGTCGCCGGGTCGAAGATGTCGTCAAGCGGGTCTGCATCTGCCGTCGGGGCGCTGACAAGTGGACTTATCCCGAATGCCAGGAGCGCCGCCGCGGACGACGCCGCGCCCACCGCGCGCCGGCCGGATCGCGAACCGATAAACCGCTGGTCAACGACCTGCCGTGCTTGATTACGTGTCATGCGAGAGCCCCCTCGGGAAGAATGGGCCGACGACCGTCGCCAAGCCGATTGGACATTAACGTAATTTAAATGCACCATTCAGCTCAATTCGAACCAGCTGATTCACAGCTGGTCTGTCAGTGTTCGCGCAGGAACGGTGTCGGGTAGCGGTCGAGTTCGTAACACCGCGGTGGGTTGCACCATCCGCTAACGTTCCGAAGCGACCCGGACCCCAGGAGGAAGCACCATGGGACGACAACTCTTCACCGGAATCACCGGACTGGCCGCGGCTGTGGCCACCGCTCTGATCGGCGCGCCCGCCGCCCACGCCGACGAGGCCGGCTTCCTCAACGAACTGCACCGCAACGGCTTCAAGGGCTGGGAGGTCGGGGGCCAGCAGATGCCCGACGGCGTGCTGGTGGCGCAGGGCTACACGGCCTGCAACCGCTTCCACCTGGGCGAGAAACCCGACCAGTTACTCGCGCAACTGGGCGCCGGCGACGTCGAGACCGGCCGGGCCCTGATCAGCGCCGCGCAGCACAACCTCTGCCCCGACACCCTCTGATCCGAGGGGCGTCTCCCCTAGAAAAACCCCGCAGCCCCTCGACCGAAATATCAGAACGTGGTAAGAAATTCTGATACGCAACAAGGGGGATTGCCGGGGATGAACGCGCACCGCAAGATCACCAACGTAGCCGCTGTCGGCATGGTCCTGGCCGGACTCGGCGCAGTGGTCGTCCAGCCCGTGCGGGCCGAGGCGGTCCTGCTGGCCACCGAGGGGCCACTGGCCGGCAGCATGACCGCCCTGATCATGGGCGGCACCACCGAGCCGACACCGTCACCGGAATACGCCCGCACCGTTGAAGAGCTGTTCCTCAACCCGCTCGGGTTCAACGGCGGCTCACTGGATTCGACCGTGTGCACCATGGACGGCACCGACCCGTGCAGCGCGCCGCTGCAGGTGCTGACCACCCCGGAGTTGATCCAGCAGGGTCCGAGCAGCCTCACCGGTGCGTCGAACATCGTGCTCGCGGTTGAGAACGAATTCGCCGCGCACCCGGGCGCTTTCGACGCCGACCATCCGCTGACGATCTTCGGCTACTCGCAGAGCGCTACGGCCGCGTCCATCGCGATGGAACGCCTCGACGCCCTCGGCATCGACCACAACGCCCTGCACTTCGTCTTCATCGGCGACCCGTCCGCCCCCACCGGCGTTTGGCAGGGTATCGAGGCCGCGATGGACGCCACGCTCGGCAAGGACCTCACGAACTGGCTGCTGACCACCTTCGGTATGACCGAGGTCCTCGGCAACCAGACGCCGACCGATCTGTACCCGGCGACCATCTACAGCCTGCCCGACGACCCGGTCCCGAACTGGGACGCCGTCTACGAGAAGGACGGCCTCTGGGGCGGGCTGCTGAGCATCTTGGGTCCGCACGTGGAGTACCTGGGGCTGACGCCGGATCAGGTCGCCGACGCCACCACCGTCACCGATGGCCTGCTGAACTTCGTCAACATCAACGGCGACGACATCAACGGCCTGCAGGCCTGGCTCGACGCGGTCTTCGTCGGGGGTGCGGCCAACAGCGGGATCTTCCAGAGCATCGCCGACTCGCTGCAACTGCTGTTCACCAACTCGTTCTGACCATGCGCAGCACCGTTGCCCGGATCGCCACCGTCGGCGTGACGGTCGCCGCGACCACCGCGGGCCTCAGCCAGCCGGTGCGCGCCGAGGCGGCACTGCTGTCCGCCGCCGGCCCGCTGGCGGGCAGCGAGACCGCGCTGATCCTCGGCGGCACCACCGAGCCGACGCCGTCACCCGAATTCGCCCGCACCGTCGAGGATCTCTACCTGCACCCACTGGGATTCGACGGCGGCGCAACCGGTTCGACCGTCTGCACGATGGACGGCACCGACCCGTGCAGCGCACCGCTGCAGGTGCTGACCACCCCGGAGTTGATCCAGCAGGGTCCGAGTGGGCTGACCGGCGCATCGCTGATCACGATCGCCGTGCAGAACGAATTCGCCGCCAATCCGGGCGCATTCGACGCCGAGCACCCGCTGACGATCTTCGGCTACTCGCAGAGCGCGGCCGCCGAATCGATCGCGATGGAACGCCTCGCCGACCTCGGGATCCCCAAAGAGGATCTGCATTTCGTCTTCATCGGCGACCCGGCCACCCCGACCGGTCAGTTGCCGAATCTGGAAGCGGCGATGGACTCGGTGCTGGGCGCAAGCCTCACCGACTACCTGCTGAAGCTGTTCGGGTTCACCGGCGTACTGGGCGCCGTGACCCCGAATGACCTGTACCCGGCGACGATTTACAGTCTCGCCGGCGATCCGGTCGCGAACTTCCAGCAGGTCTTCGAAGCCGACGGCCTGGGTGCGGCGATCGCGGGCATCCTGGGCCGGCACGTGGAGTACCTGGGGCTGACGCCGGATCAGGTCGCCGACGCCACCACCGTCACCGACGGGCTCATCGACTACGTCAACATCGCCGGCACCGACATCAACGACGTCGAGGCTTGGCTGAGCGCGGTGTTCGTCGGCGGCGCCGCGAACAGCGGGCTCTACGAGAGCCTCTGGCAGTCGATGGAACTGTTCTTCACCAATGCCTTCTGAACTGAGGCGCGCTCAGCCGTGCGGGGCCTCGGATATCGCACTGTCCGGCGTGCCCAACGTCTTGCAGTAGGTCGACACCGACAGTCGTGTTGCCGAGATCTCCAAGTGGTTCGGTTCCGAACCGCTCTTGTCTTTGAGCATCTTGGCGATTTCGTCGTCCTGTTTCTTCTCTTCCTGGCCGACGAAGTCGGAGCACTTCGTGTCGCCGCCGGTGTTGATCACCGCCGACTTCGAGCAGCCGCTGGACAGCAGCACTCCGAGCGCAATTGCAACGAACGCAACGTATTTCATCGTCATGCCTTCCGGCCGAACAGTCGCAGCAGCCAGAGCAGAATGATCGCACCCAAGACCGCGGTGAACAGCGTGAACCACCAACCGCCACCCGCCGTGTCGAGGAAGAAGCTGAGCAGGAATCCGCCGATCAGCGCGCCGACGACGCCGACGACGACATCGGTGACCAAGCCGTACTTGGTCTTCATCACGATGCCCGCGATCCAGCCGGCAACAGCGCCGGCGACGAGATAGCCGATCCAGCCGACACTGGTCAGTGTGGACGAACGGGCCAGGAATTCGGTAGCTGCCAGAACATTCATGGCAATCTCCTTTCAACGCCATCAGCACTGCATATTCGACGCCGTAAAAGTCTAGCCATTCCACGCGGCACTATGAGAAGAATGCGCGAACCGATCAGCTCATCGACTTCACGTGCCCCCGGTGCGCTGCCGGCGGGGTTCGATGCGTCCGGGGCACCATCGGAAACCGACACTGCATGGACCTCGACGGTGGCGTGCACGTCTACCGCAGCGAGACCTACCGCGTGACACGCGATGCGGTCCCACTGGGCGAGCCCGGCCCCCTCGGTTAACGCTCCGCACTGCTGGCGATCGGCGGAGAATTCGGTGCCGCTGTGGATCATCCGGGCGGATCACGGGCCGTCCGGACCCTATGGCCACGCGACGAAAACGCCCCCGGCCCAACAGGACCGGGGGCGTTCGTCAATCGATTTCGGCGCGTTCAGTGTCGCTGAGCGACGTTAATCGCGCCGAAATCCTCAGTGGGCGTGCCCGGCGTGGTCGGCGGCCTCGACAGGCTTGTCCACCACCGCGGTCTCAATGATGACGAATTGAAGCCGCGCGACACCCCGGTCTTCGCAAGCATTGTCCACCGACAATAACTGTCTTACACTTCCGATGTGCGGTTCGAGTACATGCCCCATGCTCGGCAGCACAGCATTGATGAACACGAGATGCGGGCCGTCATCGAGTACCCGCTACTGCGATACGCCATCACGACAAAGGGGTTTCCAGATGCGGATACCTACATGTTCATCGGCAACGTGGCCGACGACGGGCCCTGGATTGAGGTGGCCGCCGAAGATGAGGGCGGGCAGACGTGGATGGTGTTCCACGCGATGATGCTCACCCCGAAGACGGCCTCGGAAATCTATTCGTACTCCAATGGCTCGGTGGACCTGCGGAACGACTGCGTCGGACAGCGGAAGTTCATCGGCCCTCAGCACGGAAAGGAGCACTGAGATGCCCAAGCGAACCGCCGACGACTACGCGAAGATGAGCGCCGAGGTGGAGTCAGGCGACTACACCGTCCGAGGTCCCATTGAATCGGGAACCACTCTCCGTATGGGCCGCCCAGTCGGAGACAGCCGCCGCGGCGCCAGCCCCACTCGAACGGTCCGCCTCGCCGCGGAACTCGACGCCAGGCTCGCCGAGTACGCCGAACACACCCACCTCAGCCCCAGCGAGATCATGCGCCGTGCCCTAGACGATTACCTGCGCCGGCTCGGCGCGTAGCACCCGGACAACAACACCCCCGGCCCAACAGGACCGGGGGTGCCGTCGCAACTACCAACTAGTGCGCGTGCCCGTGATGCCCGTGCCCGGCGTGGGCGTCGGCCTCGACCGGCTTGTCCACCACAGCCGTCTCGGTGGTCAGCACCATCCGGGCCACCGATGCGGCGTTGAGCACCGCCGATCGGGTCACCTTCACCGGGTCGACGACACCGTCGGCGGCCAGGTCGCCGTAGGTCAGCGTGGCGGCGTTGAAGCCATGCCCGGCCGGCAGTTCGGCGACCTTGCTGGTCACCACCGCGCCGTCCACGCCGGCGTTGGTGGCGATCCAGTGCAGCGGTGCGCTCAGCGCGGCCGAGAACACGTCCACCCCGGTCGCCTCGTCACCGGTCAGCGAAGCCCGCAGCTCGGTCAGCACCGACCGTGCCTGCAGCAGCGCGGTGCCACCGCCGGAGACGATGCCCTCCTCGACTGCGGCCTTGGCCGCCGCCACCGCGTCCTCGACCCGGTGCTTCCGCTCCTTCAAAGCGGTCTCGGTGGCCGCCCCGACCTTGATGACCGCGACGCCGCCGGCCAGCTTGGCCAGCCGCTCCTCGAGCTTCTCGCGGTCCCAGTCCGAATCGGTGGCCTCGATCTCGGCGCGCAGCTGCTTGACCCGGCCGGCGATCGCCTCGTCGGTGCCGCCGCCGTCGACGATCACGGTGTCGTCCTTGGTGACCACCACCCGCCGGGCCGAACCCAGCAGGTCCAGGCCGGCGTCGCGCAGCGTCAGCCCCACGTCAGGGTTGATCACCTGACCGCCGGTGACGACCGCCAGGTCCTCCAGGAACGCTTTGCGGCGGTCGCCGAAGAACGGCGCCTTGACCGCGACGGCCTTGAGGGTCTTGCGGATCGCGTTGACCACCAGCGTGCTCAGCGGCTCACCCTCGACGTCCTCGGCGATGATCAGCAGCGGCTTGTTGGCCTCGACGACCTTCTCCAGCAGCGGCAGCAGATCCGGCAGCGAGCTGATCTTGTCGCGGTGCAGCAGGATCAGCGCGTCCTCCAGGACGGCCTCCTGCAGGTCGAAATCGGTGACGAAGTAGGCCGACAGGAAACCCTTGTCGAAGCCGACGCCGTCGGTGATCTCCAGCTCGGTCGAGAGCGTCGAGGACTCCTCCACGCTGACCACACCGTCGTTGCCGACCGTGGTCATCGCCTCGCCGACCAGCTCACCGATCTGCTCGTCACGCGAGGACACGTTGGCGACCTGCGCGATCGACTCCTTGCCGGCGACCGGGGTGGCCGCGGCCAGCAGCGCCTGCGAGACCGCATCGGCGGCCTTGGCGATGCCGGCGCCCAGGGCGATCGGGTTGGCGCCCGCGGCGACGTTGCGCAGGCCGGCGGAGATCAGCGCCTGGGCCAGCACGGTCGCGGTGGTGGTGCCGTCACCGGCAACGTCGTTGGTCTTGGTGGCCACCGACTTCACCAGCTGGGCGCCGAGGTTCTCGAACGGGTCCTCCAGGTCGATCTCGCGGGCCACGGTGACACCGTCCATGGTCACCGCCGGACCGCCGAACGCCTTGGCCAGCACCACGGTGCGGCCGCGCGGCCCCAGCGTGACCCGGACCGCGTCGGCGAGCTTGTCGACCCCGGCCTCCAGAGCGCGTCGGGCGGTCTCGTTGAACTCAATCTGCTTGCTCATAGCTCATTCCTCATAAACGCGCACCGCCCCGGAATCTCCCGCGATTGCGGGGATTTCCGGGGCGGGACACGATGGCTTTTTTCGGGGCTTACTTGTTGACGACAGCCAGCACGTCGCGAGCGGACAGGATCAGGTACTCCTGGCCGTTGTACTTGATCTCGGTGCCGCCGTACTTGCTGTAGACGACGACGTCACCCTCGGCGACGTCCAGCGGGATCCGCTTGGTGCCGCCCTCGTCCCACCGGCCGGGGCCGACGGCGACAACGGTGCCTTCCTGCGGCTTCTCCTTGGCGGTGTCGGGGATGACCAGACCGGACGCGGTCGTGGTCTCGGCCTCGTTGGCCTGTACGAGGATCTTGTCCTCGAGTGGCTTGATGTTCACGCTCGCCACGATTGGAGCCCTCCACTTGATCAGGGTGTGGGTTCGGGGCTGCTCCCCGAACCCTTTGGGGAATTACGCTGTGGCGTTCGTCCGTGCCCTCGCGTCGTCGTCGCGGGTGCCGAGCCAGGGATTGTCCGACTGCCACCTAGCACTCTATACATGCGAGTGCTAGCACTCAAGGTCAACCCGTTGCTGCCTTTCCCAGCGGCCCTCCAGGCATCCGTTCGATACTGGATCCCATGTTGACGCGCATCCGCAGCATCGCCGCCGCAACCGCCATCGCCCTGGTCGGCATCACCGGGACCGCCCACGCCGACGGCCAGATGTACGGCGACCCCGAGGCGGCCGCCGCCTACTGGCGCTACCAGCACCAGGAGGACTGCGGACTGATGGCCATCGCCGACGTCGTCGGCCAGCTGACCGGGCACGAACCGCTGCAGATCGGCATCGAACTGCGCGGGTTGTTCAGCAAGAGCCAGACCCATCAGGGCAGCATCTACGAGTTCGACGGCACCTCCCCCGGCGACATGGTGGTGCTGCTGCAGCAGTACGGGATCGCCTCCGACCTGACCACCGGCAACACGATGAGCCAGTTGGAGCAATACCTGGGCGCAGGCCACAAGGTGATCGCCGGCCTCAACGCGGAGACCATCTGGAACTACCCGCCGGACCAGGGGCAGCACACCAGCGCCGACCACGCCGTCGTCGTCACCGGGGTCGACACCGCCAACAACGTCGTGCACCTCAACGACAGCGGCACCCCCACCGGGCGCAACGAGCAGATCCCGACGGCCACCTTCGAGCAGGCCTGGGCGACCGGGGACAACCTGCTGATCGTCACGCGGGCGACCAACAGGCTGTAGCGGCGTCGGCCGATGACGACGCGCTGCACGCGGTGAAGGACCGGCTGCGCGGGGAGAGCAAGACGCTGGGCAAGCTCGCTCCGAACTGTTGTCGCAGGCACTGGCGGTGCTCGATCGGCAGTGAGGGTGCGGCCGCGCTACCGATCGGCAGGTACCAGTGAAACCAGCGTGCCGGTGCCGCTCGGGGCGGCGACCAACGTAGCGCCGACGGCCCACATCGGCGGTGGCTTGTCGATCTGCCACAGCACCGCACAGGTGTCGCTATCGACGGCCACCAGTGGGGCGCTGGAGGATTGGTCGGCGAATTGGCCGATCACGACGGCGCCGTCCGAGCCGACGAATCGGTGCCCCAGCGGGAGACCCGGGCACGACGAGACCCGCGCGCCGGTCTTCAGGTCGAACTTGTCCCAGACACCCGCCGGGTCGTCGCGCGCCGATCGGTTGCCGATGAAGAGATTGGCGCCCAGAAACCGGGAGGCGTTGGGCGACATCTCGACCTGCACGATCACCATCGGCGTACCGCGGCCGTCGAATATCAGCTGGGTTTCACCGCGGCCGCCATGCCGGAAGCTCAGCCAGGGCAGCTTGCCGTTGCTTTCCTCGATGGCGATCGCACCCTTCGGCGGTTGGTACTGGCCGACCACGCGGCCACGTTCGTCGTAGAACCGGAAGCCCTGCAGGTGCTCGGGATCGGTGACGAGGAACCCACCGCTGTAGGGCGTCACGTGTCCAGGGACAGTGGCCGCGACGGTGCCGTCAGCGGTGGAGAACACCGTGGTCGGTCCCCCCTTGGCTTGGGTCACCGCAAACTCCGGCGAAATCGACGAGGGCCTGTCATCGCCCTCGACGAACCAGGTTGGCTTCCCGTCGTCGCCGATCCCGTGGGTTCCGCCGTGGTAACCGATGGCGACCGCGTACGCACCGAGCTGCTCGACTGTCAGATCCGATTCGTCCCGGATCGACGGCTTGAGGTCGGTGGGCGCGTTGGTGATGATCCGGCCCGCGTCGGCGTCGACCACGAAGATCTCGTAGCCATTGCGACTGTCGGTCTCGCTCAGGCAGATCACCCGGTCCGGTCCGTTGGTGAGACAGGTCGATAGCCCAGCGCCGATCTGCACCGGTGTGAACAGCGGTCGGCCGTGGACGACGTCGACGCCCAACAGCCATCGATCGGTTGCTCGGGTCAAGTCCTCGAGCACGAAATACGCCTTGTCGCCGACGCTGCCGACGTATTCGGTGAACTGCGCACCGGGCTTACCCGGCTCGGGCAGCAGCGCATTGATATCGATGGTCCAGCCAGTCACCGGCTTGGTGCGCATCGACGGGAGCAGTTGCTGACCGGCCACCCCGGGCTTGCCGGGGTAGGAGACGGGCGGAATGTCCACCGCGCCGAAGAACGACCCGAAGGCACGGGCGCCGGCCACGACGACGGCCAGCGCCACGACGACCGACCCGACGATCCAGTACCACCGCGGACCCGATCGCGCTGAGGGCGTCGGACCGGGCGGCGGACCCCAGCCGGGGTAACCGCCCGGCGGCACGCCTGGATACATTCGGTCCTCGCTTCGTTGAGCTAGTCGGCGGGGGTGGCGCGGACGACGGGCAGGCCCGGGTCGGTGGCGACGTCCAGCGGCGACGGCGGCGCCCCGGCGGCGATCAGGTGCGCAGCAAATGACGCGATCATCGCGCCGTTGTCGGTGCACAGCCGCGGTGACGGCACCCGCAGCGTCAAACCGGCTGCGGCGCAGCGCTCTTCGGCGAGCTCACGCAGCCGGGAGTTGGCCGCCACTCCCCCGGCGATCAGCAGCGTGGAGACGCCGAGGTCGGTCGCGGCGCGCACCGCTTTCATGGTCAGCACGTCGGCGACGGACTCCTGGAAGCCCGCGGCGACATCAGCCGCCGAGAAGTCGGGGTGTGATTCCACGTAGCGCGCGACGGCGGTCTTCAAGCCGGAGAAGCTGAACGCGTAGGGGGCATCACGCGGGCCGGTCATGCCGCGCGGGAACGTGATCGCGGTGCGGTCGCCGGTGCGGGCCAGTTCGTCGAGCACCCGCCCGCCCGGATAGCCCAGGTGCAGCAGTCGGGCGACCTTGTCGTAGGCCTCGCCGGCGGCGTCGTCGACGGTGCTGCCCAACTCCACGATCGGTTCGCCGAGTGACCGCACGTGCAGCAGGTGGGTGTGCCCGCCGGAGACCAGCAGGCCGACGCATTCGGGCAGCGGCCCGTGTTCGTAGACGTCGGCGGCCAGGTGCCCGCCGAGGTGGTTGACGGCGTAGAACGGCACCCCCCAGGCGGCCGCGTACGCCTTGGCGGCGGCCGCGCCCACCAGCAGCGCACCGGCCAGGCCGGGTCCGATGGTGACCGCGACGGCGTCCGGGCGCTGCAGCCCGGCGGCGTCCAGCGCGCGGCGCATGGTCGGGCCGAGCGCCTCCAGGTGCGCCCGCGACGCGATCTCCGGGACCACGCCGCCGAAGCGGGCGTGCTGGTCCACGCTGGAGGCCACCTCGTCGGCCAGCAGCGTCACCGACCCGTCGGTGCCCAGCCGGGCGATGCCGACTCCGGTTTCGTCGCACGAGGATTCGATGGCCAGCACGACGGTGCTCATCGGCGTGGCTCCCGTCGCATCGTGTAGGCGTCGGCGCCGTTGCGGTAGTAGCGTTTTCGCAGCCCGATGTCGACGAATCCCACGTCGCGGTAGAGCGCGATCGCCGCCTCGTTGTCGGTGCGCACCTCCAGGTACACCACGGCGTCACCGGCGAACTCCAGCAGGGTCTCCAGCAGCCGGCGGCCGATGCCCCGGCCCTGGTGGGCGGTGTCGACGCCGATGGTGTGCACCTCGTATTCGAACGGTTCGGCGCGGCCCAGCCGGGCGATGCCGGCGTAGCCGACCAGGGTGTCACCGATCCGGGCGCCGACGTAATGCTGATCGGCCGCGCCGACCGCACGGCTGAACGCCTCCGCCGGCCACGGGTCGTCACCGTCGAACAGCTGCGCCTCCAACTGTGCGCAGCGCTGCGCGTCGGTGGCGACCAGCGGTCCGATCCCGACAGCCGGCGCCGGGGCGGACGGTTTGGCGTCCGGTCGGCGCAGGTACAGCGGCCGCAGCGCTGCCGGCGCGGCATCCCAATCCGCCACGGCGGCAACCAGTCCCGCCGGGCCGGGGTGGGCGATGTCGAGCACCGGGAGTCCGAACAGTCCGGCGTGCGCCGGCGACCCGGCAACGGCCCGCGCCGCACCCGGGTCGACGTCGGCGGGGGCGTTGACCGCGGGGCCGGCGACCCGGACACCGCCGGAGTAGCGCGCCCAGTACACCTCGCGCCGGCGGGCGTCGGTCACCACCAGCAGCTCATCGTGACCCGCGGCGGCCACCGCGATCGCGTCCAGGCTGCACACCCCGTGCACACCGATGCCCAGGGCATGCCCGTAGGCGGCGGCGGTCGCCATGCCGACCCGCAGCCCGGTGAACGGCCCCGGCCCGCAGCCGACCACCACCGCGGCCAGATCGGTCATGGACAGTCCGGCGTCATCCAGTGCGGCAAGCACATTGGGGGTTAGCCGCTCGGCGTGCGCACGTGGATCGATGGTGGTGCGCTCGGCCAGCACGGTGCCGCGGTCCGCGAAGTCCACCAGGCCCGCGGTGACGGCGGGGGTGGCGGTGTCGATGGTCAGGATCGCTTGTGTCACGGCAGGTTCCATCGCCAGGTGACGGTGCGTTCGGTCTCGTCGTCGCCGCGGTGCAGGCGCACGTCGAGGTGGCGGTCCGACAGCCGCTCGGCCAGCCCCTCCCCCCACTCCACGACGACGACGGCGTCGTCGAGTTCGGTGTCGAGGTCCAGGGAGTCCAACTCGCCGAGCAGATCCAGTTCAGGGTCGTCGAGCAGCCGGTACATGTCGACGTGGATCATCGCCGGCGCGCCGGGCCGCCGCGCCGGGTGCACCCGGGCCAGCACGTACGTCGGCGAGGTGACCGGTCCGTCGACGTCCATGCCCTGCGCGATTCCCTTGGCCAGCACGGTTTTTCCGGCACCGAGCGGCCCGGTGAGCACCACGACGTCACCGGCGCGCAGCCCGCGTCCCAGTTCGGCGCCGAGCGCGACAGTGTCCGCCGCGGTGGGCAGCGCGGCGGCGCCGTCCGACAGGCCCGGCGCGGCGGCGTCAGACATCGGCGCCCCGATGGGTCCGGGTGACCCGCCCGCGCGGGCTGTTCACCACCTCGTAGTGCACGGTGCCCAGCGCGTCCGCCCAGTCCTGTGCCAGCGGTTCGCCGCGGGTGCCGGGCCCGAACAGGATGACCTCGTCGCCCTCGGCGACGTCGACGGGGCCGGGCCCCAGGTCGATGACGAACTGGTCCATGCAGACCCGGCCGACGTTGCGGCGGCGCCGGCCGTTGACCAGCACGTCGAACCGACCGCTCAGCGGACGGAACACCCCGTCGGCGTACCCGATCGGCACCAACGCCACGGTGGTGTCGGCGTCGGCGACCCAGGTGTGCCCGTAGGAGACACCCTCGCCCGCCCGGATCGAGCGGACCAGCACCACAACGGATTTCAGCGTCATCGCCGGGATAAGACCGAGGTCGCCGCGTTCCGGCAGCGGACTCAGGCCGTACAGCGCGATGCCGGGCCGGACCATGTCGTAGGTCAGGTCGGGGCGGGTCATCAGCGCCGCGGAGTTGGCCAGGTGCGCCACCTCGACGTCGAAGCCGGCCGCACGGGTGGCGGCCAGCGCGTCGGCGAAGCGCCCGGCCTGCACGTCGTTGTGCGGGCTGTCGGGTTCGTCGGCGCAGGCCAGGTGCGACATCACGCCGCGCACCCGCACCGCCTCCTCGGCAGCGGCGGTCCGCAGCGCGCTCAGCAGGTCGGGCAGGTCCGCCGGGTCCACCCCGTTGCGGTTCATCCCGGTGTTGACCTTCACCGTCACCGTGGCGGTGACACCGGTGCGCTGGGCTGCGTCGACGACCTCGCCGAGTTGGCGCACCGAGGAGACCGCAACCTGCACGTCGGCGGCGAGCACCGGTGCGAAGTCGGTCCCGGGGCGGTGCAGCCAGGCCAGCACCGGGGCGGTGATGCCCGCGGCGCGCAACGCCAGCGCCTCGTCGACGGTGGCGACGCCCAGTTCGGCCGCGCCCGCGGCCAGTGCCGCGCGGGCAACCTGCGGGGCGCCGTGGCCGTAGCCGTCGCCTTTGACGATCGCCATCAGCTGCGCGGAGCCGGCGTGACCGGCCAGCACCCGCACGTTGTGGGCGATCGCGTCCAGGTCCACCACGGCCTCGGCGAGCAGGGGGTATTCCTGCGTTCCGGGCGGCGGGGTCAACGTATGCATCCCCGCGATTCTCCCAGAACCCGCCACCGGGCCGTGCCACCACGCCCGTCAGCCGTGCGTCAGCGGCGATACCCCATCATTCCGCCGGACATCCGCTGCTCCCAGTACGGGTCGACGGGCCGGCACGCCGCGGTGAACACCTTGCTGCAGTCGTGGCGGCGCTCCTCGCCGTGGATCGGCGAGCCGTCATGCCCCGGCGGAGCGGGGGAGCTGGACCGCGGCACGTTCGCGGCGTACGCACGGAACCGGGAATCGTCATCGACCGGCAGGAATCCCACCAGCGAGACGCCGGCCACCGCCCCAGTCATCACCTGTATCGCTCTACGATGTTTCATCGAAGTTAACTGTAACAGGTTATTTCCTGTGAGTCGTTGGAGATATTCGGTCCAGCGTGTCCCGACCGGGGCTAATGCGCGAAATGCCCCTCGGCGTAGTGGGTGCCGGGCTTGAGGTGATCCAGCGAGGCCACCGCCTTCATGATGTCGTCGAACAGCGCCCGGGCCAGATCGGCCGAGAGCCCCTCGCGGACCACGACGCGCAGCACCGAGACGTCCTCGGCCCCCTCCGGCATGGTGTAGGCCGGCACCTGCCAGCCCGAGGTGCGCAGTTCGTGGGAGATGCCGAACTCGGTGTAACCGGGGTCACCGGACAGCCGGAAGGACAGCACCGGGATCGCCGACCCGTCGCTGATCACGTGGAACCGTCCGCTGGCGGCCAACTGGCTGCTCAGCCAGCGCGCGGTGTCGCTCAGCGTGCGCATCACCTCGAGATAGCCGGCCCGGCCCATCCGCAGGAAGTTGTAGTACTGCCCGACGACCTGGTTGCCCGGCCGGGAGAAGTTCAGCGTGAACGTCGGCATGTCCCCGCCGAGGTAGTTGACCCGGAACACCAGTTCCTCGGGCAGGTACTCGGCCGAGCGCCACACCACGAATCCGATGCCGGGGTAGGTCAGCCCGTACTTGTGGCCGCTGACGTTGATCGACACCACCCGCGGCAGCCGGAAGTCCCACTTGAGGTCCGGATGCAGGAACGGCACGACGAAGCCACCGCTGGCCGCGTCGACGTGCACCGGCACGTCCGGGCCGCCGTCGGCGGCCAGCTTGTCCAGGGCCGCGCAGATCTCCGCGATCGGCTCCAGCTCCCCGGTGTAGGTGGTGCCGAGGATCCCGACCACGCCGATGGTGTCCTCGTCGACCGCGGCGACGACCTGCTCGGGGCTGATCACGTAGCGGTCCTCGCCCATCGGCAGGTAGCGCGGCTCGACATCGAAGTAGCGGCAGAACTTCTCCCACACCACCTGCACGTTGGAGCCCATCACCAGGTTCGGGGTGCGGCCCTTCCAATCCTGCCCGGCGGCCTGGACCTTGTTGCGCCAGCGCCACTTCATCGCCAGCCCGCCGAGCATCACCGCCTCACTCGATCCGACGGTGGAGACCCCGATCGCGCTGGACGGGTCGTCGTCGCGCAGGTCCTCGGCGTGGAACAGGTCGGCGACCATGCACACGCAGCGCTGCTCGATCGCCGCGGTCGCCGGGTACTCGTCCTTGTCGATCATGTTCTTGTCGAACGACTCGGCCATCAGCTTGTGGGCTTCCGGGTCCATCCAGGTGGTGACGAACGTGGCCAGGTTCAGCCGGGAACTACCGTCGAGCATCAGCTCGTCGTGGATGAACCGGTAGGCGGTCTCGGGGTCCATCGCCTCGTCGGGCATCCGCAGCGCCGGGATCGGCGCGGTGAACACCCGGCCGGTGTAGGCGGGAGCGATCGAATGGGCGGGAACGGACGGGTGCGACATCAAGACTCCTACAACTGGCCGATAGCGGTGCGGATGTGGGCGAGGATGCGCGACGCCGATGTCGGCGCATCCCGGGGTCCGGGGTCGGCGGCCGAGGCGGCCGCAGCCCGAGCATGAACGAACGCCGCCGCGGCGGCGGCCTCGGCGGGCCGCAGGCCCGACGCCAGCAGGGCGCCGATCATCCCGGACAGCACGTCGCCGGAACCGGCGGTGGCCGCCCAGGACGATCCGGCCGGGTTGAGATAGGCGCACCCGTCGGGTTCAGCGACGACGGTGACGTTGCCTTTCAACAGCACGGTGGCGCCGAGTTCATCGGCGAGGGCGCGGGCGGCGCCGACCCGGTCGGTACCGGGCGGGCGACCGGCCAACCGGGCGAACTCGCCGGCGTGCGGGGTCAGCACGGTCGGGGCGGTCCGGTCGATCACCAGGTCTTTGTGGGCGGCGAGGATGGTCAGCGCATCGGCGTCGACGAGCACCGGCAGGTCGGTGCCGAGCGCGAACCACAGGGCGGCCGCGGCGGCGTCGTCGGTGCCCAGCCCGGGGCCGACCACCCACGCCTGCACCCGGCCGGCGGCGGCCGGACTGGGCGCGGCCACCACCTCCGGCCAGTGCGAAACGACTTGCGCCGCAGCACGTCCGGCGTAGCGGACCATGCCGGAGGTGGCGGCCACCGCCGCCCCGGCGCACAGGATCGCCGCACCCGGGTAGGTCGCCGAGCCGGCCAGCACCCCGGTGACGCCCTGGGTGTACTTGTCATCGTGCGCGCCGGGCGCCGGCCAGCGGGACAGCACGTCGGCGGCCTCGAAGCCGTGGATGTCGGTGGCCGGCAGGTCCAGGCCGATGTCGATCAGTTCGACCCGCCCGCAGTCGCCGAGTGCATGCACCGGCTTGAGTCCGCCGAACGTGACGGTCAGTGCGGCGCGCACCGCCGGGCCGTCGGCGACGCCGGTGTGCGGGTCGAGTCCGCTGGGGATGTCGACGGCGACCACCGGGATGCCGGCGTCGCTGACGGCGGCGAACACCTGCGCGGCGTCCGGCCGCAGCGCACCCCGCCCGGAGATGCCCACCACGCCGTCGATCACCAGATCCGTCGCGGGCGGCACGGCGTCGACCACCCGCCCGCCGGCGGCACGAAACGCCGCCAGCCCCTTGGCGTGGGCACGCGCCGGATTGAGCAGCACCGCGCTCGCCGACGCGCCCCGGCGACGCAGGAAGGTGGCCGCCCACAGGGCGTCGCCGCCGTTGTCCCCCGACCCGATCACCGCACAGACCCGCCGCCCGGCGATCCCGCCGGCGCGCGCCCTCAACTCAGCGGCGATCGCGGTGGCCAGACCGAACGCCGCACGCCGCATCAGCGTCCCGTCCGGCAGCCCGGCCAACAGCGGTGCCTCGGCGGCGCGAATCTGCTCGACCGTGTAGTAGTTCCGCATTACCGGCCACCCTACGTCGCCCCGGTTGTGAAGACCCTGACAATCAGGGCTGCCGCGCGGCCCTGGTCAGCGGGTAGCAGCAGAGCCCGATGACGACGGCTGCGAAGTGGCCGATCGCGGTGAAGTCCAGGTGGATGACGAGCGGGACCATGAAGATCACCAGCAGCGCCGCCAGGTAGCCCCATCGCCACGGCCGGCGCACCCGGTAGGTGAGCACCGCGGCCATCCCGGCCAGGAAGTAGCTCACCCCGATGTCGCGGGCGTAGGTGAGCCGCTCGGACTCCCGGTGCAGGTTGATCAGCACGTACAGCGCCGTCTCGCTGACGTAGGTGGCGCCGACGTGCGCGGCCAATCCCACTGCGGCCCACCGGCGTTGCCCCAGCCAGTGTTCGGCCGGCGCCAGGATCAGGGTGAACAACACCAGGTACGGCGTCCAGTCCTTGCCGTCGATCCACAGCAGGCTGGCGATCAGCACCTCGAACGGGTCGGTCGCCAGGTGGTGCAGGTTGGTCGACTGGTCGATGAGCACGCTGTGCAGGTGGCGTCCCGCCACGTTCTGGATGACGGTGGTGACGCCCAGCGCGAGCAGCCACAGGTAGGTCAGCGGCGCGCTGCGGATGAAGTGCCACGCCGCGGTCGCGCGGGTCTTCACGTCTGCCACGGCGTACAGCGTCGCACAATCGGCGATGTGGACTGGTCGCAGTTCGTCATCCGGTAGCGCGGGTCTCACCAGTAACAGGCGTACCGCCGGCGGACCACTGAGGTGTTGTGGAAAACGATCTCGCCGGTGATATCAATAGTCAGACGATCCCCGTACCGGCCTCGCGGTACCCGAGTGCCACAAGAGGTCGCAGCGCCCGCTCAGAACACCCGACTGTCCGGTGCCGCGATGACGAACCCGTGGGTGACGGCCGGCCCCTTGGCGACACCGTTCTCGTGCGCAGCGTTGAGGACGCAGACCATCTCGGTGCCCGGCGGAGTCCCGCACACCAGAGACTGGGTGGGCGAGAAATCCCAGAACACGATCTTGTGGCCGGGCATCAGCATCGTCGTCGGGACCTTCGCCGGGTCACCGAGCAGGCCGGCCGGCGCCGTGGGCAGGAACAGCGCCGGGCCGTCGCCGTCGGCGTAGACCGCGGCGAGGCTGACGCTGTGGGTGCCCGCCGGTGCGCCCGGGAAATTCCCGGTGCAGGCCAGGCTGTGCGTCACCTTCCCGCGGCTCTTGCGGCAGGCCAGCCCACTGGGGGTGGTGAACGCCAGATCCGGGATTCCGGTGAGGTCGGCGACCGTGGCCGGCAGCGGTCCGCTGGCGTCGATCAGCGGGCTGAGGTCTGGCACATCCGGCGCCGCAACGGCATTGGGAACGGGCAGCACCAGTGTCGCGGCAGCAGTCATCGCCACAAGCAATCGTCGCATCGGAATCCTCTACTCGACCGTGACCGACTTGGCCAGGTTGCGTGGCTTGTCCACGTCGTACCCGCGGGCCTGCGCGACGCCGGCGGCGAACACCTGCAGCGGGATCGTCGACAGTAGCGGCTGGAAAAGTGTTGGCACCGCGGGGATTTCGATCAGATGGTCGGCGTACGGCCGGACCGTCTCGTCGCCCTCCTCGGCGATCACGATGGTGACGGCGCCACGCGCCTGGATCTCGCGGATGTTGGAGAGCAGCTTGGCGTGCAGCATCGCGGCGTTCTTCGGCGACGGCATCACCACGATCACCGGCAGGTCGTCCTCGATCAGCGCGATCGGTCCGTGCTTGAGCTCACCGGCGGCGAACCCCTCGGCGTGCATGTACGCCAGCTCCTTGAGCTTGAGCGCACCCTCCAGCGCCACCGGGTAGCCGACGTGCCGGCCGAGAAACAGCACAGCACGCGACGACGCGAACCGTTGCGCCAACTCCCCCACCGAGGCGATCCCGGCCAGCACGTGCGACACCAGTTCCGGCATCGCCTCCAGCTGGCGGTACTCGCGCTCCACCTCGTCGGGGTACTTGGTGCCGCGGGCCTGCGCCAGCGCCAGCCCGACCAGGTAGTTCGCGGTGATCTGCGCCAGGAACGTCTTCGTCGAGGCGACCCCGATCTCCGGCCCGGCGCGGGTGTAGAGCACCGCATCGCATTCCCGCGGGATCTGACTGCCGTTGGTGTTGCAGACCGCGAGCACCTTCGCCTTCTGCTCCTTGGCGTGCCGCACCGCCTCCAGGGTGTCGGCGGTCTCGCCGGACTGGCTGATCGCCACCACCAGCGTGCTGCGGTCCAGAACCGGGTCGCGGTAACGGAATTCGCTGGCCAGCTCGACCTCCACCGGCAGTCGCGCCCAGTGCTCGATCGCGTACTTGGCCAGCAGCCCGGAGTGATACGCGGTGCCGCAGGCCACCACGAACACCTTGTCGATGTCGCGCAGTTCCTGCTCGGACAGCCGCTGCTCGTCGAGGATGATCCGGCCCTCGTCGAAATGCCCCAGCAGGGTCTCGGCGACCGCGGTGGGCTGCTCGGCGATCTCCTTGAGCATGAAGTACTCGTAGCCGCCCTTCTCGGCGGCGGACAGGTCCCAGTCGATGTGGAAGGTGCGTGCCGAGGCGGTCACGTCGTGGCCGTGGAAGTCGCTGATCGTGTAGCCGTCGGCGGTGATCACCACCGCCTGGTCCTGGCCGAGCTCGACGGCGTCGCGGGTGTAGCCGATGAACGCCGCCACATCGGAGCCGAGGAACATCTCGCCGTCGCCGACGCCCACCACCAGCGGGGTGGATCGCCGGGCGGCGACGATGGTGCCGGGCTCGTCGGCGTGGGCGAACACCACGGTGAAGTGGCCCTCCAGCCGGCGCAGCACCGCCAGCGCCGACGCGGTGAAGTCCCCGGCGGTGGGCCCGTCGGCGTACTCGCGGGCCAGCAGCTGGACGGTGACCTCGCTGTCGGTCTCGCTGGCGAACTCCACGCCGGTGCGCTCCAATTCGTCGCGCAGCACCGCGAAGTTCTCGATGATCCCGTTGTGCACGACGGCGAACTTGCCGCCTGTGTCGGTGTGCGGGTGGGCGTTGCGGTCGGTGGGCCGGCCGTGGGTGGCCCACCGGGTGTGGCCGAGCCCGGTGCCACCGACCAGCAGCGCCGGATCGGTCTCGGCGAGTTGGGCTTCCAGGTTCGCCAGTCGGCCCGCACGGCGGCGGACGGTCAGCTGCCCGACCCCGTCGACGATCGCGATGCCGGCCGAGTCGTAACCGCGGTATTCCATCCGGCGCAGCGCTTCGACGACGACGTCTTTGGCCGGCCGGGGCCCGACGTAGCCGACGATTCCGCACATAGCCGATAAGAGTAGTGCAACGGCGCCGGAGCACCGGAAACTTCGCAGGTCAGGGACGTGGCCCCGGCCCGAGGTAACCGGTTACCTGCTCGATGAATCGGTCGAGGTCACCGAGATCGTCGTTGCGTGCCCTGAGCAACCGAAGAACCCGTACTTCATCGACCACGCTGCAGCACCGCCTCGGCGAACTGGCGGTGCGCGCGGGTGATCCGCGGCAATTCATCGAGGTAGATCTTGCGGGTGGTGGCTTCCCAGACCACCCGGACAGCCGGGTCCTGTTCGAAGATGAGCTTTCCGTGCAACGCGATCCGGCCGGCAAGCTCAAGCGGGGCGGTGTTGAGCACCAGCAGGTCGACCCTGGGCGGCAGCACGACTTCGAACGCCGGCGGAACGTTGCCGTCGAAGTAGGCGGCGGGGTTGCCCACCGTTCGATTGTCGCACCGCACGGCGGTCCGGTGAGGCCGACACAGTGGCCGTCGCCGTGCGCTACCGTCATCGGGTGGCCAGCACCAAGCGGCTCTACGCTGCGTTGACTCGACCCGGCCCGCACCGTGCGCTGCGCGGCGATCTGGCCTTCGCCGGGCTGCCCGGCGTGGTGTTCACCCCGGCGTCGGGTTACAACCTGCCCGCGGTCGCGTTCGGCCACGACTGGCTGGCCCGCGCCGAGCGGTACGCCGGGCTGCTGGAGCACCTGGCGTCGTGGGGCATCGTCGCGGTGGCCCCCGACACCGAGCGCGGGCCGCTGCCGTCGGTGCTGAACCTCGCCGCCGATCTGGGCCGGGCGCTGGACATCGCCACCGGCGTGCGACTGGGGCCCGGCCGGATCAGCGTCAACCCGCGCAGGCTTGCGGTCGCCGGGCATGGTTTCGGTGCCTCGGCGGCGGTGTTCGCCGCGGCCGAGCGGGCGAGCAACCTCAAGGCGGTGGCGGCGATCTTCCCCGCCACCACCCATCCGTCGGCCGAGCAGCCGGCGGCGACACTGACCGCGCCGGGTGTGGTGTTCAGCGCCCCCGGTGATGCGACGACGCTGCGCTCGAACGCCCTCGAACTGGTGCGGGCCTGGGACGCCGGGTCGCTGCGGGTGGTCAACAAGGTGACACCGGCCGGGCTGCCCGAGGGCCGGCGGCTGACCGGGTTCTTCGGGTTGCCGACGTCGGATCGGCGCACCCAGCGACGGGTGCGCGCCCTGCTCACCGGATACCTGCTGGCGCAGTTGGCCGGCGACAAGACCTACGCGGCGTTCGCCGACCCGGAGGCGCATCTTCCGCACACCGCCGAGCCGGGTGAACTGCCGGAACTCGCCACCCCGGAGGAGAAGTTCGTCGCGCTGTTGAAGTAGGGCGGCAGTACCCTCACGTCATGGTGTCGGACGCCTCCAACGAACTGCGCGCGACCATGAACGACCACTTCAACCGAGTCGACCGAGGGGTCGCGGAGGCGCTCGCGGGGCTCGACGGCCTCATCACAGGCCAACAGCAGATCATCGGCTTGATTCAGGGCCTGATCGATGACCGGAACGAAAGCGGGCCGGGCACCCGCTGACTCAAGCGGCCCCGACACCGGCGCGGGCCGACTGTGTCGTGCGACACCCCGGAGGCCAAGATGGGGACATGGATATCGCTGCGCCGACGACGACGCTGGTCGATTTGCTGCGCCGGCAGGCCGACCGGTACGGCGACAGGGTGGCGTTCAGCTTCGCCTACAACGGGGACGACGACGGCCGCAGCGAGCTCAGCTATCGGGAACTGGACCGGCGCGCCCGGGCGATCGCGGCGAACCTGCAGCGGCACGGCGCCGCCGGCGAGCGGGTGCTGGTGATGGTCCGCCCGGGCCTGGACTTCATCGCCGGGTTCTTCGGCTGCCTGTACGCCGGCGCGATCGCGGTGCCGGTGCACCAGAAACTGGCCCCACGCCTGCAGGTGGTGGTCCCCGACGCGCAGGCCAGGTTCGCGCTCACCGCCACCGAGACCCGGGAGGCGACCCGCGCCGCGGTCGCCGGGATCCCCGGCGCACCCGAGCAGTGGTTTCTCACCGATGCCGGCGCCGACCCCGACACCTGGACGGCTCCCGGCATCGACGCCGACTCCCCCGCCCTCATCCAATACACCTCGGGCTCAACGCGATTGCCCAAGGGCGTGGTGCTGACCCACCGCAACCTGCTGCACAACGTCGACACGATCCACCAGGCGTGGAACGGCGACGACACCTCGATCGGCGTGTATTGGCTTCCGCCGCACCACGATATGGGTTTGATCGGCGGCATCCTGGAGATGTTGCACCTGGGCTGCACGACGTATCTGATGTCGCCGACGGCGTTCGTCAAGGAGCCGATGCGGTGGCTGCGGCTGATCTCCGGGCGTCGCGGTGTGATCACCGCGGCGCCGAACTTCGCCTACCAGATGTGCGTCGACGCCAGCACCGCGCAAGAGCGTGCGGCACTGGATCTTTCCGGCCTGACCACCGCTATGAACGGCGCCGAGCCGGTGCGAGCGTCGACGCTGGCGGCGTTCGCCGACGCGTTCGCTCCGGCCGGCTTCCGCCTGGGCTCGTTCTTCCCGGTGTACGGCCTGGCCGAGGCGAGCCTGCTGGTCTCCGGCGGGTCGGATTCCGGGATGCCGGGCGTGCGCTACGTGGACCGTGGCGCGCTCGGGTCCGATCGCGTCGTGGACATCGCGGCCGACGCCCCTGCTGCGACACCGCTGGTGGGGTGCGGGCGACCGCGCGGCGACCAGGACGTGATCATCGTGGACCCGGTGACGTTTGAGTGCTGCGACGTCGACGAGGTCGGTGAGATCTGGGTTTCCGGACCGAGTGTCGCGGTCGGTTACTGGGGGCGTCCCGAGGAGACCGAGCAGACCTTCGCCGGGCGCACGGCCGACGGCGCCGGCCCCTACTTGCGCACCGGCGATCTCGGATTCCTGTGCGCCGGTGAGCTTTTCATCACCGGTCGGGTCAAGGACCTGGTCGTCATCGACGGGCACCACTACTACCCCAACGACATCGAGGCCACCGTGGCAGCCTGCCACCCGGCACTGGCCGCCGGACGCGGCGCAGTGTTCGCGGTGCCGCCGATGCCGGGGGCGGTGGAGCAGTTGATCGTGGTGCAGGAGGTGGACCGTGAACAGGCGAGCGATTCCGTCGTCGACGCCATCCGCTCGGCGGTCCGCGCACGGCACGGCATCGAGGCCGGCGCGGTGGTGCTGGTCGAGCCGCGCTCGCTACCGGTCACCTCCAGCGGCAAGATCCAGCGCGGGCAGGCCGCGCAGCGGTTCGCCGACGGCACCCTGGCGGTGCTGGCACGGTGGCAGGCGCCGGCGCCGGCGCTGGCGGACCTGCAGGCCGCCGCTGACACGCTCGCGCAGTTGCAGGCGGCCGCGGCCCTGCAGGGCGACCCCCGACCCGGCGGATAGCGCCCTATATATAGCAGTGCACCCCTGCCGCGGAGGTGACTCCGCAGCAGGGGCGCCGTGCTGTCGGGTGACTAGCTGGCGTCGCCCAGGTCGTTGATCAGGCCGGTCAGGATGTCCTGCATGCCGAGCAGGGCGCCCATCGGGCCGATGCCCTCACCCACGATGTGGTTGAGGCCCAGGATGTTCGCGATGGACGGCAGACCGCTGAGGTCCAGGCCGACGGCGTTGAACAGCGAGCCGCCGATGGCGGTGTCACCGACGCCGTTCTGCACCAGCCCGGTGCTGAACAGGCCGCCGAACGCGAAGCTCAGGTGGTCGATGCTGACACCCTCGGGCAGCTTGATGACGTCGGACTCGCCGATCAGCGGGATCAGCTCGTCCAGGTTCAGGGTGGCGCCGTTGAGGAAGCCGTTGAACATGTTCGCCGGCAGGTTGATCAGCTCCTGCAGCGCGGCGTCGGTGTCCGGGGTGTCGGCACCGAGGTCGGCCTGGATGGCGTCGATGCTGTTCAGCGCCGCCACGATCGGGGCGATCGACGGGCTCAGCGCACCCAGCAGCACCCCGCTCATCGGGGAACCCGCGAACGTCAGCAGCGACAGGTTGTCGCCCTCAAGCGGGTCGATGCCGAAGGTGTGACCCAACGGGTTGGTGCCGTTGAGCACCGAGAAGAAGGTGCCGTGGCCCTTGTCGAGCACGTGCTGGGCCAGCGGGGTGACGTGCTGACGCAGGTAAGTGGTCACGTCGGCACCCTCGAGGTCACCGAAGCCCTGGAAGGTCAGGTCGTTGAGGAGGTCCTTGCCGTGGTCGGCGAGCGCGTCCGGGTTGGCCTTGAGCGCCTCACTGAACGCCTTGGACACCTCGTCCGCCGCACCGGACAGGATCGCCTGGTTGGCCTTGGCGGTATCGATGGCCTGCTCCCAGGCGCCGGTGAAGTCGAGGTCGGCGGTGAGCGCGACGTCGTGGGTGACGTGGGCGTCCAGCGAGCCGAGCGCCACCGGGGTGACGGCGACCATGCCGGCGGCGACCAGCGCGATGCCGGCGGCGACGTAGGGACGGGACACGTTCTGCATGTATATCTCCTGTTGCGATGAATGCACGCTGTGCGTACATCTGTTCGTTTACATCAGAAGCCTACATGTACATGTGTGATCGCTTGTAATCGGCATAGCAATCACTGTTAGTCACCGAAGACAGATTCGCCTACGCGGCGAGTGGCCCCCTCCGGGCGGAGGGGGCCACTCGATGGCGGGCCGGTCCTACAGACCCGCGAACACGTCAGCCAGCGGGCTGCCGTCGCCGTCCCAGCCGAGCGCACCGGCGATGATCTGGTCCAGGTTCTCCAGCGCCGCCAGCGGGCCGAGCGCATTGCCGGGCGCCGGCAGGCCTATCGCGGTCAGACCCAGCGAGTTCAGGATCGAGCCGCCGATACCGGCGTCGGCGCCCATCGCCTCGCCGCCGACCTCCAGTGCGGTTCCGCCCGGCGACAGCAACCCCGGGCGGCACCGGCGGTGACGTAGAGACGAAGGGCGTGCTGCATCAACGGAACTCCTGGATTGGGGTTTGATCCGCGACGGCCTGCCACGGAGACCCGACAGTGACGGTCACCCTCGTGCGAGGGTGACCGTCACTGCGGATGGTTGGGAACTCAGATCGCGAGATCGAGAGCGTCAGGGACCTCGGGCGTCGGCACGGTGCCGTTGAGCACCTCGGCGAGGACCTGGCCCAGACCGGCCAGCGCCGCGAACGGCCCCAGTCCGTTGGCAGGCAGATCCAGGGTTCCCAGGACGGGCACACCGTTGATGTTCAGCCCGAGTGAGTTGAAGATCGACCCGCCGATCTCGGCATCACCGTGACCGGCACCCAGGCTGAGCAGGCCACCGAAGCCCAGGCTCAGGTGCTCGATGCTCATGCCCTCCGGGAACGGCAGACCCGCGTCCTTGATCAGCGGCACCAACGCGTCCAGGTCGAGGGTGGCGCCGTTGAGGAAGCCGCCGAGCATGTTGGCCGGGATGTTGATCAGCGCCTGCAGCGCCGCGGTCGGGTCGGCGTCCGTACCGCTGAGGTGGTCGCTGACGTCCTGGAAGCTGTTGACCAGCGCCACCAGCGGGGCGATGGACGGGCCGAGCTGACCCATGATCAGACCGCTCGCCGGCGATGACACGAAGTTCACGACCTGCTGGACGTAGTCGGGAACCTCCGGGAACTGGCCCTCCGGCATCTGCCCGGTCAGACCCCAGTACATCAGGGTGTGGTTGTTGTCCAGGCTCCACTCGGTCAGCGGGTTCAGGAAATTCTTCTGGTCGCCACCCAGGAACGTCACCGCCTCCAGCAGCTCCTTACCGTCGACGTCCGGCTTGGCCGCCATCGCTTCGGACAGCGCGGTCTGAGCGTCCTTCAGTGCGGCCTGCACCGTGTCGAGGTTGCCCTTGGCGGTGTCGATGACGTCCGTCCACGCCTGGGTGAAGTTGAGGTCGCCGAGGTCCAGCGCGGAACCGGCGGTCAGCCCTATCTCGGGCATGACGTGCAGGTCGGCGGCGGATGCGGCCATCGGGGTGATAGCGATCATGCCGGCGCCCATCAGGGCGACACCGGCGGTGACGTAGGGACGAAGGACGTGCTGCATCAACAGGGCTCCTGGCTTGGGAAATTCGATCCGCGACGGTCCGATGCGGAATGTGGCGTAACAGAACTTAGCTTAAGGCGATCTGAGTCTCAACTGGATGCGTTCCCAGCCAATGGTCACGTCGCACACCGTTTCGTACACCTGCCCACTCATCGAACAGGCCCCGATTAACCATCGGGCCAGGTGAAGCCGATATTTTGCCTGACATGCAGCCCAGGCAGGCAAGGGTTACGTTGGTGAACCATCTGCCGGCAAGGTAAATAAAATGCCGTTACTAGGATTCTCCTGAAGGGCGCATGGCCTCCCCGGGCCAGCGTCCGCACGCCCAGAAACGACGACGGGCACCCTCCCGCAGGAGGATGCCCGTCGTCGTCGTAGGAATCTAGCCGCAGGGAGTTAGAGGCCGATACTGCTCAGGTCAAAGCCGCCCAGCAGCGCGGACAGCCCGTCGACCGCTTCCGACGAACCCGAGGTGGTGTCCGGGGCGGTCAACGCCGGCAGGTCCCCGGACAGCCACTGCGAGAGGAAGTTCTCGATCATCGTGGAGGCGGCCAGCGGCCCGACACCGTGCGGAGTCAGGTCCAGGGTTCCCAGTACCGGTACTCCCGCCAGGCCGACGCCCAGACCGTTGAAGATCGAGCCGCCGACGCTGCCGATCGCGCTCGGCGTCGTCTCGTCCCCCAGAGTGCCGATGACATCGCCGGGGCTCAGCAGACCACCGAAGCCCAGGCTGAGGTGGTCGATCGACAGGCCGGCCGGGAGCGGCAGATCCAACTTCGCAAGCTCCGGAACCAGCGCGTCCAGGTCGAGCGTGGACCCGTTGAGGAAGCCGTTGAGCATGTTTGCCGGGATGTTGACCATCTCCTGCAGTGCCGCCGTCGCGTCGGCGACGTGCCCGTCGGCGGTGCTGAGGTCGGCACTGATGGCCTCGAAGCTGTTGAACAGCGCCACCAGCGGGCTGATCGACGGGCCCAGCGCCCCGAAGATCTGGCCGCTCAGCGGAGACGCGAGGAAGTTGACGATCGGCAGGATGTCGTCGGGCAGCACGGGGGTGCCGCCGGTCAGAGTGCCGGCAGGGTCGGTGATCACGTCGAACATCAGCGCATGGTTGTTGCCGAGCGTCTGCGGAACCAGGTGATCGATGAAGTTCTTCTGGTCACCGCCCAGGAACGTCAGCGCGTCCCCGAGCTGCTTGAAGTCCAGATCCTTGAAGTCGACGGTCTTCAGCGCGTCGCTCAGCGCACTGGAGGCGTCCTTCGCCGCGGTCTGCAGCGCGGTCGCGTTCTCCTTCGCGGTGTCGAACGCGTCCGTCCAGGCCTGGGTGAAGTTGATGTCACCGAGATCGGCGCCGGCGGTAAGGGCGACGTCGGGCATCGCGTGAAGGCCGACGGCCGACGTGGCGGCGATCGGGGTGATGGCGATCATGCTGGCGCCCAGCACCGTGACACCGGCGGTCACGTAGGGCCGAAGTGCTTCGTGCATCGAAATCTCCTCAGAAGTTGATCCGCCCCCGTGAGGCAGGAAGTGCAAACCACAAGATCGAGCTTAGAACAGCATAAGTTACATCTTGAATTTACGCCATCGTCAACCGGTAAATTTTTCGCAGACCGTACACATCGTCGAGATTCGGCCAACCCGAACGGCAACATAGATGCAGGTGGTTGCAGTCTTCATTGCTCAAGATGCCAACCTTCACCCGACTCCGCCGGCTGGTGGCAGACAGTCCGCGGTAGTGAACGACTCACGCCATCCGTGAACTTCCCAAGGAAGCGCTTAGGCGTGGAGCCCCAAGTCCACCCAGCCGCCGAATCCCCGGTGCTGAATGACCCGGGCACTGACCCGCGGGCCGGTCGCATGTGCCGTCGTGCCCGCCTCTGCGCGACGTTGAGACTGGTATTGCT
>NZ_JAHCLR010000002.1 GCF_018455725.1 Mycolicibacter acidiphilus
CGCATAGCGACTGGACCAGTAACCGGGTCCCCCTCAGGGCAACCAGTGGTACTTCGGCATGAAGGGCCACATCGGGGTTGATGCCGGCACCGGGTATGTCCACACGGTGACCGCCACTGCGGCGAATGTCCATGACCTCGATGAGGCGGTCAATCTGGTGCGTGATGACGACGAGGTGGTCTACACCGATTCGGGCTACCAGGGCGCGCACAAGCGTCCCGAGATCGCCCAGGATGAGCACAAGTCGAAGATCGCGTGGCGGGTGGCTGCCCGCAAGACCGTGCTCAAGACTATGCATCCTCATGATCGGGCAACTGAGACCCGCAAGGCGTCAGTGCGTGCCAAGGTCGAGCATCCGTTCTTGATCGTCAAGCGCGACTTCGGGTTCACCAAGACCCGCTATCGCGGAATCGCGAAGAACCTCAACCACTTACACATGTTGTTCACCTCAGCGAACTGGCTGATGCGGGCTCGTGCCGTCGCCCTGACGGGGTGACGGCCAGGCGCAAGCCTGCCCAAAGCCGGCCCCGACGGCCTCCAACCGGGACACGGGGCCAGCAAGAATCACCGTGGTAGCGCTGCACCACAGCCGTACACGGACCACTTCAAGGACCATCCCGCTCAGAATCGCCTTTTGATCAGCGCTTCCATAGGGCTGGTGCGCGATCGGGCTGCGGAACACCACGGCGTCGGCGAGCAACGCGATTGCGGCATCCATGTCACGAGCCTCGACAGCCTGACGGAACTTGTGCATCAGATCTTCTCCAGTCTCGTCGGGATGCACATGCGCCACGGGGTGCCGACGAATTCGTCGCAATCCGCGGACGGGGGCATGGTATCGACCACCGTGACCACGACTCCGGTCGAGCGCCGGATTCTCCGCAGCCTCCAGCGGCTTCGACAACCGACCGGGCCTACCTATTGAACTGCTCTCTGGCCGGGTCGCACATCTTCCACGCCCCCGATTCCTTGCGCAGGTAGAGCGAACCGGAGTGGCCGGACGTCGGTCGCCGGAATTCAACCTGTGCCACATCGCCTTTCACCGTGACGTTCGTGACCTCGAACGGTTCCGGGCTGACGTTCACCGCCGGCCCCGGATCAGATGGGTCAAAGCTCTCAGCATCGGTGAACTGCTCGTATTCCTCGGCGCAGAGCGTCGACAGGAAGACCGCTTGATCCTGGGTGTCCACCGCTTCGGCGAACCGGTGGGCAACGTCTTCTATCGCGTTCTCATCCTCGGTCCGCGAGAACCACTCCGAGCCAGCCACTGTCCCTCCCGCCCACACAAAACTCGTGCAATACATCCAATCACGCCAATTTCCTGACCACTGCTATGGCTGGCGCCTGACCATTGTCGACGGCACGTGAAAACTGACCCCACTAGCCACCATCGACTGCGGCTGCGGCGACACCCACCACGTCTGGACCGACCAAGGCCGACTGCACGAGCGCACGATCCTCGACACCGGCGAAACCCACCTACAACCGTTGCCCATCGCCAAGGTCTACGACCGCCGCAACAAACGCGGCACCCACCGCTGGTACATCGACTTCGCCACCACCTGCGGCACCGTGCAGACCCAGCGACTCGACACCACCGACGACGACACCGCCAAGGGCTACAACCGCACCGAGCACCTGCGCTCGCACACCAAAACCGATGAAGGCGACAGTCTCTACGACCGCTGCTACGGCTGGCGCGAAGACGCCGAATCCCTCAACAACACCCTCGACCGCACCCTCTACGGCGGCCGCATGACCGCACACACCGCCACCCGACAACACGCCGTCATGATCGGATTCGCCCTCGGCCGCAACGCAATTGCCCACTACATCCACCAACGACAAGCCCAACCCGCCACCGTCTGACACGCGCCACACCGGACCAGTCTGCCCTCCGGTCAGTCCCACCCGTCCCGTGAAGCACGGCGAACTCACACGCATCGCCAGCACCATCACAACACGCCGCCGAACACCAGCCCGACCGAGCGGCGAACTCCCGCGCCGATCGACTAGAGTTTTCAACACCTATTCCTACAGGTCCCCCGCCCCCGGGGACGTGTTGAAAACCCCATCGACGCTGACCAGGCCGCTCTTGGCATTGGGCCTTGGAACGCGAAGAGTCCATTTCGGGAACGCGTCCAGATCCCCTGCCACAATCGTGCGCCGCAGAGGAGATCCAGATGAAAACGTCGACCAATCCCGGCAGTGCCAGGCCCTGTGGCGTATTGCAGGAGGTCGCTTGATCGCG
>NZ_JAHCLR010000020.1 GCF_018455725.1 Mycolicibacter acidiphilus
GCCGGCGTGGCGGGGGCCGCCGCTGCCGCCGGCGCGGCCGGTGTGGGCGGTGCCGGAACCGGCGCCGCGGGAACCGGGGCGGCCGGGGTGGGGGCCGGTGCCTCCGCGGCCTTGGCCGGGGCGCCATTACCGGCGGGCACCGGAGCCTTGGCGGGGGCCTTGGCGGCCGGTTCTTCGCTCTTGGCGGCGGGCTTGCCACCGCCGAACGATTCCCGCAGGCGGCGGGCGACGGGGGCTTCCACCGTCGACGACGCGGATTTGACGAATTCGCCCTGATCGCTCAGCCGAGCGAGGACTTCCTTGCTGGTAACACCGAGTTCCTTGGCCAACTCGTGTACGCGGGCCTTTGCCACTACATCTCCTGTCTATGAGGCGACAGCGGTGGTGGGCCGCGCCTCGGGTTTAGCTATGACGCATTGTCATCGGGACTTCACGGTGTGCTCATGTTCTTCGCTACCTGTTCTGTTGCCCGGGGCGGTGAGCCGATCTCAAGACGATCGAAGTACTCCTCCACCCCGGTTACATCCGGGGAACCGCTGATCCGCAGCGCGCGCGTGAACGCTCGCCGCCGGACCGCCGACTGCAGACATCCCGGCACCGGGTGCAGCCACGCACCCCGTCCCGGCTGGTTGCCCGCCCGATCAACGGCCACGTTGCCGTTCCCTGACACAGCGACCACTCGAAGCAGTTCGACGGCCAATTCGCGTTTCCGGCATCCGACACACGTGCGCACCGGTCCCTGCCGGGAGCGGTGCGTACGCGAGTCAGCTGTCGAAGTCTCGCGTTGGATCACGGCTCAGTCTACCCATACCGCAGCCGAGCTCAGAACCACCGTTCGCCGGCGGGCGATCCGGCGCCGGCTCGGTCAGCGGCCCTGCGCCAGCCCCTGACTGGTGCCGTGCTCGGCCTCCTCGACACCCTCCCCCGGCGCGTCGCTGCGGATATCGATGCGCCAACCGGTCAGCCGGGCGGCCAGCCGGGCGTTCTGGCCCTCCTTGCCGATCGCCAGCGACAGCTGGAAGTCCGGCACGACCACCCGGGCCGCGCGCGCCGCCTGGTCGATCACCGTGACCGAAACCACCTTCGCCGGCGACAGCGCGTTGCCGACGAAGCGGGCCGGGTCGTCGTCGAAGTCGATGATGTCGATCTTCTCGCCGGAGAGTTCGCTCATCACGTTGCGCACGCGCTGCCCCATCGGGCCGATGCAGGCGCCCTTCGCGTTCAGTCCGGGCACTCGGGAGGCCACCGCGATCTTCGAGCGATGCCCGGCCTCCCGGGCGACCGCAACGATCTCCACCGATCCGTCGGCGATCTCCGGCACCTCCAGCGCGAACAGTTTGCGCACCAGGTTCGGGTGGGTGCGGGACAGTTCGATCCGCGGTTCGCGGGGCCCGCGGGTGACGCCGATGACGTAGCAGCGCAGCCGGTCGCCGTGCTCGTAGCCTTCGCCGGGGGCCTGCTCGGCCGGCCGGATGACGCCGTCGAAGCCCTTCGCCTCGGTGCCCAGCCGCACGACCACCACACCGCGGGCGTTCTCCCGGGCGTCCCGCTGGACGACGCCGGCGACGATGTCGCCCTCCCGAGCGGAGAACTCCCCGTAGGCCTTCTCGTTCTCCGCGTCGCGCAGCCGCTGCAGGATCACCTGCCGCGCGGTGGTGGCCGCGATGCGCCCGAACCCCTCGGGGGTGTCGTCCCACTCACTGATCACCACGCCGTCGGCGTCGGTCTCGCGTGCCAGCACGCGCACCGCGCCGGTTTTGCGATCGACGTCGATGACCGCGTCGGGCTGATGCCCCTCGGTATGCCGGTATGCGGTGAGCAGGGCGGACTTGATCGTGTCCACCACCACGTCGACCGAAATGCCCTTGTCCGCCTCGATCGCATGCAGTGCAGCCATGTCGATATTCATCGGCCGGTCTCCGTTCCCGCGTCCTGGACCTGCCGGTCCACCAGCTCCATCTCGTGTTCACTCGGCGCTGAGAACTCGACCTGCACGACCGCCTGGGTGACGTCGCTCAGCGCCAGTTGACGCCGCACCCATTCCCGTCCAGACCGCACCACCAGCGTCAGACTGTCACCGTCGACCGCGGCCACCCGGCCGGTCAGGTCGCCACCGTCGCGCAGCGACACCGCGACCTTGCGGCCGCGGGCGCGCCGAAAATGCTTCGCACTGGTCAGTGGTCGCCCCACGCCGGGCGAACTCACTTCCAGGATGTACTCCGAATCGAAATCCAGGCCGTCGAGCAACGTCGACGCCGACCGCGACAGTGCGGCGACGGTGTCCAGATCCAGGGGGATGTCGCCGTCGGCGATCACCGTGATCCGCGGCGGTGTCACGCCGGTGTCGACGAAGACGTCTTCGATCTCATATCCCGCGCGTGCGAACTCCGGATCGAGCAGCTCGATCACCTGCGTCTGCGAAGGTAGCCCGGTGGCCACGGCGAGCTCCTCATCTTGAGTTGTCCGGTCAATCGTTCCCGCGGGCGATGCCGCCGGGAGTCAGTCACTCACGATACGCCGTCGCGGAGTGCGGTTATGGCAAACCGCGACATGCCCTCGGACACACCTGCGGCGCACCGGCGCCGGGCCGCACCCGGCCATGTCGCGTACTCGAGGGGCGGTCCGCAATGGCAGGATGTGGGGGTGCCAGGTCCCCTCACCGCCATCGACCGGCGACGAGTGTTGGCCGGTGCCGGACTGCTCGCACTGGTCGCGCTGGCAACCCCGGCGTGCGGGTCGGCACCGCCGCCACCGGAGATCAACGAACTCGAGTCGCAACGACAGCAGGCCCAGCAGGACAGCGCCCTGGCCACCGCCGCCGGCGCCGCACTGCCCGCTTCGGACTCGGCGGGGCTCGGCCCGATCCTGACCCAGGTCTCACGGGAACGCGCCCAGCATGCGCGGGCGCTGCAGGCCGAGATCGCCCGGGCCACCGGCAAGCTGCTGCCGGAGCCCGCCGGCAGCAGCAGCACCAGTACCACCGCACCGGCCGACCCGGCACCGACCGCCGCCGACGTCGCCGCAGCGTTGCGCACCGCCGCGGAGAGCGCCGACAAACTGGCCGCCACCTCGTCCGGTTATCGGGCGGGGCTGCTGGCCTCGATCGCGGCCGCCTGCACCGCCGCCGGCACCGTCGCACTGGCGGGGCGCTCATGACGTCGGTCGAGCCCACCCCGGCGAGCGGCAGCGATGCTGCGTTCGGGGCCGCACTGAAGACCGAGTACGCGGTCATCTACGGCTACGGGATGGTGTCGGCCTACTCCGCACCGGAGCTCAACGAACTGGTCTCCACCGCGATCCACCAGCACCGCGACCGTCGGGACCGGGCCATCGCGATGCTGACCGGCCGCTCGATCACGGTTCCGGTTCCCGCCGCCGGCTACCAGTTGCCCACCCCGTTGACCGACTCCGATGAGGCGGTCCGGCTGGCGTCCCGGATGGAGAACGACGCCGCGGCGGCCTGGCGTGCGGTGGTCGAGCAGGCCGACGAACCCACCGACCGCGAGTTCGCGGCGGCGGCGCTGAGTCAGAGCGCGGTGCTGGCCGCGCAGTGGAACCGCGCGGCCGGGCGGTGGCCCTTCACCACTGCGTTCCCCGGTGGCGAGGACTGAGCGGCTAACCTTCGCCGCGCACCACGTCGCGGATCAGGCCGGCCAACTCGGCACCGACCGCCAGTTCGCGCTTCTCGCCGGCGAACCGGTCCCGCAACTCGACGACGCCGTCGGCCCAACCGCGGCCCAGCACGACGATCCACGGCACGCCGAGCAGTTCGGCGTCCTTGAACTTCACCCCGGGTGAGGCGGTGCGGTCGTCGAGCAGCACCTCCACCCCGAGGCCGTCCAGTTCGGCGGCCAGTTCATTGGCGCCGGCGCGGGCCGCCTCGTCCTTGTTGGCGATCACCAGGTGCACGTCGAACGGGGCGACAGCACTCGGCCAGCGCAGCCCGATCTCGTCGAGGTGCTGTTCGGCGATGACGGCCACCAGCCGCGACACCCCGATGCCGTAGGACCCCATCGTCAGTCGCACCGGACGGCCATCCTCGCCGAGTACGTCGGCACTGAACGCGTCGGTGTATTTGCGGCCCAGCGAGAAGATGTGGCCGATCTCGATGCCACGCGCGCTGACCAGTTCGCCGGCGCCGTCCGGTGACGGATCGCCGTCGCGGACCTCGGCGGCCTCGATGGTGCCGTCGGCGGTGAAGTCCCGCCCGGCCACCAGGTCGACGTAGTGCTTGCCGGTCACGTCGGCGCCGGTGATCCAGGCGGTACCGTCCACCACCCGCGGGTCGACCAGGTAGCGAACCCCGTTGTCGGCCAGCACTTTCGGCCCGATGTAACCCTTCACCAGGAACGGGTTGGCGGCGAAGTCCTTTTCGTCGAGCAGGGTGTACTCGGCCGGTTCCAGTGCGGCGCCGAGCCGTTTGTCGTCGACCTCCCGGTCGCCGGGCAGCCCGATGCCGAGCAGTTCCCACTCCCCGCCGGGCTCGCGGACCTTGACCATCACGTTCTTCAGGGTGTCGGCGCCGGTGACCGTCCGATCCAGCGCACCATTGGCCCAGTCCACCAGGGTGGCGATGGTCGGGGTGTCGCCGGTGTCGTGCACTGTCGCCGCGGGCAGCCCGTCGACCGCGGTGGGTTCGGGGCGCGCGGTGACAACGGCTTCGACGTTGGCGGCGTAGCCGGACTCCGGGCAGCGTACGAAGGTGTCCTCGCCGATCTCGCTCTCTGCCAGGAACTCCTCGGACGCCGACCCGCCCATCGCCCCCGACGTCGCGGCGACGATGACGTAGCGCAGCGCGAGCCGGTCGAAGATCCGCTGGTAGGCCGCCCGATGGGCGGCGTAGGCGGTGGCCAGCCCGGCGTCGTCGACGTCGAAGGAGTACGAGTCCTTCATCACGAATTCCCGCCCGCGCAGGATGCCGGCCCGCGGCCGCGCCTCGTCGCGGTACTTGGTCTGGATCTGGTACAGCGTCACCGGGAAGTCCTTGTAGGAGCTGTACTCCCCCTTGACCGCCAGCGTGAACAGTTCCTCGTGGGTGGGCCCGAGCAGGTAGTCGTTGCGCCGACGGTCGGTCAGCCGGAACATGGTGTCGCCGTACTCGGTCCAGCGGTTGGTGGTCTCGTACGGCGCGCGCGGCAGCAGCGCCGGGAACAGGATCTCCTGGGCGCCGATCGCGTTCATCTCCTCGCGGACGATGCCCTCGATCTTGCGCAGCACCCGCAGGCCGAGCGGCAGCCAGCTGTACAGCCCGGGTGCGATCGGCCGGATGTAGCCGGCCCGGATCAGCAGCTTGTGGCTGGGCACTTCGGCATCGGCGGGGTCGTCGCGCAGGGTGCGCAGGAACAGCTGGGACATCCGGGTGATCACGACCGCAGAGCCTATCGTGGCCGCCCCGGGCCGCCGTGCCGGGCGGGCGGCGTCCCGCCGAGCGTGAGACTGGGTTCACGCTCGACCCCGAGCGTGAACGCGACTTCACGCTCGCCGGAGTGGGCGGCTACAGTTCGCCGGCCTCCACCGCCTCGCGGGTGTGCTGGGCGCGGGCGATCTGATCGGTGGAGAACCGGATGAACAGCGCCGCCGCGCCCACCAGCAGCGCGATCCCGGCCACCCACAGCAGTGAATAGGTGTAGCCGTGGCCTAGGGCGTCCAGCTGGGCGGGCGTCACGTCCTTCACGGAACCGGTGGTGCCGCCCAGGTACAGGGTCCGCGAGGTCTGCACGGCCTGGACGATCACCAGCACCACCGGCCCGCCCAAGTTGTAGACCATCAGCGTGATCGCCGAGACCGGGCCGATCTCCCGCGGGCCGACGTCGGCGACCGCGCACAGCGGCAGCACCACCGAGATCACCCCGATACCGAAACCGCCGACCACGAACAGCGTCACCAGATCCGGGACGTAGGGCACGTCGCGCTCCAGTGTGGACCCGAACAGCATCGCGCCGACCACCAGGCTGCCGGCGCCGATCACCAGCCAGCGGGGCGCGATCAGCGCGGCGACCCAGGTGGTGAGCACGTTGCCGGCACCCATGCCGAGCGCGAACGGGATGAAGCAGATGCCCGCCCGCAGCGCCGAGTAGCCGAGCACGTCCTGCACCAGCAGGCCGATCATCACGCTCACGGTGAGCATCACCCCGCCGGCGAGGAAGTACGCGATGAACGTCGCGACCCGGCTGGGGTTGTCGAACGCCGCGGCCGGCACCAGCGGGTTCGACGCGCGGCGTTCGGCTACCAGGAATCCGACCAGGCACGCCAGCGCGGCCACCCCGGCGGCGATCACCCAGTGGCTCAACCAGCCCTGCGACGGCCCCTGGGTGAAGATCAGCACCGCCGCGGTGCACCCGCCGGTGGCCAGCAGCGCGCCGGGCAGGTCGAGTTTGAGCCGCTCGGTGTAGGTCTCGGTCAGCCGGGTCAGCCCGATCACGACGATGACGACCCCGATCGGGATGTTGATCAGAAACGCGAGCCGCCAGGAGACCACGGTCAGCGCGCCGCCGAGGATCAGCCCGAGCACCGAGCCCAGCCCCTGCATGGCCGCCGACACCGCCATCGCCTGGTTCCGGGCGTGCCCGACGGTGTAGGTGGTGGCGATCAGCGCCAGGCCGGTCGGGGCGGCGACCGCCGCGCCGGTGCCCTGCACGGCCCGCGCAACGATCAGCGTGGCCGAATCGGTGGCGACCCCGCAGACCAGCGAGGCGATGGTGAACACCCCCACGCCGCTGATGAAGGCCCGTTTCTGGCCGATGGCGTCGCCGACCCGGCCACCGAGCAGCAGCAGACCTCCGAAGGTCAACACATAGGCGGTGATCACCCAGCTCTTGGCGGCGTCGGAGAGGTCGAGGTCGGCCTGCATCCGCGGCAGCGCGACGATCACGATGGTGCCGTCCAGCGTGGACATCAACTGCATGCCGGTGATCGCCACGATCGCGATCCCGAGCACGTGCGACGACAACGACGAGTCGACCGGTGAAGGTCTGCCCGGCGCGGCCATGGCAAGTGAGCCTACGCCGGACGGCGCCGGTCACCCCGGAGATTCCGGGGTGGACGGCTCACATGTGTCCGGTGCCGAAGGCGTCCTGGGCTTCCTGGGCGTGCGCGACCTGCTTGGCGGTGTAACCGATCAGCAGCGAGAACGCGCCGACCAGCACGGCCACCGCGGCCACCCAGAGCAGACCGTAGGTGTATGCGGCGTCCAGCGCGGTGATCTGGGTTTCGTTCATCGTCTTGACCGGCATGTTCGTGCCGCCCAGGTACAGCGTGCGCGAGGTGATGACGGCCTGGATGATCGCCAGCACCACCGGCCCGCCCAGGTTCTGCAGCATCAGTGCGATCGCGGACGTCGGACCGATCTGGTCGAAGCCGACCCCGGTGATCGCCGACAGGGTCAGCGGCACCACGATCACGCCCATCCCGAGGCCACCGACCACGATCAGCGTCACGAAGTTCGGGAAGTACGGCATGCCGCGGTCCAGCGTCGACCCGTAGATCATCGCGCCCAGCACCAGGATGCCGCCGGCGATCACCAGCACCCGCGGCGGGAACAGCCGGACCAGCTGCGATGAGGCAGCCAATCCGACGCCCAGGCCGATCACGAACGGGATGAAGCCGACACCTGCGCGCAGCGCCGAGTAGCCCATCAGGTCCTGCACGTACAGGCCGATGGTCACGGTCAGGGTGAACAGCACACCACCGGCCAGGAAGATCGCGGCGAACGTGGCCAGCCGGTTGCGGTCCCGGAACAGGCTGAACGGCACCACCGGGTTCTCCGCGGTGCGCTCCACCAGCGTGAACGCCAGCAGCGCGAGCACCCCGACCACGCCGGAGCCGATCGTGTACACCGACACCCAGCCCTTCTCCGGGCCGATCGAGAACGCGAACACGATGGCGGTGCAGCCCAGCGTCGCCAGCAGCGCGCCGGCGGCGTCCAGTTTCATCCGCTCCCGGTGCGTCTCGGTGAGCGCGGTGCGGGCCAGGTAGATCATCAGCAGGCCGATCGGCACGTTCACCGCGAACGCCAGTCGCCAGGACACCTCGGTCAGCGCGCCGCCGACCACCAGGCCCATCACCGAGCCGATCGCGGTCATCGCGCCGAACACGGCGGTGGCGGCGTTACGGGCCGGCCCCTTCGGGAACGTGGTGGCGATCAGCGCCAGCGCGGTCGGCGACGCGATCGCCGAGCCGACGCCCTGCAGCAGCCGGGCGATCACCAGCGTCGGCGCGTCCCAGGCGACGGCGCACAGCACCGAGGCGATGGTGAACAGGCCGACGCCGCTGATGAAGGTGCGCTTGCGGCCGATGGTGTCGCCGAGCCGACCGCCGAGCAGCATCAGGCCGCCGAACGTCAGCACGTAGGCGGTGATCACCCAGCTGCGGCCGGCGTCGGAAAGCCCCAGGTCGTCCTGAATCTTAGGAAGCGCGACGATTGCGACGGTGCTGTCCATGGTGGCCAGCAACTGCATCCCGCCGATCGCGACAACTGCGGCGATGAAGCGGCGCGACGGCAGCCAAGGCGAGACGTATCTGCTGATCAGGTCGATGACGGCCGTTCCGGAACGTCCTGCGGCCGCCGCTTCGTCAGCGCCCGCCGGAAGCTCGGTGGTCACCCGTCCTGCATCGTTGAGAGCAGTCATAACGGGCTACCCTACAGTAAGTTTAAGAGATGTCTAAAGCCCAAATCCTGCGACGGCCCCGATAACGACGATTGCAGGAGGTCGGATGCCCTCCGCGCGGATTTTCTCGGGCGCGTCGGCGAGCGTGGCGCGCAGCGTGTGCTGCGCCGGCGTGGTGCCGTGCTGAACCACCAGAACCGGCGTTTCCGCAGGTCGACCGCCTTTTTGCAGTACCGCGCTGAACTGTTCGATGCGTTCGATCCCCATCAGCAGCACGATCGTGCCGCGCATTGCCGCGAGTGCGTCCCAATTCACTAACGATTCGGGGTTGTCGGGCGCGACATGCCCGCTGACCACCACGAATTCATGATTCACCGCCCGGTGGGTGACCGGAACACCGGCCGCGGCAGGCACTGCTATGGCACTGGTCACACCTGGCACCACCGTCACCGGAATCCCGGCGTCGGCGCAGGCGAGCACCTCCTCGTAGCCGCGGGCGAAGACGAACGGATCGCCGCCCTTGAGCCGCACCACGAACTTGCCTGCGCGCGCCCGGTCGATCATCAGGGCGTTGATCGCGTCCTGGGCCATCGCCCGGCCGTAGGGGATCTTGGCGGCGTCGATGACCTCCACGTGCGGAGGCAGCTCGGCCAGCAACTCCGGCGGCGCCAGCCGGTCGGCGACGACGACGTCGGCGTGGGCGAGCATCCGCCGCCCGCGCACGGTGATCAGTTCCGGGTCGCCGGGGCCGCCGCCGACCAGGACGACCCCGCCGCGCACCACATCGTCGGGGGTGGCTTCATCACCGATCGCACCGGACTGCAGCGCTTCCCGGATGGCCGAGCGGATCACCGCCGACCGGTGATGCTCACCACCGGCCAGCACGCCGACCGACAGGCCGGCGTAGGCGAAGCTGGCCGGTGTGACCGCCGAGCCCTCGACGGCGAGATCGGCACGGACACAGAAGATCTGCCGCCGATCCGCCTCCGCGACGACGGCGGCGTTCACCTCGGGGTCGTCGGTGGCCGCGATCGCGTACCAGGAGTCGGCCAGGTCGCCGTCGCGGTACTCCCGCGATTCCAGCGTGATGCCGGGCTGCTGTTCGCGCAGCGCCTCGACCGCGGGGGTGGCGGTGCGTGCGATCACCGTGACCCGGGCGCCGCTGGAGATCAGCAACGGCAGGCGGCGCTGGGCGACGCTGCCCCCGCCCACCACGACGACTTTGCGGCCGGCTAGCCGCAAACCGGCCAGATAAGGGTTCTCGCTCACCCGGCAACCTTAATGCGCTCGGCGGGCGAACTGTTCAGCCGTGGCCGGGCGCGTCGAGTCCCAGCACCCGACTCCCCCACGCGGACACCTCCTCGAACAGGGCAGGCTCATCGGAGAGTCGTATCCCCAGCGACGGCACCATCTCGGTGAGCGTGGGCCGCCAGGCGTCGAAACGATCGGCGAAGCACCGCGCCAGCACCTCGAGCATGGCCGGGACGGCGGTCGACGCCCCCGGTGACGCTCCCAGCAGCCCGGCGATGCTGCCGTCGGCGGCGCTGACGATGCTGGTGTCGAATTCCAGTCTGCCGCCGCGGATCACCTGCACCCGCTGACCGGCCCGCATGATCTCCCAGTTCGCCTCGGCGGCGGTGGGGGCGAACTCCCGCAGGGCGTCGATCCGCCCGGACGGCGATCGCAGCAACTGGCCGATCAGGTAGCCGACCAGGGTGCGTTCGCGCAATGCGGCGCCGGCCAGCGATCCCAGGTTGTCGGGCCGGATCGAGCCGAGCAGATCGGTGGGCCTGCCGTGTTTGAGGAACCGCGGCGACCAGCCGGCGAACGGTCCGAACAGCAGCCACGGGGTGCCGTTGACCAGCCGGGCGTCCAGGTGCGCCGCCGTCGTCGACGGCGCCCCGGGCGCCGGGGACCCGTACACCTTGGCGCGGTGCCGCCCGACGACCGCCGGGTCGCCGCAGCGCAGGAACTTACCGCCGATCGGGAAGCCGCCGAACCCCCGCACCTCGGCGATCCCGGATTTCTGCAGCAGCGGTAGCGCACCACCGCCCGCCCCGACGAACACGAATCGGGCGTTGAGACTGGTCTGCTGTCCGGTGCGGCGGTTGCCGAGCCGCAGCGTCCAACTGCCGTCGCTCTCCCGGTTGAGGTCGCGCACCTGTTCGCCGAAACGGACCGCGGTGCCGTTGCGCGCCGCGTAACCGAGCAGGTGCTTGGCCAGCGTTCCGAAGTCGACGTCGGTGCCCGCCGGTGAGAAGTCCAGTGCCACCGGCACATCGGGGGCACGGCCGGCGGCCATCAGCGGCAGCCGGGACGCGAACTCGTCGAAGCCGGTGATGAACTCGGTGCCGGCGAACAGCGGGTTGGCGGCCAGCGCGTGATGCCGCCGGCGCAGGTAGTCGACGCGTTCGGCACCGGTGCCGAACGCCACGTGCGGGATCGGGTGCAGGAAGCTGCGGGCGTCGGCGATCAGCCCGGTGTCGACCGCGTACGCCCAGAACTGCCGGGTCACCTGGAACTGCTCGTTGACCCGCACCGCCTTGGCGATGTCGATCGAACCGTCCGGGTTCTCCGGGGTGTAGAACAGCTCGCACAGCCCGGCGTGACCGGTGCCGGCGTTGTTCCACGGGTCGCTGCTCTCCTCAGCCGCGGCGTCGAGGCGCTCGACGACGGTGATCGACCAGTTCGGCTCCAGCCGGCGCAGTAGGGCGCCGAGAGTGGTGCTCATGATGCCCGCGCCGACGAGCACTACATCCGTCGTGGTGGTGCCGGGCACGGTTTTCAGGCTAACCTCCCCGATGCCATTTAGGCTGACCGGATGCAGACCTACGATCTGGCGATCATCGGAACCGGTTCGGGCAACAGCATTCTCGATGACCGGTACGCGTCCAAGCGGGTGGCGATCTGCGAGCAGGGCACGTTCGGCGGCACCTGCCTGAACGTGGGGTGCATCCCGACGAAGATGTTCGTCTACGCCTCCGAAGTCGCCGGGACGGTGCGGGACGCGGCCCGCTACGGCGTCGACGCCCACGTCGACGGCGTCCGCTGGAGCGACATCGTGTCCCGGGTCTTCGGCCGCATCGACCCGATCGCCGCGGGCGGTGAGGACTACCGGCGCAGCCTGCCGAACGTCGACGTGTACTCCTCGCACACCCGGTTCGGCCCGGTGCAGCCTGACGGCCGCTACCTGCTGCGCACCGAGGCCGGCGAGGAGTTCACCGCAAGCCAGGTGGTGATCGCGGCCGGGGCCCGCTCGGTGATCCCGCCGGCGATCGCCGAGTCCGGTGTGCGCTACTACACCAGCGACGACGTGATGCGGATCGCCGAACTGCCCGAGCACCTGGTGATCGTCGGCGGCGGCTTCATCGCCGCGGAGTTCGCCCACGTCTTCTCCGCGCTGGGCTCGCGGGTGACGGTGGTGATCCGCGGCGGGACCCTGCTGCGGCACTGCGACGAGACCGTCGCACAGCGGTTCACCCAGCTCGCCGGCGCGAAATGGGAGCTGCACGCGCACCGCAACGTCGTCGGCGCCCGCAACGACGGGCCGGGGGTGGTGATCGACCTCGACGACGGGTCGACGGTGCACGCCGACGCGCTGCTGGTGGCAACCGGCCGGGTTCCCAACGGGGATCTGCTGGACGCCGCGGCGGCCGGCATCGACGTCACCGGCGGCCGGGTGAGTGTCGATCAGCACCAACGGACCTCTGCGCGTGGTGTTTTCGCGCTCGGGGACGTGTCCTCGCCGTATGAGCTCAAGCACGTCGCCAACCACGAGGCGCGGGTCGTGCAGCACAATCTGCTCTGCGAGTGGGATGACACCGACGCGATGCAGGTCACCGATCACCGCCATGTCCCGTTCGCGGTGTTCACCGATCCGCAGATCGCCGCGGTGGGCCTGACCGAGAATCAGGCCATCGCAAAGGGATTCGACATCTCGGTGAAGGTTCAGGAGTACGGCGACGTCGCCTACGGCTGGGCGATGGAGGACACCGTCGGGTTCGTCAAGCTGATCGCCGAGCGCGGCACCGGCCGGCTGCTGGGCGCGCACCTGATGGGCTATCAGGCGTCGTCACTGATCCAGCCGTTGATCCAGGCGATGAGCTTCGGGCTGACCGCTCCCGAGATGGCGCGCGGCCAGTACTGGATTCACCCGGCGCTGGCCGAGGTCGTGGAGAACGCGCTGCTCGGGTTGGAGTGACCGGTCGTCACAGGCTGATGATCTGGTCGGGCATGTCGGCCGCCAGCGCCGCGTACAGGTCGGGGAAACAGCCGACCCGCACCCCGGCGACAGTTCCGACAGCCTCGCAGTCGGCGGGTTCGGTGCGGCCCACCCCGTCGGCGCACCAGCGCGGCTCGCCGCGTGCCAGCCCGCGTTCCAGCGCGCAGTTGTCGCAGATCATCAGCAGCATGCCGGTGCGCGCCGCGCACGCGGCGAGACGTTCACCGATCGGGTCGCCGGCGCGCAGCGCGTAGACGTTGTCGTCGAAGAAGAACATGCCGACCACGTCGACGCCGTGGACGCCGGCCTCCAACTGCGGCAGGATCATCTGCCCGAGTTTGTAACTGGCGGCTCGCGGGGTGGTGAAGACGTAGGCGACTTTCACAGCGGGGTGACGTACGCCGAGCTGATCCCGCCATCCACCAGGAACGTCGACCCGGTGATGAACGATGCGTCGTCGCTGGCGAGGAACGCCACCGCGGCGGCGATCTCCTCCGGTTCGGCGAACCGGCCAACCGGGACGTGCACCAGTCGCCGGGCGGCGCGCTCGGGATCGGCGGCGAACAGCTCCTGCAGCAGTGGAGTGTTCACCGGTCCGGGACACAGTGCGTTGACCCGGATGCCCTGGCGGGCGTACTGCACGCCCAGTTCCCGTGACATCGCCAGCACCCCGCCCTTGGACGCGGTGTAGGAGATCTGCGAGGTCGCCGAACCCATCACCGCCACAAAGGATGCGGTGTTGATGATCGAACCGCGCCCGGCCGGTGCCATGTGCCGCAGCGCCGCCCGGCAGCACAGGTACACCGATTTCAGGTTGACGTCCTGCACCCGCTGCCACGCGGGCAGTTCGGTGGTCTCGATCAGGTCGTCCTCCGGCGGGGAGATCCCGGCGTTGTTGAATGCGATATCGACCGAGCCGAAAGTCTCTGCGGCCGTGTCGAACAGGTTGTCCACGGCAGCCTCGTCGGAGACGTCGACCGGCACGAACAGACCGTCGAGCTCGTCGGCGACCGCCACCCCGGCGGCCGGGTCCAGATCGCCCACGACGATCCGCGCGCCCTCGGACCGCATCCGTCGGGCCGCGGCCAGGCCGATGCCACCGCCGGCGCCGGTCACCACGGCAACCCGCCCGGCCAGCCGCTGAGTCAGATCGGTCACTCACATCTCCTTCACTGCGATGAACACATTCTTGGTCTCGGTGAACGCCAGTGGGGCGTCCGGGCCGAGTTCGCGGCCCAGGCCGGACTGCTTGAAGCCACCGAACGGGGTGGTGTATCGCACCGACGAATGCGAATTCACCGACAGGTTCCCGGCTTCCACCGCACGCGACACCCGCAACCCGCGGGACAGGTTCTCGGTCCAGATCGAACCGGACAGCCCGTAGGCGGTGTCGTTGGCCAGCGCGATGGCGTCGGCTTCGTCGTCGAACGGCAGCACCGTCACCACCGGGCCGAAGATCTCCTCGGTGACACTGCGGTCGGTACGGTTCGGGGTGAGCACGGTCGGCGGGAACCAGAACCCGTCACCGGTCGGTGCGGTGCCGCGGAACGCGACCGGCGCATCATCGGGCACATACGACGCCACCTTCTCCCAGTGCGGGCGCGACACCAGTGGGCCCATCTCGGTATCGCGGGACGCCGGGTCGCCGACCGTCACCCCGGCCACCGCCGGTTCCAGCAGTTCCATGAATCGGTCGTACACGTTGCGCTGCACCAGGATTCGACTGCGCGCGCAGCAGTCCTGACCGGCGTTGTCGAACACACCGTAGGGTGCGGTGGCCGCCGCCTGCTCCAGGTCGCAGTCGTCGAACACGATGTTGGCGCTCTTGCCGCCCAACTCCAGTGTGACCCGCTTGACCTGTGCCGCCGCGGTGGCCAGCACGTGCTTGCCGGTGACGGTCGAACCGGTGAACACGATCTTGGCGACGCCGGGATGGGTGATCAGCCGCTCCCCCACCACCGCGCCCGCACCCGGCAGCACCTGCAGCAGGTCGGGGTCCAGCCCGGACTCGGCGGCCAGTTCGCCGAGCCGCAGCGTGGTCAGCGGCGTCCACTCGGCGGGCTTGATCAGCACGGCGTTGCCGGCGGCCAAGGCCGGCGCGAATCCCCACACGGCGATCGGCATCGGGAAGTTCCACGGGGTGATCACGCCGACCACGCCGAGCGGTTCGTGGAACGTCACGTCGAGTCCACTGGCGACCGGGATCTGCTTGCCCGCCAACCGTTCCGGACTGCCCGCGTAGAACTGCAGCACGTCACGGACGTGGCCGGCCTCCCATTCCGCGGCCGACACCGGATGCCCGGCGTTGGTCACTTCCAGGGCGGCCAGTTCACCGATGTGGGCATCGACGGAAGCGGCGAACGCCCGCAGCGCCGCGGCCCGCTCGGCCGGCGCGACCCGCGCCCACCGCCGCTGCGCGGCCTGCGCGCGCCGCACCGCGTCGTCCACGGCGGCCGCGTCGACGTGCTGCACCGAGGTGAACACCGCCCCGGTCGCCGGGTTGATCAGATCGTGGCTCATCGGCTCACCCGTCCGTAGGCTCGGGCCGCCCCGACGATCGCGTCGAACAGCCTCAGGTCGTCCAGCGATTCCTCGGGATGCCACTGCACCGCCACCACGAAATCCTCCCCGGGCAGTTCGACGGCCTCGATGACCCCGTCGTCGTCGCGCGCGCTGACCGTCAATCGATAGGCGACGGTGTCGATCGCCTGATGGTGGTAGCACTGCACCGCAACGGATTCCCCGAGCAGCGACGCCACTCGGGTTCCGGCGACCGTGTGAACGTCCATCGTGGTGAACACCGCGTTGCCGGCCCGATGTCCGCAGTTGCCGAGGACATCCGGCAGATGCTGATGCAGCGTTCCACCGAGCGCCACGTTGAGCACCTGGGCGCCCCGGCAGATGCCGAGCACCGGCAGGCCGCGGCGCAGCGCCTCATCCAGCAGGGCGAATTCCCAGGCGTCCCGGGCGGTGTCGGGCTGGTCGGTCTCGGCGTGCGGCGACTGGCCGTAGGCCGCCGGGTTGACGTCTTTGCCGCCGGTGATCACCAGGCCGGACAGCCCGTCGAGCACCCTCGCGGCGGTCGCAGCGTCCACCGGCTGCGGTGGCAGCAGCATCGCAATGCCGCCGGCAGCGGTGACGCCGTCGAGGTAGTTCGCCGGCAGGAAGCCGGCGCGCACGTCCCAGACTCCGCTCTGCGCCCGATCCAGGTAGGTGGTGAGGCCGATCACTGGCCGCACGGAGGCGGGTTCGTGCGGCGGTCCCAGTGTCGCCTCTCCTTCGTCGAGGCTCGCTGAACCGCCGGATTCAGAACCGTTCAAATCCCCGCACTCTCTCCCAGTCGGTCACCGCGGTGTTGAACGCATCCAGTTCGACCCGCGCATTGTTGAGGTAGTGCTCCACGACGTCGTCACCGAATGCCTTGCGGGCCACCGTCGATTCTGCGAACAGTGTCGCGGCCGCGGCGAGCGTGGTCGGCAGGTGCGTCAGGTCGCCCCGGTAGGCGTCACCGGTCACCGGGTCGGGCAGTGTCAGGTCGTTGTCGATGCCGTGCAGGCCGCCGGCGATCAGCGCCGCCACCGCCAGGTAGGGGTTGACGTCGCCGCCGGGCACCCGGCACTCCACCCGCAGCGAGTCACCGTGGCCGATGATCCGCAGCGCACAGGTCCGGTTGTCCAGCCCCCAGGCGATCACCGTCGGCGCGAAGCTGCCGCCGACGAACCGCTTGTAGGAGTTGATGTTCGGTGCGTAACACAGGGTCAGCTCCGGCAGAGTGTCCAGCAGGCCGGCCAGGAAAGCACGGAACAGCGCCGACATGCCGTGCGGCGCATCCGGATCGGCGAACACGGCGGTGCCGTCTGCATCCCGCAGCGACAGATGCACGTGGCAGCTGTTGCCTTCGCGCTCATCGAATTTCGCCATGAACGTCAGCGCCTTGCCGTGCTGATCGGCGATCTCCTTGGCGCCGTTCTTGTAGACGCTGTGGTTGTCGCAGGTGCGCAGTGCCTGCTCGTAGCGGAAGGTGATCTCCTGCTGGCCGGTGTGGCATTCGCCCTTGACGCCTTCGCAGCGCAGGCCGACGGCGGTCATGCCCACTCGGATGTCGCGCAGCAGCGGTTCCAGCCGGGCGCCGGCCATCAGTCCGTAGTCGGCGTTGTAGTCGGTGCCCGGGGTCAGACCGCGGTAACCGGTGGCCCACGCCTGCCGGTAGCTGTCCTCGAAGACCAGGAACTCCAGTTCGGTTGCCGCGTAGGCGACCAGTCCGCGCTGCGCCAGCCGCTCGACCTGGGCGGTGAGGATCTGCCGCGGCGACACCGTGACCGGGCTGCCGTCCGGCCAGTGCGCGTCGGCGAGCAGTTGGGCGGTTCCGGGCTGCCACGGGATGCGCCGCAGGGTGGCGAAGTCCGGCTTGAGCACCAGGTCGCCGTAGCCGGTGCCCCAGTCGGCGATCGGGTAGCCGGGCACCGTGTTCATCTCGACGTCGACGGCCAGCAGGTAGCTGCAGCATTCGACGCCGTGCTCGGCGACGTCGTCGAGAAAGTGGGGTGCGGCAACCCTTTTGCCGACCAGGCGGCCCTGCATGTCGGTGAACGCCACCACCACGGTGTCGATGTCACCGGATTCGACGAGTAGCCGCAGATCAGCCAGCGAAAGGCTTGCGGACCCAGTCATTGCGCACCCCTGCCGGTCACCGTGAGCCTGGTTACATGAGCTCTGTCACAGTACCCGAGGCCGACCGGGCCTACGGCGTGGGCAGAGGTTGCTGAAGCTCGTCCCCGACCGGCGCCAACCGGGTGAACTCACCGTGCCGGTAGTGGTCGACACAGCTGGACCGCCGGATCTTGCCACTGGTGGTGATCGGCAGCGAGCCCGGTGCGACCAGCAGCAGGTCAGCGATCCGCACCCCGTGCGTTCGGGAGACCGCCGCCGTCGCATCGCGTTTCACGGCCCGCAGCCGATCGGTGTCGGAGTCGGCCCGCTTCTTGAGCTCGGCGATGACGACCAGTCGCTCGCCGCCACGGTCGGCGACCGGGATCGCCGCGACCCGACCGCCGGTGATCTCCTGCACCGTCGCTTCGATGTCGTCGGGATAGTGGTTGCGACCGTCGACGATCAGCAGATCCTTGATCCGGCCGATGACGAACAGTTCGCCATCGTGGCTGACGCCCAGGTCGCCGGTGCGCAGCCAGTGGTCCGGCGGCGTGCCCGGCGCCGGCGACACGACCTGGGCGCCGAAGACCCGTGCGGTCGCCGCCGGGTTGTGCCAGTAGCCGTCGGCGACATTGTCGCCGTGCACCCAGATCTCCCCGACCTCGCCGGCGGGCTGCTCCCGACGGGATTCCGGGTCGACGATCCGCACCGTGCAGGCGCGCGGCGCACCGATGCTGACCAGATCCTGGCCGGCGGGGTCGGCTTCGGCCCGGCCGGCCACCAGCTTCTCGTAGTTCAGCCGGACGGTCGTGGGTCGGTGCGAGCGCGGTGCCGACGCCACGTACACCATCGCCTCGGCGAGCCCGTAGGACGGCGCAACCGCGTTGGCGGGCAGGCCGAACCGGGCGAACCGCTCGGAGAACCGGCGAAGCGTCGCGGCGTGGATGCGTTCGCTGCCGCTGAGGATGGTGTGCACACCGGCGAGGTCCAGGCCGGCCATGTCGTCGTCGGCGGTGCGGCGGGCGGCCAGTTCGAAGGCGAAGTTCGGCGCCGCGGTGAACGTGCTCGGGTTGGCGGCCAGCTGCTGAACCCAGCGCGCCGGCTTCTGCAGGAACGCGATCGGGCTCATCAGCACCGTGCGGACGTTGAGCAGCGGTGCGCCGACGATGCCCAGCAGCAGGCCCATGTCGTGGTAGAAGGGCAGCCAGGACACCAGGGTCAGGTCGGCCGGGACGGTCCCGTCGAAGTAGTCGGCGAGCACCTGGTCGATGTTGGCGAAGACGTTGCGGTGCGAGACCATCACGCCCTTCGGTGACCCGGTCGATCCCGAGGTGTACTGCAGCAGCGCGATCTTGTGCGGCGCGATCCGGCCCGGTTCCCAGTCGGCGGGCCCGTCCAGGTCGAGCGTGTCGATCTCGATGATCGCCGGCGCCCGCCCCGGCAGCCCGTTGACGCAGGCGGCGACGTCGGCGACGGCAGTCGAGGTGGTCAGTACCGCGGTCGGCGCACAGTCGGTCAGCGCCCCGGTCACCCGCTCGTCGTGCCGCCCGAGCATCGGCACCGGCAGCGGTACCACGATGCCGCCGGCCTCCAGGACACCGAAGAACCCGGCGATGTAGTCCAGGCCCTGCGGGGCCAGCAGGGCGACCCGATCACCGGGTGAGGTGCAGTGGGCCACCTCCGCGGCGACCACCCGGGCACGGCCGGCGAGCTGCGACCAGGTCAGGGTGTCCGGGTAGCCCGCCGCATCCACGTCGTAGTCGATGAACGTGAACGCCGGTGCATCTGGCTGCAGCCGGGCGTGGTCGCGCAGCACGGCAGGAATGGATCGACTCGATGACATCAGGCTCCCCCCGGATACCGGATCTGTCACACTCCCCATGCGGTCCCGACGGCGTCGAGAACAGCGTGTGACGAATGTGACTTTAGCCGGAGTACGAGCCGGGGCGTCGGAAAACCGGCAACAAGATCAGCCGGCGGCTCACCAGGTGCTGGCGCGCAGCACGATCTCCATCGCCAACTGGGCGGTGAACTCCTGCATGCTGCGCCGTCCGGAGAGCACCACCAGGCGGTACTCGCCGTAGACGAACCGCTGGCTGGCGTTGGCGACCGCGGTCGTCGCCCGCGAACTGGCCAGCACGGTGGTGTTGATCTCCACCGGCGGGCAGCGTTCGTCGCGGATCACCCCGGCGAGATCGGGCGCCCGCGGGTGGCCGCGGTCGATCGCCACCAAGCCGGTGAACCGGTCCGGGCGGGTCGCCGCCAACTCCCAGGCGTTGTCGGCCCCGGTCCGGTCGCCGACCACCACCCCGCACTGCACGTCCAGTGAGTCCAAGATGCCGACCACCGACTTCGGGGTCAGCCGCGGGTCGGCGCCGATGACGATCGTGCGCATCGACGCGGTGTGCAGCCGCCGGCAGACGGCGTCATAGGCGGTCAGCGGGTGTTGCGCGGCGGCGAGCACGACGATGACGGGGCCGTTGTCCGGCCCGGCCACCTCGACCGGAATCGGGAACCCGTCGATGGTCATCATCGTCGCAGGCATTCCGGTGACGCTACCGCTCCCGCGGGCGCACCGGGCGGTTTTCGGCGCTCACTCAGCGACTCACCGTGCGGGGTGTTCGGTGGCCGAGAAACCGGTTACGGCAGGGTGAGAATTTCGGCTCCGTCGTCGGTGACGACCAGGGTGTGCTCGAACTGGGCGGTCCACTTGCCGTCGGTGGTGACCACGGTCCAATCGTCGTCCCAGATCTCATAGTCCAGGCTGCCGAGGTTGATCATCGGTTCGATGGTGAACGTCATGCCCGGTTCGATGATCGTGTCGACCTCCGGGGCGTCGTAGTGCAGCACCACCAGCCCGTTGTGGAAGGTGGTGCCGATCCCGTGTCCGGTGAAATCACGAACCACGTTGTAGCCGAACCGGTTCGCGTACGACTCGATGACCCGGCCGATCACCGACAGCGCCCGACCGGGTTTGACCGCCTTGATCGCGCGCATCGTCGCCTCTTCGGTGCGTTCGACGAGCAGGCGATGCTCCTCGCTGACGTCACCGGCCAGGAACGTGGCGTTGGTGTCGCCGTGCACTCCGTCGATGAAGGCGGTGACGTCGATGTTGACGATGTCGCCGTCGGCGATCACCGTCGAGTCCGGGATGCCGTGGCAGATGACCTCGTTGAGCGACGTGCAGCAGGACTTGGGGAAGCCCCGGTAGCCCAGCGTCGACGGGTAGGCGCCGTGGTCGACCATGTAGTCGTGGGCGATGCGGTCCAGCGCGTCGGTGGTGACTCCCGGCGCGACGGCTTTCCCGGCCTCGGCCAGGGCGCCGGCCGCGATCCGACTGGCCACCCGCATCTTCTCGATGACCTCCGGGGTCTGCACCCACGGCTCACTGCCTTCGGCGGCGGTGCGGCGACCGACGTACTCCGGACGGACGATCGACTTGGGCACCGGCAGTGTCGGAGAGACCACACCTGGTGCCAGCGGGGCGCGAACGGGCATCCCGTCAGCCTAATCGACGCGCCGGCACCCGCCGCAGCAGCGCATCCTCGCCTTAGATTCCGGCCACCAGCACGTTGAAGGCTGCCGTGAAGTCGCCGTGGAAGGCGTCGTCGATGGCGGAGAAGAAATCGGTCTCGGCGACCATGGTGGCAGTCGACCCATCGAAACCCAGGGGCCCGACGGCCATGTGCCCCAGGTTGAGCGCGTCCGCGTTGAGCAGGCCGTGGAAGTTGAGGGCGTACGGCGCGGCGGAATCGGTGGGGTCCAGGGAGTCGCCGCCCGTGGCCTCGGCCGAACCCGCAGTGGGCTCCGGCGCGGTGGTCGTGCCCGGGGTCGTGTGCTCCGCGGTGGTGGTCGTACCCGTAGTGGTCGGGTCCGGGGTGGTCGTGCCGGGGGTGGTAGTCGTGCCCGGGGTCGTGGTGGTGTCCGGGGTGCCGAAGTTGAACAGGTACTCACCGGGCAGCGTCGCGATCATTCGGTAGACGTCCTCGACCAGTCCGATCGGAAAGTCGATGACGGTGTTGGCCAGTCCGACGGGGATCCCGGCCACCGCACTGAACGCTTCGCCGAAGTTCGTCGCGGTGACGTCGTTGATCGCGGTCTCGATCGGGTTCACCACGTCACCGATGAGTGCGCCGGGGAAGCCGACAACGCTGTTGAACAGCGCTTCGCCGGCGGTAACCTCAGCCTGCAGCAGACCGGTCAGGTCGAAGGCGTCCACGGCGCTGGTCAGCGCAACGTCGGGCAACACCTCGCCGTAGACACCCCGCGGCGGGACGGCCATCGGCAGAACCGCGGCGGTGAGCAGCGCGGCGGTTGCGAGGCCGGCTCCGGCCAGGTGGCGATCAACGGTCTTGGACTGGCTCACGGGCTCCCCTAGAGACTGTCTGACGATTGACACTTCACAATCTGTCAGATTGCTGTGTATATTTTCTTACGTAATTCATTGAATACGTTAGTAGATACGCGAACACAGCAGTCCGTCGGGGTGTAGGGCGCTAACCGCGCCGACTGATCCAGGATCGCCGGCGCGGGCCGCGGATGTCCACCGATCCGCCGACCACCCGCCCGGTGAGCACGACGTGCGGGGTCCCCTCGGCCGGCGGGTTCTTGCGCCGGTCGCGAGCGCTGCCGCCGTAGATCTGCACGTCGTCGATCGAGACGCTGGCGCCCTCGGGCAATCGGATGTCGACGGAGCCGAGCTTCATGTCGAGTTCGATGACCACCACCGGGCCGGCGAACCGGGCCCGCACCAGATCCAGGTCGCAGGACCCCACCCGGCGCACCAGCGCCAGGCGTGTCGGGACGATCCATTCACCGCGCCGGGCCAGCGACCCGAACCAGCCGCGCAACTCCACCCGGTCGGTGGCCGAGGTGACGATCGCACCCGGACCGGGCAGATCGCTGACCAGCGTGTCGAGTTCCGCGTGCACCCGGGCCTGCGAGACCAGCGACGACCGCTGCTCGAATTCGGCGATGTCGATCAGCCCCAGCGCCACCGCATTGTGCAGCCTGCGCAGGGTGCCGTTGCGGTCGGCGTCCGAAACGCGCAGCTGAGCCAGTTCCCCGGGGTGCGTCATAGCAGCACCAATCTACCGGCGTCAGGCCAGGAAGTCGTCCGGCAGCGAATCGAACATCACCTTGGTCAGCCGGACCGCGTAGGTGGAACTGCCGCCGCCGACGATCAGCGTCGCGAACGCCAGGTCACCCCGATACCCGGCGAACCAGGAATGCGACCCGCCCGCGAACTCGGCCTCGCCGGTCTTGCCGTACACCGCACCGCAGCCCGCGATCTCCTTGGCGGTGCCGTCGGTGACCGTCAACCTCATCATCGAGCGCAGCCCGTCGAGCATCTCCGGACTCACCGGCGCGGGTTGCCCGTTGACCGCCGTCGGCCGGCCCGCGATCAGCTGCGGCACCGGGGTTTTGCCGGCCGCGACCGTCGCGGCGGCCAGCGCGACACCGAACGGGCTGGCCAGCACCCGGCCCTGGCCGAAGCCGTCCTCGGTGCGCTCGGCCAGGTCCACCGTCGGCGGCACCGACCCGGTGACGGTGGTGATGCCGTCCACGAGATAGTCGACGCCGATGCCGTAGCGGGCGGCCTCCTGGGTCAGCGCCCGCGGCGGCATCCGGCTGGCCAGTTCGGCGAACGTGGTGTTGCAGGAGTTGGCGAACGCCCGCGCCATCGACACCGTGCCCAGGTCGAACCCGCCGTAGTTGGGGATGGTGCGCTGGCCGATGTCGAGTTCACCGGGGCAGCCCACCATGCTGTTCGGGGTCGCCATGTCGCGTTCGATCGCCGCGCCGGCGGTGACCATCTTGAACGTCGACCCCGGCGGGTACAGGCCGGTGGTCGCGGCCAGGCCGTCGACGTTGGCCGCGGCGTTCTGCGCCACCGCCAGCAGCTCACCGGTGGACGCCTTGATCACCACCATCATCGCCTTGTCGCCGCGCATGTTGACCGCGTTCTGCGCCGCGCGCTGCACCGCGCGGTCCAGGCTGATCGTCAGCGACGGTGCCGGGGCCGGATCGACCTCGTGCAGCACCGCGACGTCCACGCCGTTCTGGTTGACGCTCACCACCCGCCAGCCGGCCTCGCCCTCGAGTTCGTCGGCGACGGATTTCTTCACCTCGCGGACCAGGGCGGGCGCGAAGTTGTCGTCGGTCGGCAGCAGGTCGGCCCGCTTGGTGACGACCACACCCGGCAGGGTGCCGATCACCGGCGACACCCGGTCGTCGTCACGCTTGCGCAGCGTGATCAGGTCCAGCGGAGTCACCGACGAGCTGGCCTGCTCGGCCAGCCGCTGCGGGTCGCCGAGGGTGTCGTCGAACGGGTGCAGGGCGTCGACCACCGCGCGGGCGGTGCCCATCAGGTTGACGCCGGCCCGGCCAGCGTCCAACTGGTAGTGGTACAGGTAGCCCGGGACCAGCACGCCGCTGCCGCCGGCCTCGTTGACCGAGGCGCGCCGCGGCGGGTCTGCGCGCAGTGCGAAGGTCTGGTGCTCCCCCAGTTTGGGGTGCAGGCCGGTGGCCGCCCAGCGCACCGCCCAGCGCCCCTCGTTGCGCACCATCTTGAGCTGCCCGTCGTAGGTCCAGACCCGGTTCTTCGGCAGTTGCCAGGTGTAGCGGTAGGCGACGCTGCCGGTGTCGTCGGCGTAGCGCGCGCTGAGGATCTGCGCATCGAGTCGCGTGGCCTGCAGTCCGGCCCAGGCGGCGTTCAACGCACTGCGCGCGGTGCTGGGGTCATCGCTGAGGTCGGCGGCCGTCGCGGTGTCACCGGTGGCCAGCGCGGCGAAGAACCGCTCGGCCGTGGGTCCCGGACCCTCCGGTCGCGGCGTGCAGGCCGCCGTGCCGACTATCACCGCCGCCAGCGCCAGCAGGGCTGTGACTCGTGTTAACCATGAGGCTGAAGTTGACATTGAGGCTGATGTTAGGGACTGCGGTCGTTACCGCGTCGGAGGCGCACCGAGACAACCGCGTTATCTGCCATCGGACTCGCGAAGGGGCGCCGATCATCGGCGCAGCACGAACCGAACTCGGCGCAGAACCGGTGGCTGTCAGTCGAGCAGGACGGTCGCGAAGGTCCCGGCCCGGACAAACCCGACTCGCTCGTAGGCGGCACGCGCCACCGTGTTGAAGTCGTTGACGTACAGGCTGGCGATGCGCCCGGTCCCGACGATCACCGCCGAAAGCATCGCGGTGCCACCGGATCCCAGCCCGTAGCCGCGGCGATCCGGATGCACCCAGACGCCCTGGATCTGGCTGACGGTCGGCGACTGCGCCCCGACCTCCGCCTTGAAGATCACCTCGCCGTGCTCGAACCGCGCCCAGGCCCGCCCGGACGCGATCAGGTTGGCCACCCGGCGCCGGTAGGCCCGCCCGCCGTCACCGACCCGCGGATCCACCCCGACCTCGCCGATGAACATGTCGACCGCCGCCACCAGGTAGGCGTCCAGTTCGTCGGGACGCACCTGGCGCACCTCGGAGTCCATCGGGCAGCTAGGCATCTCGGCCAGCGTCATCAGCGGCTGGGCCGCCCGCACGTCGCGGGCCGGCCCCCAGTAGGCGGACAACCGCTCCCACATCGGCAGCACCAGCTCAGCCCGGCCGACCATCGACGAGCAGCGCCGGATCGTGCTCACCGCCTTGTCGGCGAACGCGGTCAGGTCGGCGGGCGCACCGCGCAGCGGGATCAGGTTCGCACCGGCGTAACACAGTGACTCACTGGGGCCGCGCCGCGTCCACAACTCGCCGCCGATCAGCCGCGGGTCCACACCGTGGTCGGCGACCCGCGCGGCCACCATGCACGAACCGACCGGGTCGGCGTCGAGCACCTGCCAGACCGCTGCGAGGTCGCGCACCACCCGGACACGTCGCTCGTCGACCAGACGAGGAACCGGTGGAGCCGACATAGTGACTCTTTCTGCGAACGGCCGGGACTGACCGGAATCGGCTTTGCTCAGCTTACGGCGACGGCGGACGAATCGTCGCCCGATCCACCGAGCCCCTCCGTATCGTGCCCCATCTCGGCGGCCAGGCGCAGCGCCTCCTCGATCAGGGTTTCGACGATCTGCGCCTCGGGCACGGTCTTGATCACCTTGCCCTTGACGAAGATCTGGCCCTTGCCGTTGCCGGACGCGACACCCAGGTCCGCCTCGCGGGCCTCACCGGGGCCGTTGACCACGCAGCCCATCACCGCCACCCGCAGCGGGATGTCCATGCCCTCGAGCGCGGCGGTGACCTCGTTGGCGAGCTTGTAGACGTCGACCTGGGCACGTCCGCACGACGGGCAGGACACGATCTCCAGGCCGCGGGGCCGCAGGTTCAGCGACTCCAGGATCTGGTTGCCGACCTTGACCTCCTGGGCCGGCGGCGCCGACAGTGACACCCGGATGGTGTCACCGATGCCCCGCGACAGCAGCGCGCCGAACGCCACCGCGGACTTGATCGTGCCCTGGAACTCCGGGCCGGCCTCGGTGACCCCGAGGTGCAGCGGGTAGTCGCACTGCTCGGCGAGTTGCTCGTAGGCGGCGACCATCACCACCGGGTCGGAGTGTTTGACGCTGATCTTGATGTCGCCGAAGCCGTGCTCCTCGAACAGCGACGCCTCCCACAGCGCCGACTCCACCAGCGCCTCCGGGGTGGCCTTGCCGTATTTGATCAGCAGCCGGCGGTCCAGCGAGCCGGCGTTGACGCCGATCCGGATCGGGATGCCGGCAGCACCGGCCGCCTTGGCGACCTCCCCGACCCGGCCGTCGAATTCCTTGATGTTGCCGGGGTTGACCCGCACCGCCGCGCAACCGGCGTCGATGGCGGCGAAGATGTACTTCGGCTGGAAGTGGATGTCGGCGATCACCGGGAGCTTGGACTTGCGCGCGATGGTCGCCAGCGCGTCGGCGTCCTCCTGGCGGGGGCAGGCCACCCGCACGATGTCACAGCCGGTCGCCGTCAGCTCCGCGATCTGCTGCAACGTGGCGTCGATGTCGTGGGTCTTGGTGGTCGTCATCGACTGCACCGAGATCGGGTGGTCGCTGCCGACCCCGACCTTCCCGACCATCAACTGACGGGTCTTGCGCCGCGGCGCCAGTGTCCCTACGTCGGGCGTGTTCACCGGTTCTCTTCTTTCGTCGTGCTGAATCGAAGTCGACTGCTCAGAACAGCCGGATCGGGTTGACCAGGTCAGCGGTGACGGTCAGCAGCATGTAGCCGACCACCACGACCAGGACCACGTAGGTGGCAGGCATCAGCTTGAGGTAGTTGACCGGGGCCGCCGCCACCTTCCCGCGCGCCGACCGGACCATGTTGCGCAGCTTCTCGAACAGCGCGATCGCGATGTGCCCGCCATCGAACGGCAGCAGCGGCACCAGGTTCAGCACGCCCAGGATGAAGTTCAACTGCGCCAGGAAGAACCAGAACGCCACCCACAGACCGTGGTCCACGGTGTCGCCACCGATGATCGACGCGCCGACGACGCTGATCGGGGTCTCCGGGTCGCGCTCCTCGTGCGGGTTGGAGATCGAGTGCATCAGCGCCCCGACCTTGTTCGGGATCGCGGCCAGCGACTTGACCAGCAGCACCGACAGGTCGCCGCTGAAGCCGAAGGTGGCCGGTACCGCGGTGATCGGGTTGTAGCGGGTGGGGCCGAACTGCGCTGCGGCGACGCCGATCGCGCCGACCTCCGACGGCCCGGCGTCGGGCGCGTCCTTGCCGCTGATGTAGCGCTGAGTGGTGGTGACGTCGACGTAGGTGGTGATGGCGGTGCCGTCGCGTTCGACGACGATCGGGGTCACGCCGTGCTGCTTGCGCACCGCGGCGGCCATCTCCTCGAAATTCGACACCGCGGTGTCGCCGACCTTGACCACCACGTCACCGGCGTGGATACCGGCGAGCGCGGCCGGCCCGGGCCCGTCGCACTTGCCCAGTTCACCCTTGGCGACCTCGGGCGCCACGCAGGCGGTCTCACCGATCACGGCGGTGGTCGGTGCGTGCAGGTTCGGCAGCCCCCAGATCACCGCAATCGCGTAGACCAGCACCAGTCCGATGACGAAGTTCATGCCCGGGCCGGCGAACAGCACCGCCACCCGCTTCCAGGTCTTCTGCTTGTACATCGCCCGGTCGACCTCGTCGGGCGCGAGTTCCTCCACCGCGGTCATGCCGGCGATGTCGCAGAACCCGCCGGCCGGGATCGCCTTGAGGCCGTACTCGACCTCCCCGCGCCGGGTCGACCACAGCGTGGTGCCGAACCCGACGAAGTAGCGCCGCACCTTCATGCCGGTGGCCAGCGCCACCCACATGTGGCCGCATTCGTGCAGCGCCACCGAGACCAGGATGGCCAGCGCAAACAGCGCGATACCGATCGCGAACATCATCGGGGGGTTCCGACCTTTCTCATGCCTGCGGCGTCGACGGCGCGACTCACCCGCTCCCGGGCCCAGCGCTGCGCATCGAGTACCTCGTCCACGGTAGCGGGTTCTGCGGCCCACTGGTCTGCGGCGTCCAGCGCGTCGGCGATGGCGGCGACGATGTCGCCGAACCCGATCCGGCCGGCCAGGAACGCTTCCGCCGCCGTTTCGTTGGCGGTGTTGTAGACCGCCGGCGTGCAGCCGCCGGCCTGGCCCGCCCGCCGGGCCAGTTCGACGGCGGGGAACACCGCGGCGTCCAGCGGTTCGAATTCCCAGGTCGAGGCGGTGCTGAAGTCGCAGGCCGGGGCGGCGCCGGGGATCCGGTCCGGCCAGCCCAGCGCCAGCGCGATCGGCAGTCGCATGTCCGGCGGGCTCGCCTGGGCGATCGTGGAGCCGTCGGTGAAGGTGACCATCGAGTGCACGATCGACTGCGGATGCACGACGACGTCGATGCGCTCGTAGGGGACGCCGAACAGCAGGTGGGTCTCGATGAGCTCGAGTCCCTTGTTGACCAGCGACGCCGAGTTCAGCGTGTTCATCGGCCCCATCGACCAAGTCGGGTGGGCGCCGGCCTGCTCGGGGGTGACGTGCTGCAGGTCTTCGGCGCTGTAGCCGCGAAACGGTCCGCCGGACGCGGTCAGCACCAGCCTGGCGACCTCGCCGGCCGCGCCGGACCGCAGGCACTGAGCCAATGCGGAGTGCTCGGAGTCCACCGGGACGATCTGGCCGGGCGCGGCCGCGGCCAGCACCAGCGGACCACCGGCGACCAGCGACTCCTTGTTCGCCAGTGCCAGGCGCGCGCCGGTCGCCAGCGCGGCCAGGGTGGGCCGCAGCCCCAGCGCACCCACCAGCGCGTTGAGCACCACATCGGCCTCGGTGTCCTCGACCAGGCGGGTGACCCCGTCGGCGCCGCGGTAGCCGGCGTCGAGGGCGTCGGCGGCACGCTCGTCGGCGACGGCGACGTTGCGCACCCCGGTTTCGGCGCACTGCGCGGCCAGTAGTTCGGGGCGCCCGCCGCCGGCGGCCAGCCCGACCACCTCGAACCGGTCCGGGTTGGCCGCGATCACCTGCAGCGCCTGGGTGCCGATCGACCCTGTGCTGCCCAGGATCAGCACTTTGGTCCGGCCTGATGTCACCCGCCCATTGTGCCCCGGCGCGGTGCCCTTCCCGGCACAGGCTGCGTGCGGCCCACTCCTGGGTGCAGGCCCGGAACGCTCGGACACCGGCGGGTGATCGCACCGCCCCGCAGTGGGTAGTCGAGACCCGCCGTTGATCTCACACCCGGCAGGTCGTACGCGAACACACAGCAAACTACCAGTTCAGAGGCGTGCTGTCACCGAAAAGTGGCACGCTTGTATCGGTTTGGTCAACCGCCCCGTCGGAGCTTGAGGCGACTCCGCAACTGGTTTTAACTCGACCGCGACCGCCCGGCGACCACGCCGACTACGCCCGGAGCGCAGCGCCCAGACGAGGAGAGTCATGCCATTGGCCAGAACCCCTGCAACCCTGGCAGTCGGTGTAGCCGCGGGCTTGCTGTTCGCCACGGTGACGCCGACCGTCGAAGCAGGCGCAGAACCGGCGACGTCGTCGACGCCGATCCCTCCGGACCGGATGACGGACGCGGGCGGTTCCGGTGCGGTCCCACCCGCCGCCGCACCGGAAGCCGGGTCGCCGGCGACGAAGATCGACGCCGCACGAGTACTCGAGAACAGCGCTTCGGTGTTGCGGGCGTTCCCGGCAATCACTCCGGAAGGGCCGGCCACCCTTCTGGAAGGGACCGCCGCCGTGCTGGCCGCGCTGGGACTCACGGGATGATCGCCGATCGCATCACCAAGGTGAGGCGGCCGGGTCGCCGTCGCGGCTTAGGCGGGTATGTCAGAATCATCATTCAAGTTGCCCGTCCAATCAGGAGGAGTCGAAGTGGCCAGTGCCGAGGTGGCGCGTCACGCCGAGGTTGACCCCGTCGATGTGCCGTCCGCAGCGTGGGGTTGGAGCAAGATCAACCACCACACCTGGCACCTTGTGGGCCTGGGCATCGTCGGCTTCCTGCTGCTGATGCTCCGCGGCAACCACGTCGGCCACGTCGAGGACTGGTTCCTGCTGGTGTTCGCCGCGCTGTCGCTGTTCGTCATCGTGCGCGACATCCTGGGCCGGCGCGCCGGCTGGCTCAAGTAGCCGGCCGAGCTCGAATCACCCCTGTTCGGCGGCGAGCTGCCCGCAGGCGGTACCTGATTCGCCTGCGCTCCAGCTCATCCGCCGAGCTCGAATCACCCCTGTTCGGCGGCGAGCTGTCCGCAGGCGGCTGCAATCTCCTGACCGCGGGTGTCACGCACCGTGCAGGACACACCCTGCGCGCGGACCCGCCGGACGAACTCCCGTTCCACCGGCTTGGGGCTGGCATCCCACTGGCTGCCCGGCGTCGGGTTCAGCGGGATCAGGTTGACGTGCACCAGCTGGCCCAGCGCCTTGTGCAGCTTCTTGCCGAGCAGATCAGCCCGCCACGGTTGGTCGTTGATGTCCCGGATCAGCGCGTACTCGATCGACACCCGCCGTCCGGTGACATCGGCGAAATACCGTGCCGCATCGAGCACCTCGGCCACCTGCCAGCGGGTGTTCACCGGCACCAGCGTGTCGCGCAGCTCGTCGTCGGGGGTGTGCAGCGACACCGCCAGCGTCACCCCCAGCTGCTCGTCTGCGAGTTTGCGGATCGCCGGGGCCAGCCCCACGGTGGACACCGTCACCCCGCGCGGTGAGATGCCGAAGCCGTGCGGGGCCGGTGCGGTGATGCGCCGCACCGCCGCCACCACCCGGGCGTAGTTGGCCAGCGGCTCCCCCATGCCCATGAACACGATGTTGCTCAACCGGCCCTGATCCCGGTCCCGCAATTCGGCGCTGGCCGCCCGCACCTGCTCCACGATCTCGGCGGTCGACAGGTTCCGGGTCAGCCCCTGCTGCCCGGTGGCGCAGAACACGCAGGCCATGCCGCAGCCCGCCTGTGATGAGATGCACAGGGTGTTGCGGCGCGGATAGCGCATCAGCACCGCCTCGAACGAGGTGTGATCCAACGCCCGCCACAGGGTCTTGCGGGTCTCGCCGGCGTCGCATTCGATCTCGCTGGCCGCGGTCAGCAGCTTCGGGAACAGCGCGTCGGCCACCGACTCGCGGGCCGTCGCCGGCAGGTCGGTCATCTGCTGGGGATCGGCGATCAGCCGCCCGTAGTACTGCTGCGCAAGCTGTTTGGCGCGAAACGCCGGCAGGCCCAATTCCGCGACGGCCGTCGCGAGGCCGTCCGCGTCGAGGTCGGCTAGATGCCGTGGCGGCAGGGCCCTGCGGGGCGCTTCGAACACCAGCTGCTGTTTCATGATCCGTACCAGTATGCCCGTTGTCGGAGCGCCGGCCGACCACTCACGGCAGGACGGTCAGCACGATCCAGGTCATCACCGCGGACGGCAGCAGCCCGTCGAGCCGGTCCATCAGCCCGCCGTGGCCGGGCAGCATCCGGCCCATGTCCTTGATCCCGATGTCGCGCTTGACCTGTGATTCGATCAGATCACCGAAGACACCGGTGAGCACCAGGAGCAGCCCCAGCGGCAGCCCGACCCACCACGGCCGGTGCAGGAACACCGTCACCGCGAAGACCGCCGCGGCGATGCCGAGCACCAGTGACCCGGCGAAACCCTCCCAGGATTTCTTCGGGCTGATCGCCGGCGCCATCGGGTGCTTGCCGAACAGCACCCCGACGGCGTACCCGCCGGTGTCGGAGAAGACCACCGGGAACAGCAGGCAGAGCACCCGGCCGGGGCCGTCGTCGCGGTAGACCAGCAGCGCCGCGAAGCTCATGCACAGCGGCACCCAGACCGCGATCATGACCGTCGCCGACATGTCCCGCAGATAGTTGGCCGGGGTGTGGTGCAGGCCCCGCCCGATCAGTCGCCAGATCATGCAGAGCACGGCGGTGGCGCCGAACGCCCCCAGCGCTCCCCTGGCCCCGAACGGCAGAGACAGCCACAGCATCGCCTGCCCGCCGAGGGCCAGCGGGATGAACGGCACGTCGTAGCCGATCTCACGCAGCCGCCGAGTCACTTCGTGGGTGGCGATCGGCGTCGCGACCGCCAGGATCACCACCCAGAAACGCGGGGCAAACAGCAGGGTGTACACCAGCAGGCCGGCCAGTAGAGCACCGACGGTGATCGCGGCCGGCAGGTTGCGGCCGGCCCGGGACTGCTTGCCCGGCGGCTGCTCGCCGTTCTGCACGTCGGGAGCCGAGCTTCCGGCGTCGTGATCTGCCACAGGGGGTGTGGTTGCTGGGTGGCCGACTAGACCTCCAGCAACTCCCCTTCTTTGTGTTTGACCAGGTCGTCGATCTGGCTCACGTAGCCCTGGGTGGACTTGTCCAGATCCTTCTCGGCGCGACCCACCTCGTCCTCGCCGGCCTCGCCGTCCTTGCGGATGCGGTGCAGCTCCTCCATCGTCTTGCGACGGATGTTGCGCAGCGTCACCTTGGCGTCCTCACCCTTGGCCTTGGCCTGCTTCACCAGCTCCTTGCGGCGCTCCTCGGTCAGCTGCGGCACCGCCACCCGGATCAGCGAGCCGTCGTTGCTGGGGTTGAGGCCCAGGTCGGAGTTGCGGATCGCGTTCTCGATCGGCCCCAGCTGCGACGCCTCGTAGGGCTTGATCACCACCAGCCGCGCCTCCGGCACGTTGATGCTGGCCAGCTGGGTGATCGGGGTGATCGACCCGTAATAGTCGATCACGACCCGGGCGAACATCCCCGGGTTGGCCCGTCCGGTGCGGATCGTCGCCAAATCGTCGCGGGCCACGCCCACGGCCTTTTCCATCTTCTCCTCGGCATCGAAGAGAGCCTCGTCGATCATCTGCGTCGCCCCTTCGTCGCCTGTCAGCCGCTGACCAGTGTGCCGATCTTCTCACCTGCGACCGCCCGCGCGATATTTCCGTCGGTGAGCAGGTTGAAGACCAAGATCGGCATGTCATTGTCCATGCAGAGGCTGAACGCGGTGGCATCGGCCACCCGTAAACCGCGGTCGATGACCTCGCGATGGGTGATCGAGCTCAGCAGTTCGGCATCCGGGTTGGCCCGCGGATCGTCGGTGAACACCCCGTCGACGGCCTTGGCCATCAGCACCACCTGGGCACCGATCTCCAGCGCCCGCTGAGCGGCGGTGGTGTCGGTGGAGAAGTACGGCAGTCCCATGCCGGCCCCGAAGATCACCACCCGGCCCTTCTGCAGATGCCGCTGGGCCCGCAGTGGGATGTACGGCTCAGCCACCTGCCCCATCGTGATCGCCGTCTGGACCCGGGTGTCGATGCCCTCTTTTTCCAGGAAGTCTTGCAGCGCAAGGCTGTTCATCACGGTGCCGAGCATGCCCATGTAGTCCGAGCGCATCCGCTCCATGCCGCGCTGCTGCAACTGCGCGCCGCGGAAGAAGTTACCGCCGCCGATCACCACCGCGACCTGCACGCCATCGCGGACCACCTCGGCGATCTGCCGGGCGACCTGGGCGACCACGTCGGGGTCCAGCCCCACCTGGCCGCCGCCGAACATCTCACCGCCGAGCTTGAGCAGCACCCGCGAGTATTTGGGGCTTCGGGCCGCGCCCCCGCCAGCAGTAGTCGACTCCGTCATCAAGCTCCTCGGCTCTTCGCATGAGAGCGCCATCGGGGGCGATTGCCCACGACGGCGCCCCTCATCCTGCCCTACCGCGCCGCGCCGCCGATGTCCGGCCCCACTGTCGCCGAACTCCGATCAGCGCGAAGCGGACTGGATTCGCGCCCACGGGTGTGCCTCCTCGAGTTCGTAGGCGAGCTCCAGCAATCGGGCCTCGGTCCCCATCGGGGAGCTGAACATCATGCCCACCGGCAGGCCCGCCGCGGACTGCGCCAGCGGCAGCGAGATCGCCGGCTCGCCGGTGGCGTTCTGCAGCGGCGTGAACGCCACCCACCCCATCAACCGCTCGATGATCTGGCGGTAGCCGGCGGTCGGATCCAGGTAGCCGACCCGCAGCGGCTCGTCGGCCGTGGTCGGGGTGAGCACGACGTCGTACTCCCGGAACAGTCGCGCGGTGTGGCGCCGGGATGCGGCCAGCCGGGCCGTCGCCAGCGGCAGCCGGTAGAGGTGCCGCCGGGCATGCCGGTCGAGTCCGATCGTGAGGTTGTCCAGCTTGCTGCGGTCGAAGGACGGGCCGAACATGTGCCGTCCGCGGTGCACCAGGACGGTCGCCATGAATCCCCAGTACTCCAGGAAGTCGTCGGCGAAGGAACGCGGGATCGGCGGTGTGTCGATGTGCTCGACGCGGTGGCCGAGTTCCTCCAGCAGCGCTGCGGTCTTCAGGGTCAGCGCGCACACCTCGGGGCTGGCGTCGCGGAAGATCGAACGGGTGAGGACGCCGACCGTCAGCCGCTGCGTGCCGGCGCGGCGGACGTCGCCGATCGGTGCCAGCTTGGGGGCCGGTTGGATACGTTCGGCCTCCCGCAGGAAGGCCGCGGTGTCCCGGACCGATCGGGTGACGACGCCGTTGTGCACGATGCGCACCGGCATCTGGTGCATGACCTTGTCCAGCGGGATCCGGCCCCGGGACGGCTTCAAGCCGACCAGTCCGTTGCAGGCGGCGGGGATGCGGATCGAGCCGCCGCCGTCGTTGGCGTGGGCGATCGGCACCGCTCCGGCCGCGACGAACGCCGCCGACCCGGACGACGAGGCGCCCGCGGTGTAGTCGGTGTCCCAGGGGTTGCGCACCGCCCCGATCCGGGCGTGTTCAGCGGCCGCGCTGAACCCGAACTCCGAGAGCTGGGTTTTGCCCAGTGGGATCAGCCCGGTCGCCCGGTACAGGCGCGCGAAGTCGCCGTCGGCCTCGATCGGGTGCGGCTGCCAGGCGTCGGTGCCCTGCATGGTCGGCATGCCGGCCACGTCGCAGTTGTCCTTGACGAACGTCGGGATGCCCGCGAAGTAGCCGCCGTGCGGTGCCGTCGCCTCCGCGCGGGCCCGGTCGAAGGCCCGGTAGGCCAGGCCGTTCAGTTCCGGGTTGACCGCCTCGGTCCGGGCGATCGCCGCATCGACCAACTCGGCGGCCGACACCGTCCCGGCAGCCAACCGCTCGACCAGGCCGACGGTGTCGTCGTCACCCAGGGCGTCGTCGGTGAAAGCGTGTACGTGTCGCATGACGCCGACGCTAGCAAAACGACTTCGGCGCGGTCCCTGCCGCTGAGCGACAGGAACCGCGCCGAAATCGCTGGCGGGGTCAGGCCTGGCCGACCTCGAACCGGACGAACCGGGTCACGGTCACACCGGCCTCGTCGAGCAGCGCCTTGACCGTCTTCTTCGAGTCGGACACCGACGACTGCTCCAGCAGCACGCAGTCCTTGAAGAAGCCGGTGACCCGGCCCTCGACGATCTTCGGCAGCGCAGCCTCGGGCTTGCCCTCTTCCTTGGCGGTCTCCTCAGCGATGCGCCGCTCGTTGGCCACCAGGTCCGCGGGCACGTCGTCGCGGGTCAGGTACTTGGCCTTGAGCGCCGCGATCTGCAGTGCGACCGCGTGCGCAGCCTCGGCGTTGTCGCCGCTGTACTCGACCAGCACCCCGACCGCCGGCGGCAGGTCGGAGGCCCGCTTGTGCAGGTAGGCCTCGACGGTGCCGTCGAAGTAGGCCACCCGGCGCAACTCCAGCTTCTCGCCGATCTTGGCCGACAGCGCCTCGATGGCCTCGCCGACAGTACGGTCGCCGACCTTCGCCGCCTTGAGCTCCTCGACGTCGGAGGTCTTCGCGGCCGCCGCGGCGGTCACGACCTCGTCGGCCAGCGCCTTGAACTCGTCGTTCTTGGCGACGAAGTCGGTCTCGGAGTTCAGCTCGACCAGGGCGCCGTCCTTGGCGACGACCAGGCCCTCGGCGGTGGCGCGCTCAGCGCGCTTGCCGACGTCCTTGGCACCCTTGATCCGCAGCACCTCGACAGCCTTGTCGAAGTCGCCGTCGGTCTCGACCAGCGCGTTCTTGCAGTCCATCATCCCGGAGCCGGTCAGCTCCCGGAGCCGCTTGACGTCAGCGGCGGTGTAGTTCGCCAATGTTCCAGCTCTCCCTACGCGGTTTCGGTGGTGGTCTCGGTGGTGGCGTCCGGCGTCGCCGTGGTGGCGCCGGCCAGCAGCTCCTGCTCCCACTCGGCCAGCGGCTCGACGCCCTCGCCCTCGGTCTTGCCCGCGCCGTTGCCGGCACCGGACCGGGCCTGCAGGCCCTCGGCGACCGCGGAGGCGATCACCTTGGTCAGCAGCGCCGCCGAGCGGATCGCGTCGTCGTTGCCCGGGATCGGGTAGTCGACCAGGTCCGGGTCGCAGTTGGTGTCGAGGATCGCGATGACCGGGATACCCAGCTTGCGCGCCTCACCGACGGCGATGTGCTCCTTGTTGGTGTCGACGACCCAGACGGCCGAGGGCACCTTGGCCATGTCACGGATACCGCCGAGGCTGCGCTCCAGCTTGTTCTTCTCGCGGGTCAGCATCAGGATTTCCTTCTTGGTGCGACCCTCGAAGCCACCGGTCTGCTCCATGGCCTCCAGCTCCTTCATCCGCTGAAGGCGCTTGTGCACGGTGGAGAAGTTGGTGAGCATGCCGCCCAGCCAGCGCTGGTTGACGTACGGCATCCCGACCCGGGTGGCCTCTTCGGCGACGGACTCCTGCGCCTGCTTCTTGGTGCCGACGAACAGGACGGTGCCGCCGTGCGCGACGGTCTCCTTGACGAACTCGTAGGCCTTGTCGATGAAGGTCAGCGTCTGCTGCAGGTCGATGATGTAGATGCCGTTGCGGTCGGTGAAGATGAACCGCTTCATCTTGGGGTTCCAGCGTCGGGTCTGATGCCCGAAGTGAGCGCCGCTGTCGAGCAGCTGCTTCATGGTAACGACGGCCATAGTCAGCCATGTCCTTAAATTGTGTCGGTTGACGCCCGGCATCGGGTGAGGCCGGGCCCTGGTGTCTGCGGAGATGCCGAGCCCTTCAAGAGGGACCGTCCGGCATCCGGTTGTGCTGCAGACACGCGAAGTCAGCCCGCATACGCAGACTGCGGGTAGCAGTTTACACCGTGCAGGCGGGTGGTTTAGCGAGCCTCGACGAAGGAGAGGCGAAGCTGGGACCGCCCCATGAACCAGGTGCTTTGTCCACAGCGGTGACTGGCCGGATTCCCCATCCGACGCTGAACTCGATGGATGCGTGCGGCGGTGTTGATTCTGGTCGCGAGCTTGTTCTGGCCCGTATCCGCCCATGCCGGCACCGACCGGCTGGATTGGCCGTTGCGGCCGCGTCCAGCCGTGCTGCGGGTGTTTGACGCCCCGACCCCGAACTGGCAGCGCGGGCATCGGGGCGTAGATCTGGCCGGGACGCCGGGGCAACCGGTCTACGCCGCGGCCGACGGGTCGGTGGTGTTCGCGGGCCTGCTGGCCGGACGCCCGGTGGTGTCACTGGCGCATCCCGGCGGCCTGCACACCAGCTACGAACCGGTCGAGGCGGTGGTCCGGGTCGGGCAGCGGGTCGGTGCCGGCGCGCTGATCGGCCGGCTGACCGCCGGGCATCCAGGGTGCGACTCCTGCCTGCACTGGGGTGCGATGTGGGGTCCGTCCTCCCGTGCCGACTACGTCGATCCACTGGGGCTGCTGGCCGCCACGCCGATCCGGCTCAAGCCGCTGGGCGGGTGAGAATCCCGCCTCCGGGACTATCGGAATCGGGTGTCAGTCGTTCGGAGGATATCGGGCGAACCCACGGAAATTTTAGGCTCGCCGTACAACTCGGAGGTGCCAATGACCGGTCCCTACATGGCTGGATACCACAATTATCCCCAACAACCTGGCAGATGGCCGGCTGCGTCACAGCCGAAGATCAAGCCTGCCTGGCCGTTCATTCTGACCGCTACACTGCCTGTCCCGATCGCTGCAATTTGGGCGAATCTGGACCATTTCGATCCGCTGCATCCACACGTCCGCTATAGGGGCAATGAGGTGTTGCTGATCGTTTCCATCCTGGTGATTGCCGGCTCCGTCGGCATGATCACGCGCGAGGTACTGGGAGCTCGATCTTGGAGCCAGCAGACCTTCGTGCCACCAACTCCGTACACCCTAATTGCGACCCTGGCACCATTCGTCGGCCTTGTCTGTTTCGCGGCTCTCGACAGTACCTTCGACGATTCCTGGTACTACGATGACAACGGCTTGGTCGCACTTTTGTACCTGCTTCGCCGCTGGTGCGCTGTTCCAGTCCTGACAGTCGTGGTCATGGTGTCAGCAATCATTTGCGTGTACGTTCGCAAGAATCACAACCGTGCCGTGGCGCCTTGGGCGCAAGCCGGTTATCTGGCCTTCGGTCCCCCGATCAACCCCGGCATCGGATATCCGGGCTTCAGCCAGCCACTCAACCCGGCTGGATATCCGCCCAGCAGGCTGCCGGCGCCTACTCAGCAGGTTCCTCCGGGATATCAAGGGCCCCGCAGATAGGCAGGCAGCACGAGCGCACGGCGGAGTGGGCTCCTCTCGAACCCGGCGCCGACTCCAGTCATGGCGAGCGGCTATATCACCGAAGGCCGGCCGCCTATCCCGTTGTCGGGTGCCCCCAGGGCGGTCGACCGGTCACCGCGGACCGTGCGGTGGGTATGGCCGCACCCGGCTCCGGCACCAACTCGATGGCGATCACGTCGCTGATCTGTTCATTTCTCATGCCGCTACTCGGGGTCGTCTTCGGGCATGTCGCTCGCTCCCAGATCCGCCGGACCGGTGAGCAAGGCGGCGGGATGGCACCGGCGGGCCTGATCATCGGGTACTTCTGGCTTATCGCATCGGTCGTTCCCACCATCGCCCTGATCATCGCCACACAGGAAGCGTTCTGACGAAGACGCGTTCGGCGTTGCCGTGCGAGACTGGCACCATGCGCCGAACAGCGAGTTGGCGATGACGGCCCTGGTAGAACCGCCCGGCCGGTTGTTGACCGTGGCCGAGTATGCCGCACTCGGCGAGGACGATCAGTGCCGCTGGGAGCTACAGGAGGGCAACCTCGTCATGTCGCCGTCGCCGTCACCCCGTCACATGATCGCCTCCGGTGTGCTGCGTGACCAGCTCAAAACTCAGCTTCCGGCACGCTTCGTGGTGATCCAAGACATCGACATCGACTTGCAGCTGGATCGGGCGGATCGCCCTGGGACGTCACGCCGTCCAGATCTGGTGGTGGTCGAGCGGTCTGCTGTGATTCGGGTGGATACCGAAGGCGGGCTGCTGTTTGCAGCGGAGACGATACTGGTCATCGAGATCGTCTCACCCGGCTCCCGCCGCACCGACTACATGATCAAGCGCGCGGAGTACGCCGACGCGGGAATCCCTTACTACTGGATCGTTGATCTGGAGCCGGCCGGCGCGGTCAGCCTGCGGGCCTGCCATCGGACCGGAGCCTCGGGGTACGTCGACGACGGCGGAGTCGTCCACACCTATGCCACCGATGCACCATTCCCGCTCGCCATCGATCTCGCGGCAATTGGTGAGTTGCTGAGCTAAGCCCGCGGGTGTGCCTGGTCATGCACCGCACGCAGCCGGGCGACACTGACGTGGGTGTACAGCTGGGTGGTGGCCAGGCTGGAGTGCCCCAGCAGTTCCTGCACGATCCGCAGGTCCGCCCCGCCTTCGAGCAGGTGGGTGGCGGCGCTGTGCCGCAGCCCGTGCGGGCCGATATCCGGCGCGCCGGGCACCGCGGTCAGCGTCTGGTGCACGACCGTGCGCGCCTGCCGGGGGTCGATCCGGCGCCCGCGGGCGCCCAGCAGCAGCGCCGGTCCGGATTCGACGGTGGCGAGTTCCGGCCGTCCACCGGTCAGCCAGGAGCGCAGCGCCGTCACCGCGGGCCCGCCGAACGGCACGGTCCGCTGCTTGTCGCCCTTGCCGAGCACGCGCAGCACCTGACGTGAGGTGTCCACGTCGTCGATGTCGAGCCCGCACAGCTCACTGACCCGGATCCCGGTCGCATACAGCATCTCGACGATCAGCCGGTCTCGCAGCGCCAGCGGATCGCCTTGCTGGGCACCGGATTCCGCGGCGTTCATAGCTTCGAGCGCCTGGTCTCGGCGCAGCACCGCCGGCAGGATCCGCTGCGGTTTGGGGAGCCGCAGCCGGGTACCCGGGTCCGAGGTGAGCAGCCCGCGTCGCGCAGCCCAGGCGGTGAACGTCTTCACCGTCGACGTGCGTCGGGCCAGCGTGCTGCGGGCCGCACCGGCACCGGCCTGGGTGGCCAGCCAACTGCGCAGCAGTGACAGGTTCAGGCCCTCCAAGCCGTACTGGCCGTGTTGCCCGCGCTCGGCGAGGAACGCCGACAGCGAGCGGAGGTCGCCGAGGTAGGCCCGCCGGGTGTGCGCGGACCGGCCGCACTCCAGGGCCAGGTAGTCGTCGAACTGCGCGAGGATCGCCTCCACGGTTTCACCGTGGCAGACGCCCGCCGCGGGTTCAGGTGACGCGCCGCAGTGTGTCCGGGATGAGATCGGCGCGTGACCGGTAGCCGTCGACGGCCATGATCAGGTCGGCTTCGGCCAGCAGCGAGCGCAGCACGTGCACCACTCCGTCGGCGCCGCCCAGCGCCAGCCCGTAGGCGTAGGGCCGGCCGATGCCGACCGCGGTTGCGCCTAGCGCCAGTGCCTTGACGATGTCGGCGCCGGTGCGGATGCCCGAGTCGAACAGCACCGGCGCGCCGGCGGCGGCCTCGACCACGCCGGGCAGGCAGTCGAGAGCGGACAGGCCGCCGTTGGCCTGGCGGCCGCCGTGCGTGGAGCAGTAGACGCCGTCCACGCCGACGTCGAGGGCGCGGCGGGCGTCGTCGGGGTGGCAGATGCCTTTGACGATCAGCGGAAGCCGCGTCAGCGACCGCAGCCAGGGCAGGTCGTCCCAGGTCAGCGAGTGACCGAAAGTCTGCACCCAGGCCAGCGTCGCGGCCTGCGGGTTGTCCTCCGGCGGCTGCGCCAGGCCGGCTCGGAAAACCGGGTCACTGGTGTAGTTGGCGAGGCAGTGCCCGCGCAACTGCGGGAAGTTCGCCGTGGCCAGGTCTCGCGGTCGCCAGCCGGGCACCCAGGTGTCCAGGGTGACGACGATGGCCCGGTAGCCGGCCGTCTCGGCACGGGTCACCAGGCTGGCGGCCAGGTCCCGATCCTTGGGTGTGTACAGCTGGAAAAACCCTGGTGTGTCACCGAATTCGGCAGCGACGTCCTCCAGCGGGTCGGCGGTCAGGGTGGAGACCATCATCGGCACCCCGGTGCGCGCCGCGGCCCGCGCCGCGGCGAGGTCGCCGTGGCCGTCCTGCGCGCAGATGCCGGCGACCCCGATCGGGGCCAGGAACACCGGCGACGGCAGTGTCATCCCGAACATCTCCACGGACAGGTCGCGTTCGGTGGCACCGACGAACATCCGCGGCATCAGCCCCCAACGCTCGAACGCCTCGACGTTGAGTCGCTGGGTGCGCTCATCACCGGCGCCCCCGGCGACGTAAGACCAGACCGACGGCGACATCGCCGCGGCCGCCTTGGCCTCCAGTTCCGAATACGTCATCGGCAGCGTCGGCAGCACACCGGCCAGACCCTGCAGGTAGATCTCGAACTGGTAGTCGCCGAATGCCATGCCCGTCAGCCCGCCGTCACTGCTTCGGCCGCAGCGAGTTCGCGCTTCCACTGCTTGAAGCTCTCCTCGGTGCGTCCCCGCCGCCAGTAGCCGGAGATCGACGCCCATTTCGGGTCGACGCCGCGCTGCTTGCGGATGTATGGCCGCAGGTTGTGCATGACGGCCTGGGCTTCACCGTGGATGAACACCTGCACCTGACCGGGCAGCCAGGAAGCGCCGGTGACGGCTTCGATCAGCGGTGCGTTGTCACCGGCGCGGTCGGCGCCGACCAGGTCGGCGCGTCCGCCGCGGTAGATCCAACTCACCTGCACCCCGGGCGGAGCGTGCAGGGCGATCTCGTACTCGGGGCCGGCGATCTCGATGAACGCCTTGCCGACCGCATCCGCCGGCAACGCCTCCAGCGCGGCGGCGATAGCCGGCAGCGCGCTTTCGTCGCCGGCCAACAGGTGCCAGTCGGCCGCCGGATCGGGTGCGTAGGCCCCGCCCGGCCCCATCAGGTAGACCGGCTGGCCGGGTTGGGCGTTCGACGCCCACGGGCCGATGACACCGTGGTCACCGTGCACCGACACACCGAGGCTGATCTCGCGGGCGACCGGGTCGGCATGCCGCACGGTCATGGTCCGGATCACCGGCCGCTGTTCGTCCGGGAGTACCGCGAAACTGTCCTGGGTCAGTGGCTGGGGCAATCCGGCCACGTCGACGCCGCGCGGAATGAAGATCACCTTGACGTAGGAGTCGGTGTAGTCGCTCGGGGTGAACGTATCGAACCCGTTGCCGCCCAACACCACCCGAATCAGGTGTGCGGAGCGGCGCTCGGTGCGGATGACTTCGAACGAATGCACTGGTCGACCCGCCACACTGCCTCCTGCCCATCGGCTGACTGTTCGACTATACGAGCCGCCGCCGACCGGTCATCGGGTCAGATCGGCATCCGGTAGCCGTAGTACTCGTGGTCCTCGTTGTAGCCACCCATCCCGAGACCCAGGTGGGCGAAGCTCTCGACGAACTCGATGGCCTCGACCCACTTGACCATCTTGAACCCGAGTTCGTGTTCGTTGCGCAGTCGCAGCGGTGCACCGTGCGCTTCGGTGAGCGGGGCGCCGTTCATCTCGTAGGCCAGGATCGTCGTCGGCTCACTCATGTGGGCGATCTTGTGGCAGTCGTAGAACCGGCCCTCCGTCGACGGCCCGGATCCCTCGGCGAACGAATAGAACACCACCCACTGCGCCGACGGCAGTGGTCGCACGATCTCGCAGATGTCCGACATCCGCACCCCACCCCACTTGGCGATCCCGGTCCAGCCCTGGATGCAATGGTGCCCGGTGATCTGTTCGTGTTTGGGCAGTGCGAGCAGTTGCGCGTAGGTCAGGCTGACCGGGTTCTCCACCAGGCCTTCGATGCGCAGCGCGTAGTCCGCCCAGCCACCGGCCTGCAGCGCCCGGTAGCGCTCCGAGTCGGGCAGGGTCCCGTTGGGCCACAGGTACGGCGAGATGTCCGCCTCGGCGTAGGTCGCGCTCGGATGCGGCCGCTCCATCAGTCCCTTGATCCAGCCGATCGTCGCCACCCCGACTCGGCGGACCACCGCCGGGTACCGCAGCGTGACGGGTGAGGCGGCCAGCCACAGCGCGGCGATGACGACCATCGCGATCACGTAAACGACTACCGCCCAATACGATTGGGTGTCGGTTCCCAGCACGATGTGGTTGAGGTTGTCGACCAGGCCGGTGGTGAACACCATGACGGTGTGCATCGCGATGAACACCACCATCCAGACCAGGACCGCGAAATGCACAGTGCGGGCGACCTGTTCGTTGAACGGGCCGTGATCCAGGCCGAACCTCGCCGCGATCGACGGCGCCTGCAGCAGCCCGGTGGCGAACGCCAGCGGTGCGGCGATGAACACCGTGGTGAAGTAGGCGATCACCTGTAGCCCGTTGTAGTTGGTGAAGCCCTCGTTTGCGGGGAAGTCCAGTGACAGGTACTGCACGGCGGTCGACAGCGCATTGGGCAGCACCTCCCACGACTGCGGGACGATCCGCCGCCACTCCCCCGTGACGAACAGCAGCACGTAGAACACCGCCCCGTTGAGCAGCCACAGCACATCGAAGCCGAAATGCCACCACCGCGCCAGGCCAACGGTGTGCCGAACCCCGGGAATGCCAAGCCATTTCGGCAGGCCCACCGAATCATCCTTGGCTGTCCACACCTCCGCGGGCCGGTTCTGATCCATGCGGTCCGCCGGCACCGGCGGACGCATCCGGAGCCACGCGCTGCCCGGCCGGCAGCCCTGGTTGAGATACAGCCGCGGGTGGTCGGCCAGAATCTGCAACCCGGCCCGCATCAGAAACATCATGAACACGATGTTGAACAGATGCTGCCAGCGCAGCCAGGCGGGGAACCCGGTGCGGATCGCCGGGGTGAAGGCCGACGGGGTGCCCGGGGTTCCCGGGTAGGCGGCGATGAAATCCTGCATCCAGCCGTACCGGCGCAACTGCTGTGCGAGCGCCACCGCGACCAGCAGACCGGCCACGGTGATCGGGATCAACCACAGCGAGGAGACCCAGCGGCGACCGATCCGCACCGACGGGACCTGGGCCATCTCCTCCGGTATCGACCCGGCCCAGTGGCCGACCTCGACGCGGCGGTCCAGGATCCCTTGGCGCGGGCCTTGATCGAGCAGCGCTTCCAGCGACGACGCGGCGCTGCGGCCCGAAGACGATTCACCAGCCACGCTCATCACTCCCTCCAAATTCCGGTGTTACCGACCGGGTCCGGCGCCACTCGGGCGGACGTAACTCAGATAGGTCAGCAGCGCCGCCCCGACGTAGCCCGCCAGGAAGATCCAGAACGCGGGTGTCTCGGTGCCGCTGACGGCGTAGGCCTGCCGCAGGGTCAGGTTGATCGCCACCCCGCCGAGGGCGCCGATCGAGGTGGCCAGACCGATCAGTGCGCCGGACCGGGAACTCGCCCAGGCCCGGCGGTCCTCGGCACTGCCATCGAGTGAGCGACTGCGGGCGTCGAAGATCGAGGGGATCATCTTCGTCACCGAACCGTTGCCCATGCCGGCGAGGACGAACAGTGCGAGGAATGCGGCGATGTAGCCGGCGATGTTGACCGCCGACAGGCAGCCGACCGTACGGTCGTCGTAGGCGCTGGCGGCGATCAGCAACCCGGTCGCCAGGATCATCGCGGTGAACACCGCCAGTGTGATGCGCCCGCCGCCATACCGGTCGGACAACCGTCCGCCATAAACGCGGGACACGGCGGCCAGCAGTGGCCCGACGAATGCGATCGCGGCGGCATGCAAGGCGGCCTGCGCGGGGCTCTGCCCGCCCTCGACGAAGGTGACGTGCAGCACCTGGACGAACACGAACGCGAACCCGATGAACGAACCGAATGTCGCGCAATACAGCAGCGTGATCGTCCAGGTGTCCGGCAGCCCGAGAATCGCCCGGACCGCACCCGCCCGGGCCGTCCCACGATCCAGGTTGTCCATGCGCAGCGCGGCGCCGACGCCGCCCACGGCGAGCAGCACCAGGTAGATCGCGCACACCCAGTACGGTTGACCAAAACCGGCGATGGCCAGCACCAGCAACCCCACCAGTTGGATCACTGCCACCCCGAGGTTGCCGATTCCCCCGGCCACTCCCAGCGCCAGACCCTTCAGCCGCTGCGGGTAGAAGCGTTCAACGTCGGCGAGCGATGCCGCATAGTTGCCGCCGCCCAGCCCGGTCAGCCCCGCGCACACCAGGTACATCCACAGCGGCCGGCCCGGGTCGGCCAGCAGCACGATGGTGGCGACGGTGGGGATCACCAGCACCAGCGAGGAGATCACCGTCCAGTTGCGGGCACCGAATCGTGTCGTCGCCGCCACGTAGGGGATGCGCACCGCCCCGCCGATCAGGGTCGCGGTGGCCGTCAGCAGCAGTTTGTCACCGGTGGTGATGCCGTAGACCGCCTCCGGCATGAACAGCACCATCACCGACCACAGGGACCAGACGGAGTAGGCGATGTGGGTGGTCACCGTCGACCAGATCAGATTGCGACGCGCGACGGCGTTGTTCCCCGCCTCCCATGCGGCGGTGTCCTCGGGGTTCCAGGTGATGGTCATTGCGCCACTCCCAGTCCTCTAACCGCGTGCGTCATCGAACGGGTAGAAGCCATCAGCCAACATGGCACGTGCAGCGAGCCTCATCGCTTTGGCCGAGCCTACGCCCGGATATCTCGGACTGCGAGACATTACGGGAATGTCGCCGGTGTCATCGCGCGATCCGCTTGCTGCGGCGGGCGAGTCGCCAGCGCCCGTCACAGCGCTGCACCAGACCGGCTACTTCCAGCATCGCCAGCGGCCCCAGCACCCGCGCCGGTGCCAGTCCGGCCGCAACCGCGATCTCATCGACCGTCGTCATCCCACGGCCGGGCAGCGCCTCGTACACCTGGCGTTCGAGCGCGTCGAGACCGTCCAGCGGGGTTTCGGGGTGTGCAGGTTCATCGGCGAGTTCACCCATCCGACCGACGAGTTCGATGATCTCGTCGGCCCGGGTGACCAACTCGCCACCGGCGCGCAGCAGTGCGTGACAGCCCGCCGACGCCGCACTGGTCACCGGTCCCGGCACCGCACCGACCGGCCGGCCCAGCAGTCGCGCCCAGGAGGCCGTGTTCGCCGCACCACTGCGCAACCCCGCCTCCACGACCACTGTCGCCCCGGCGAGCGCCGCGACCAGTCGGTTGCGGGTCAGGAACCGGGACCGTGCGGGCCGGGTTTCCGGTGGGTACTCGGTGATCAGCAGCCCGTTGCCGCCGATTCGGTGCAGCAGCGCCGAATGGCCTGCCGGATAAGGGACGTCAATGCCCCCGGCGAGCACCGCCACCGTCAGTCCGTCACAGGCCAGGGACGCCCGGTGCGCCGCACCGTCGATGCCGTAGGCGCCCCCGGAGATCACCGCTGCGTCCCGCTCGGTCAGACCGGCGGCCAGGTCGGCAGCCACATGCTCGCCGTAGGCGGTCGCCGCTCTGGTGCCGACGATGGCCGCCGACCGCCCGGTGGTGTCGTCGAGCCGGGCCGGTCCGCGCACCCACAGCACCATCGGCGGGTGGCAGTCCGGTTTCACCGGCACCCCCACACCGTCGAATCCGGCGAATGCCAGCAGCGGCCACTCGTCGTCATCGACGGTCACCAGCCGACCACCGCATCGGTCGAGCAGTTCCAGATCTGCTGCGGCCCGGTCGATCTCGCGTCGCCCCTCGGTGCGCTTGCCCAACCGGTCGTCCACCTGACCGCGGCGGACCCGGTCGGTCGCCTCCACTGGGCCGACCCTACGCACCAGCGCAGCCAATTCCGGGCACGGCGGCTCGGCGACCCGGGACAGGTAGGCCCACGCATGAAGCTCCGCCGTTGACCATTGCGGGCTCATACGTCGGCACCCGACTGCCGGAAACTCAGCGCAACCGCAACCTCATCCGGCCCCGGGGAGGTGTGGCCGGCTAGGTCGCTCAAGGTCCACGCAACCCGCAGAGTGCGGTCGACGCCGCGGATCGAGAGCAGACCGCGGTCCAATGCGGTGCGCAGCGGCGCCATGGTCGCAGCGTCCGGACGGAACCGGCGGCGCAGCAGCGGCCCGCTGATCTCGGCGTTGGTGCGGGCACCGTAGCCCCGCCACCGGTCCACAGCGGCCGCCCGCGCGGCCGCGACCCGGCTGCGCACATCCTCCGTCGACTCACCACCAGAGCCTGCGAACGCCTCGGCCCGCACCGGGTGCATCTGAACCCGCAGGTCCACCCGGTCCAGCAGCGGCCCTGACAGCCGACCCAGGTAGCGGCGTTTGACCATCGGTTTGCAGACACAGTCCCGCTCATCGGCCGGTGCGCACGGACAGGGATTCGCCGCCAGCACCAACTGGAACCGCGCCGGATAGCACGCCACCCCGTCGCGGCGGGCCAACCGGATCTCGCCGTCTTCCAACGGTGTCCGCAGTGCCTCCAGCGCACTGACCCCGATCTCGGCACACTCGTCGAGGAACAGCACCCCGCAGTGTGCCCGACTGACCGCGCCCGGTCTGGCCAGACCGGAACCACCGCCGACCAGGGCCGCCACGCTGGAGGTGTGGTGCGGGGCGATGAACGGCGGCCGGGTGATCAGCGGGGTGTCCTCCGACAGCAGCCCGGCCACCGAGTGGATCGCGGTCACCTCCAGCGACTCATCCTCGGTCAGCGGGGGTAGCAGACCCGGGATCCGCTGTGCCAGCATGGTTTTGCCGACTCCCGGTGGCCCGGTGAGCATCAGGTGATGTGCGCCGGCTGCGGCGACTTCGACCGCGAAACGCGCCTGGGCCTGCCCTACCACCTCCGCCAGTTCCGCGGGCGGTTCCGCTGCCGGGGGCACAACACTCACCCGCTCCGCTAGTCGAGTGCCACCGCCCAACCAACTCAGCAGCTGGCGCAGGGTCTCGACACCGAGGACCTCGACGCCGGCGACCAGACTCGCCTCGGCCAGATTGTCCATCGGGACGACGACGGCCGGCCAGCCGTCGTCTTTGGCCGCCAGCACCGCGGGCAGCACCCCGCGCACCGGCCGCACCCGCCCGTCGAGTGCCAACTCACCGAGCAGCACGACCTTCTCCAGCCGCGCCCAGCTCTGCTTGCGGTGCGCCGACAGCACGCTGACGGCCAGCGCCAGGTCGTAGACCGAACCCATCTTCGGCAGCGTGGCCGGTGAAAGCGCCAGCGTCAGGCGGGTTTGGGGCCAGTCCTGGTCACTGTTGGTGATCGCCGCTCGCACCCGATCTCGTGACTCCTGCAGCGCCGCGTCCGGCAGCCCGACCAGGTGCACACCCGGCAGGCCGCCGCTGATGTCGGCTTCGATCTCCACGATCTCACCGGTCAGGCCGCGCACCGCGACCGAGAATGCCCTACCCAGCGTCATCAGCCGACCCCCGCCAGGTGAGTGATCTCCGGGGTCCGTCGCCGGCCGACCCGCACCCCGATCACGTCGATACGGACATGCGGCGCATGGGTCGCACTGCCAGCCAGCCACAATCCGGCCAGCCGGCGCAGCCGTCGCAGTTTGCGCTCGGTCACCGCGTACGCCAGGCCGCCGAATCCGTCACCACTGCGGGTCTTCACCTCGACGAAGACCACGGTGGATCCGGTCGGGTCGACGGCCACCGCATCCAGTTCCCCGTACCGGCAGCGCCAGTTGCGGGCCAGGATCCGAAAGCCCTGTGCGATCAGGTGATCCACGGCGACCTGTTCCCCGAATGCGCCCAGTTCGGCCGGTGTCAATGTTGTCATGGCGCCAGTGTCGCGACGACGGGCGACAACGGTTTGCCCGATCAGCCCCGGATCACGGCTTCACCGGTCGGTTATCCCCAGTCCCGAGTCCATCCACAGCGCCGAGCGGGGTGCGCTGACAGAGACCGAGAAAACCTGTGGCGGATCACCTCGCTGCGGGGTACCGTCTGCAGCAGGTGATGAAGCTCACCTTAACCGCCGCCTCGGCTGATGGCTTCTACCAGTGGGGAATTCACGGTAGAGGCGGTGTGCGCTCAGATGTCACCATTCCCAGACTTCGGCTCCTTGCCGCCGGAAGTCAACTCTGCCCGGATGTATCTCGGTCCGGGGGCGGCGCCGCTGCTGGCGGCCGCCGAGGCGTGGGGCGCACTCGCCACCGAACTCACCATCGCCGCAACACGATTCGGCTCCGTGATCGCCGACCTCGTCGGTTACGACTGGCACGGTCCGGCGTCGGTGTCGATGGCCCGATCCGCGGCGCCCCATGTCACCTGGCTGCACAGCACCGCGATCGTCGCCGAGCAGACCGCGATGCAGGCGAGGGCGGCCGCCGCAGCCCATGAGTTGGCGTTCACGATGACCGTGCCACCGCCGGTGATCGCCGCCAATCGCAGCCTGCTGACAGCCCTGGTCGCGACGAATTTCTTCGGGCAGAACACCCCGGCGATCGCGGCCACCGAAGCGCACTACGCGCAGATGTGGGCGCAGGACGCCCTCGCGATGTACACCTACTCCGCATCCTCGGCCACGGCGAGCAAACTCACCCCGTTCACCGAACCCCGGCCGACCACCAACGCGGCGGCTAGGCCCGGCCAGGCTGCGGTGACGAATCCACTGTCGGCATCAGTCCTGTTCACCACGGCGTTCTCCGCCACGAAGGTCATCAACACGGTGATGTCGACGATGTCGAGTGCGGTCTCCGGGCGCGGCATCCTCATCGTCAACGAGAGACTCGCGTCCGGCGGGGCCGCCGCTGAGGAGGGCGTCCTCGTCGCTCTCCCGATGCCGGCCGGTCCGCCGCCACAGGTCGCAACAGCATCACGCACAGCGTCCGCTGCAATGGGGCGGGCGGCGCTGGTCGGGAAATTGTCGGCGCCGACACGATGGGCGACGGTCGCGCCGGGGACGCCGACGACCACTTCCGCACTCGCCGCCGACACTTCGGCCAGTCTCCCCCCGAGTTCCGGCAGTGTGTTCAGCCAATCGGTGCTGGGCACGCTGTCCCGCGACGGACCCGACCGGCCACGGCAGAAGAGCAAGCCCATCATCGTCCGCTCCCCTGCCGCCGGATAGCGGCCATCCGACCAACACAAGTTTGAGAAGGGTTGTCACTCATGGATTTCGGGACTCTCTCACCGGAGATCAATTCCACACGGATGTACAGCGGCCCCGGCAGCGGTCCGCTGCTGGCCGCGGCCTCCGCCTGGCGGAAGCTCAGCGAGGAGGTGAACTCGCTGGCGTCGGCCTACCTGTCCGTCGTCGCCCGACTGACCACCGACGGCTGGCGCGGGCCGTCGTCGACGATGATGGCGCAGGCCGCCATGCCCTATGTGACATGGCTGCACAGCACCGCCGCACAAGCCGAGCAGAGCGCCATCCAGGCGCAGGCCGCGGCCAGCGCCTACCAGACTGCGCATACCACGATCGTGCCGCCGGCGATGATCACCGCGAACCGCATCCACTGGCTGATGCTGGTGACGACCAATTTCTTCGGACAGAACAGCCCGGCAATCGCCGCCGCCGAGGCGCAGTACGACGCGATGTGGGCACAAGACACCGCCGTGATGAACGGTTATGCGGCGGCATCGGCGGCGGCCTCGGCGCTGACCCCGTTCACCACGCCGCCGGCCACCACCAACCCGGTTGGGGCAGCGGCCGCGCAGAGCGCTGCCCCACTCGCGTCGTTCACCGCGGTCGACGTATTCAACGACACGGTGAGCTCTCTCAGCGGGGCCGCGTCGGTCAGTAGTTCGTCATTCGGGGGCGCGTCCATCGGGACGACAAACCATGCCATCGCGGTCAACGCCGAGCGCGACGAGCACCAGGGTGTCGGCCCCTTCCTGGGGCTCGGCACCACACCGGTTGCACGACCGGCGCTGGAACGGCCACCGGCGGTGGCACTGATAGGGCGTGCCACGATCGCCGGATCCCTGTCGGTGCCGCAGGCCTGGGCGGCGACCGTTCCGGCCATGACCGGCGATACAGCCGCAGCCGTACCGCCGGCCCGGGCCACAACCGCGTCGCTGAGTTCCGGCGCTCTGCCACCCGGCATGTTCGGGGAGTCGATGCTCGGCACCATGGCCGGTCGTGGCGTCAACAGCACCGCCGCGAAGCTTCGGCGGCCGAGCATCGTGCCGCGCTCGCCCGCGGCGGGCTGACGGTCTACCCGGCGTGCGCGCCCGGTGCCCGAACCACCAGCGGCACACCGGGGAAACAGGCCGCCAGCTCCGAGCGGGCCCGGCGCAGCGCGGCGGTGCCGTAGCCCTTCTTGCGCTGCTGCGGTTCGATCCAGATGCGGACGTTCACCTCGCCGTGGTTGAGGTCACCGAACACCAGCCCGATCTTCTGCCCGCCGTCGATCGCGACGAACAGTGCGGCGTCCTCGTCGTCGATGCGGCCCAGCACAGCCCGGATCTCGTCGTCGAGGCCGCGGGCCGGCGAGCCGGAGCCGTCGCCGCTGGCGCCGACGTCCTCGGTCCGCAGCGCGAAGATGTCCCGGTCGTCGGATCCGGTGAACGGGCGCAGCGCCAGTGTCTCGCCGACGCTGGCCGGCCGTTCCCCGAGCGTGAACGTCAGCTCGTTGTTCAGATCCTCCAGCTCGGCACGGATCCGGTCACGGGAATCCTTGGTGAGCTGATCCAACGACATGCCGATCACGGCCTCGCAGCCCAGGTGCGAGGTGCCGAGCAGTTCGGCGATCGCCTTCACCGCGGACGCGCGATCATCGGAATCGACGATTACGTCGAGCACCTCATGGCGGCGCTCCATGGCTTTGAGCAGGGCATCGGTGATCTCACGGCGGGAAACGGCACGGTCGACAGCGGTCATGCTGCCAAGCCTAGACCGGCGGCGGCCAGTGCGCGCGGCGATTTTTCGGGCTACTCCGGCAGCCGCAGTTCGGGCTTCTCGACTTCCTCGATGTTGACGTCTTTGAAGGTGACCACCCGCACCTGTTTGACGAACCGCGCCGGCCGGTACATGTCCCACACCCAGGCGTCGGAGAGCCGCAACTCGAAGTACACCTCGCCGTCGGCGTTGCGCGGCACCATCTCGACGCTGTTGGCCAGATAGAACCGCCGCTCGGTCTCCACGACGTAGCTGAACTGCCCCACGATGTCCTTGTATTCGCGGTACAGCGAGAGCTCCATCTCGGTTTCGTACTTCTCGAGATCCTCAGCGCTCATCTGGTCAGCCGTCCTTCTGCTCGGTTGCGCCGCGCCTTCTGCACGTTGGCGTAGGAGTATCGATGTTCGCTGCACGGCCCGAGCCGCGCCAGCGCCGCGGTGTGTCGCGCCGTTCCGTAACCCTTGTGGTCGGCGAAGCCGTAGCCCGGGTGGTCGGCGTCCAGCGTCGCCATGAACCGGTCCCGGCTCACCTTCGCCAGCACACTCGCCGCGGCGATGCAGGCCGCGGCGCCGTCACCGCCAACCACCGGCAACGACGGCATCGGCAGCCCCGGCACCGGAAACCCATCGGAGAGCACGTATCCCGGCCGCACCGTCAGCCCGGCCACCGCCCGGCGCATGCCCTCGATGTTGGCCGCGTGCACCCCGCTGCGGTCGACGTCGGCCGGCGGGATGAACACCACGTGGTAGGCCAACGCGTGCCGGCGGATCAGCGGGAACAGGGTTTCGCGCGCCTTCTCGGTGAGTTTCTTGGAGTCGTCCAGCGCCTCGAGCACCGCGGCCCTGCCCGGGCCGAGCACACATGCCGCCACCACCAGCGGTCCGGCACAGGCGCCCCGCCCGACCTCGTCGACGCCGGCCACCGGCCCCAGGCCGCCGCGGTACAGCGCCGACTCCAGCGTGCGCAGCCCCGGCGATCGGCGGATCGCCGTGCGCGGCGGCCAGGCCGAGGGCATTGCTACGGGCCCTGCTCGGACATCTTCTGCGGGTTGATCGCCCGCACCAGCCCCCACCGGGACGGCGGCCAGGCGATGAACCGGGTCTTGCCGATCACGTTGTCCACCGGCACGGTGCCCGCGTCGGCGTCGTCGCCGGTGCACAGCAGGCGCTCCCGATAGCCTTCCGGGGTGTTGTCGCAGTGCGCGCGGGAATCCGAGGAGTGGGTGCGGTTGTCGCCCATCACCCACAGCCGCCCGGCCGGGACGGTCACCGGGCCGAACTCGCTGCCCAGGCACGGGTAGACGACCGGGTCGACCATCAGCGTGGCGGGATTCAGGTACGGCTCGTCGAGTTCCTTGCCGTCCACGGTCAGACCGGTGTCGTTGCGGCACTGCACGGTCTGACCGCCGACCGCGATGACGCGCTTGACCAGATCGTTCTCGTCCGGCGGCACGAAACCGATGAACGACAGCGCGTTCTGCACCCAGCGCACCGCGGTGTTGTCCGACCGGATCGACCGGTAATTCTTGTTCCACGACGGCGGCCCGCGGAAGACGATCACGTCGCCAGGCTGCGGCGAACCGAACCGGTAGGTGATCTTGTCAACCATGATCCGGTCGCCGACACATCCATGGCAGCCGTGCAGCGTCGGCTCCATCGACTCCGACGGAATCAGATACGGCCGCGCCACGAACGTCAACGTCAGGTAGTAGAGCACCAGCGCGATCGCGACCAGTGTGGCCGACTCGCGCAGCGTGGTCCGCTTCTTCTCGTCAGCGCTCGGCTCGGTCGCGGTCTCCGCGACGCTCGAGTCGACCGCCGGCGAGGTCTCCGCATCGGACGAGTTCTCGGGCTGCGAGCCCGTGGTTTCCGTCACGAGAACAGGGTAGTGACCGCGCCGGCGGTGCCCGGAACCGACCGGGCGAGCCCTGACGCGGCGAGCGTCAGCGCTTCTCCTTGATCTTGGCCTTCTTGCCGCGCAGCTCGCGCAGGTAGTACAGCTTCGCCCGACGGACGTCACCGCGCACCAGGACGTCGATGTGGTCGATGTTGGGCGAGTGCACCGGGAAGGTGCGCTCCACGCCCACGCCGTAGCTCTCCTTGCGGACCGTGAACGTCTCACGGATGCCGCCGCCCTGCCGGCGGATCACCGCGCCCTTGAACACCTGGATGCGCTCCTTGGTGCCCTCGATCACCTTGACGTGCACGTTGACCGTGTCACCGGGTGAGAAGGCCGGGATGTCGTCGCGCAGCGACGCCTTGTCGACGATGTCCAGCGTGTTCATGCGAAAACACTTCCTCGCGGGTCGCGGCTGCAGGCCTGTCCGTACGCGAGCTGAGTGCGCACGGACGGTGACCGAGCCGATGGATTCGGGCATGTTGTCGCGCCGTGCGGTGCCGGGCACCCTCGCAACCGTCGGGTCGACTGCGGCGGACAACTGCTTAATTGTGCCAGATGGGGCGCGGCCAGTGAAATCGTGGAAATCACCGCTGGTCGCTACCACTGGAACGCGTCGCATCATGGTAATTCTGAAAGTGGTCGAACTGCACGATTCGTGGGTCCACGCGGTAACGTATTCCGCGGGCCGACGGCACTGTGGTGAGCCAGCAACCCAATTACCAGCGTCATCCATGTCGAGGAGGTCTCGTCGCTGTGCGGCCATCGGTACTGCTCCTGACGATCGTGATGGCGATATCGACCGTGGTGTTCGGCTGCGACGAAAAGGTCTACGGCGCCTCCCCGGTCCGGGCGACTCAGTACCGGGCGGCTGACGTGACGCCGGTGGTCACCGCGATCGATGCGCCGCTTGCCCCGGCGGTACCGCCGGTGGCGGTGCTCGACGGCCTACAGGTGCGGATGAAGCAGGCCACCGATGAGGCAGCGACGGCCGGTGCGAACATTTCGGTGGCCGTGCTCGACCGGGTCACCCACCAGCTGGTCACCAACGGCAACACCCGCCCGATCGCGACGGCGTCGGTGGCGAAGCTGTTCATCGCCGACGATCTGCTGTTCCGCCAGACGGAGGCGGGCCTGTCGACCGATGAGCGGGCCGCGCTGGACGTCATGCTGCAGTCGTCCGACGACGGCGCCGCGGAGACGTTCTGGAACCGCAACGGCGGTAACGCGATCATCACCCGGGTCGCCGGCCGTTACGGCCTGAGCGGAACCGGGCCGCCATCCAACGGTGCGTGGTGGAACACGATCAGCACCGCCCCGGATCTGACCCGCTACTACGACATGCTGCTCAACGGCTCCGGCGGGCTGCCGGCCGAGCGAGCCGACATCATGATCAACGACCTGGCGGCATCCACCCCGAACGGCATCGACGGCTACCCGCAGCGGTTCGGAATCCCGGAGGGGCTCTACAACGAGCCGGTGGCGGTCAAGCAGGGCTGGATGTGCTGCATCGGCAACAACTGGATGCACCTGTCGACCGGCCTGGTCGGCCCGGACCGGCGCTACGTGGTGGTGATCGAGTCGCTGCAGCCCAGCACCGACGCCGTCGCCCGGACCACGATCACCCAGGCGGTCAAGACCATCTTCCCCGGCGGGCGGATCTAGACCCTGCCCCTTGCTGGTGCGAGCGTGCACAATCCTCCGGGAAAACCCCTGGTGGAGCCGGACAATTGTGCACGGTCGCCGGAGGAGAACACCTAGCCCAGCAGGTCCGGTCGACGCTCCCGGGTGCGCTGCACCGCGGCCTCGTGCCGCCAGGCGTTGATCTTCGCGTGGTCGCCGGAGAGCAGCACCTCGGGCACGTCCAGGCCACGCCAGTTCGCCGGCCGGGTGTAGCTGGGCCCCTCCAGCAGGTGATCCCGCTCGGCGGAGTGCGAATCATCAACGTGCGACACCGGATTGCCCAGTACGCCGGGCAATAACCGCAGCACGGCCTCCAGCATCACCAGGGTCGCGACCTCACCGCCGGCCAGCACATAGTCACCGATCGAGACCTCCTCGACCCGCATCCGGCGGGCGGCGTCATCGGCGACCCGCTGGTCGATCCCCTCGTAGCGCCCGCAGGCGAACACCAGGTGCTGTTCGCGGCTCCAACGTTCTGCGGTCGCCTGGGCGAACGGCATACCGGCCGGCGTCGGCACCACCAGAACCGTGCTGTCCGAACAGATCTCGTCGAGCGCCGCACCCCACACCGGTGCCTTCATCACCATCCCGGGCCCGCCCCCGTAGGGGGTGTCGTCCACCGAACGGTGCACGTCGTGGGTCCAGCTGCGCAGGTCATGGATCACCAGCTCGACCAGGCCGGACTCGATTGCCTTGCCCGGCAACGATTCTCTGATCGGGTCGAGGTACGACGGGAAGATCGTGACGACATCGACCCTCATGGCAGGTCCAGCAGCCCGTCCGGCGGATCGATCTGCACCACCCGGTCTTCCAGCGACACCGAGGTGACGATCGCGGCGACGAACGGCACCAGCAGCTCGCCGCCGCCGGTGCGTTTAACCGATAACAGCTCACCGGCGCCGGTGTGCAGCACCTCGGTCACCGTGCCGAGATCCTCCCCCGCCACGGTGCGCACCCGCAGGCCCTCCAACTGGTGGTCGTAGAACGTGTCGTCCTCGTCGATCGGCGGCAGATCCGCCGAGTCGATCACCAGCAGGCTGCCCCGGATCGCGTCGGCCGCGTCCCGGTCGGTCACCCCGGCCAACCGGACGAGCAGCCGGGCGCCGTGCTGGCGCGCCGACTCGACCACGCAGTCCCGCGGCTTTTCGCCGCGCTTCTTCGCACGTAGCACCGTGCCGGGCGCGAACCGGTCCTCCGGGTCGTCGGTGCGCACATCGACGACGACCTCGCCGGCGATGCCGTGGGCTTTGACCACCCGCCCGACGGTCAGCTCCATGAGCGGCTCGCTACCGGTCGGTGTCCACCACGTCCACGCGGATACCGCGTCCACCGATGCCGGCAACGAGGGTGCGCAGCGCGGTGGCGGTACGGCCGCCGCGGCCGATCACCTTGCCCAGGTCATCGGGGTGGACGTGCACCTCGACGGTGCGTCCACGCCGGTTGGTCACCATGTCGACGCGCACGTCGTCCGGGTTGTCGACGATGCCGCGCACCAGGTGCTCGACGGCGTCCGCCACCATCGCACTCATCGGCGGTGTCAGCTCTCGGTGGCCGGCTCAGCCGGCTCGGCGGCGGGCTCGGCCTCGGCCTTGGCCTCGTCAGCCTTCGGCTCGTCCTTCTTGGGGGCCTTCTTCTTCTTGAGCGTGGTGGCCTCGGTGGTCGGGCCGCCCTCGGCCTCGGCCAGTGCGGCGTTGAACAGCTCCAGCTTGCTCGGCTTGGCCGGCTTCACCTTCAGGCGACCCTCGGCGCCGGGCAGGCCCTTGAACTTCTGCCAGTCACCGGTGATCTTCAGCAGCTTCGCGACCGGCTCGGTGGGCTGCGCGCCCACGGACAGCCAGTACTGGGCGCGCTCGGTGTCGATCTCGATCAGGCTCGGCTCTTCCTTCGGGTGGTAGCGGCCGATGACCTCGATCGAGCGGCCGTCGCGGCGGGTGCGCGCGTCGGCGACGACGATGCGGTACTGGGGGTTGCGGATCTTGCCAAGCCGGGTGAGCTTGATCTTGACAGCCATGAGTCACTCCTGGGTATCACGCTGCAATTCAGCGATGCGGGCGGGTTTGCCCGGATCCGGTTTTGCCTCGCGTGTCTGGCGCACCGTACGACCGTGGTCGGGCGGCGGACAGCCACCGATTGTGCCAGAAGGCCCCCGGTCAGCAGAAATCGGCAGGAGTCGTCGCCGTCAGGTCCGGTCGAAGCACTTAGTCTCCACCCGGCGACTCATCCGCCAACCGTCGGCGGTGCGGACGAACTCGTCGTCGTACCAGAACCCGAGCAGCATCGTGGCGGGTTTCTCGGGGGTCTCGGTGGCGAAGACCATCGGGTTGAAGCAGAACGTGCGCGCGGTGGCCGCGTCACCGTCCACCCGGATCGACGGCAGTCCCAGCATGTGCGCGTAGCCGACGAAGTTCGGCAGCACCTGCGCCAGCCACGCCTTCACCTGCGGGTAGTACCCGTCGATGCCGCCCATCGCGCGGTAGTCGATGTAGGCGTCCGCGGTGAACACCGCGTCGAGGTCATCGAAGCAGCGGGTGTCGATCGCGGTGCTGTAGTCGACCAGCAGCTGCTGAATCTGCCACCGGTCGGAGATCTCGGCCTGGCTCACCATCGTTCGATTCAACACGACCGGCCGGGGCTGGCTAGGCTGAACCGCCATGCGGAGATTCCTCGCCTGCACCGCCCTGCTGCTGACCGGCCTGCTCTCCCCCTGCGCTCCCCCGGCCGCAGCCGATGTCGCCCAACCGTTCGGTTCCGCACCGATTCCCGACGGCCCGGCCCCGGCCTGGATCATCGCCGACCTGGACAGCGGCCAGGTGCTGGCCGAGCGGGACGGCTACGCGGTGCACCCGCCGGCCAGCACGATCAAGGTGCTGCTGGCGCTGACCGCCCTCGATGAGCTGCCGCTGGACGCCACCGTGGTCGCAACCCCGGCCGACACCCACGTGGAGTGCAACTGCGTCGGCATCAAACCCGGCCACACCTACACCGCCCGCCAGTTGCTGGACGCGGTGCTGCTGGTGTCCGGCAACGACGCCGCCAACACCCTGGCCGACATGCTCGGCGGGCCGGACGCCGCGGTGGCCAAGATGAACGCCAAGGCCGCCGAGGTCGGCGCCACCGCCACCCATGCGTCCACTCCGTCCGGGCTGGACGGCCCCGGCGGTCCGGGCGGCACCACCCCGCACGACCTGGCCGCGATCTTCCGGGCGGCGATGGCCAACCCGGTGTTCGCCCAGATCACTGCGCAGCCGTCGGCGATGTTCCCCACCGACACCGGCGAGAAGTCGATCAGCAACATGAACGAACTGCTGTTCCGCTACCCTGGCGCGATCGGCGGCAAGACCGGGTTCACCGATGCCGCCCGCAAGACCTACGTCGGCGCCGCGGCGCGCGACGGCCGGCGACTGGTGATCGCGATGATGTTCGGCCTGATCCATGAGGGCGGCCCCACCTACTGGGATCAGGCCGCCACCCTGCTGGACTGGGGTTTCGCGCAGAACCCGCAGTCGGGCGTCGGCACGCTTTAATCGCCGGCCGTGCACAGCTGACCGGCATTTCCCCTGGTGGGGCCGGTCAACTCTGCACGGTCGCGGGATTGCGGTCGGACGCTACGGCGATTCCAACTCCGCCGTGACGTCGCCACGGTCGAAGGGGTCCTTCGCGTGGTCGTAGGTGTCCCGGCACTGGCCGTAGAGTGTGATACGCGCGTGAGCTCGCAACGGCACGACATACATGAAGTCCACCTCCGCGTCCACGTCGTTCTTTCTCAGAGCCGTTGTGTGCGAATGAAAGTCAGGATCCCCCTGCCACCCGTGCTGCTGCAACGCGGAGATCACCGTTGTCGGGGCCACTGGACTCGACCTGTCGGCCCCCGGCATCCAGAACACCAGTACGAGTTTGCCGCGGAACGGGCCTTTGTTGTTGTCAGTGCAGGATTCGTAGGTGAACGTCGTCCTCGTCAAGCTGCCCTGTAGACCTAGGTCCCGAACCAAACCCTTACCGGCATCGATCACTTGCGCGCGGGCCTGTTGCGGCGTCATCGGATTCGTCACCGCGTCACCACAGCCGGCCAACATCGCGGCAAACACCGGCAGGCCAACAGCCCCGATCACGCGTCTCCAGCGAGTACTCAACGGTCATGCTCCTCGATGTTCCTTGGCGCGCAACCCATCCGGGTGAACGTTAGGGCGATTCCAACTCCGCCATCACGTCACCGCGGTCGTACGGGTCCTTCGAGTGGTCGTAGGTGTCCCGGCATTGCCCGTACAGTTCAATGCGCGCGTGTCCTGCCGGGGGCGGATAAGCCTTGACCACATGCACCACCGCGTCCACGTGGTTCTTCTCCAACGTCACGCCGTGTGCATGAAAGTCAGGGTCACCCTGCCATCCGTGCTGCTGCAACGCGGTAGTTAACGTCGCCGAGTCCGCTGGACCGGACCGGTCGACCTCCGGCATCCAGAAGACCAGCATGAGTTTGCCGCGGTACGGGCCTTTGTTGTTGTCGGTGCACGATTCGTAGGTGAACCTCGTCTCAACCAGAGAGCCACGCAATCCCAGGTCCTGGACTAATTCTTTACCGGCATCGATTACCTGCGCACGCGCCTGTTGCGGCGTCATCGGATTCGTCACCACATCACCACACCCCGCCATCACAGCACCCAGCGCCAACGCCCCGATCGCACTGAGCACGCGCCGCCAGCAAGTACTCAATCCTCATACTCCTACCTCTAGTTCGTATGACTGTGATTGTCGTGCGCATGCCGGCCTCTCTCCGGATCCAAGGCCTGGTCGAGACCCAGAGGGGTGGCCGACGTGCCGGGGATTGGGATCAGTGTCCCCGGAATTCGGATCGGCGCTTTGGTGTACCAGTGATCCGCGCGGTGCTCGGCGGTCATCCCGTGCTGCTGCAACTGATCACCGTGGCCCGAGGCGATGTCGGCCATGCTGTAGAGGGACTCCGATCCTTTCTCGAAGTATCGACTGTGATCGGTGCTGAAGTCGTGCCGCGATGACTCGGCGTGGAACCGAGTGGAACCGAACCCGTCGATCGAGGGGTCCTTGCCCAGGCCGAGACCGGGGCCGTTGACGTGTTCCCGGCCGAAGTAGGTGACCGGATCGGTGCTCGCTGCCCCGACATACAGATGCCCGCCCGGCGGCAGATGAAAATCGGCCGCGGATTTCGCCAGATCGGTGCCGGGACTGCCGATCAGCACGATGTCGTCGACGCGCATGCCATATCTCGCCGCTGCATCGGCAACCGTGGTGGAGCCGTAGGAATGGCCGATCACCGTCAAATGCGACGGAGTGCCTTGATGGTCCGCCCTCAGCGCATTGACATCGGCGGCCAGCAGTTCGGCGCCGTGACGCGCCATGTTCGGCACCGCGACGGCCTGATCGTTCGGTGCGTCGTACCCCATCCACATCACCACTGCGTTCGACTTGCCGGGGTCGGCCAAGCTGGTCTCGTTGTAGAGGTTGACCGGATCGGGGTTGTCCATAGACCCGGCCCTCACGGACGTGGTGAGACCGGAGACCTTCACTGTGGTGTTGTCCGCGGTGTCGGGGTTGCCGATCGCGATCGCCGCGGAACCCTTGCCGCCGAACGCCTCCGGGTCGTACTTCAATAGATAAATCGGCGGGTGCTCGTTATTGCTGCCGATGGCGTCGTCTCGGTAGCGCTTCAGAGCCTTCTGGACCTCGTTCGCATTGTGGTAGCGCACGATGTCGGTGGCGGTCAGACCGTACTGCTCCGGATGCGCCTGGACCTCCTCGACGCTGACATGATGCTTCTCGGCCGCTGACGTGACCCGGGCCAGATCCTGTTGCTGGATCTTTAGATTCGCCTCGCTCTTCAGCTCACTCGGGGTCGGCGGTGTGGCCTTGTCGCCGGGCGCCGGCGTCCCGCCACCCCCGGTGTCCCGGGTACTGTCCAGCGCCGAAACCGCCTGCCGCAGCGTCTGATCGGTGCGTTGATCGGCGGCGTCGAAGTCGGTGAGCATCCTCTTGAGGGTGATGGTCTCGCGGGTCGCCAGCATGCGGATCGTCAGCGCATTGCTCGGGCTGATCCGCGCGAGCACGTCCAGCGGACTGCCGGGACGCACCGACACGGCCCCGTCGGGGGCGACCTGCCAGCCTTGGCCCTCCAGCTGCGCGACTGCCTGCAGCAGCGACGTGCGCAGCTGCGTCAGCTGCTCGCCGCCCGCGGCCATAGCAGCCTGCAGCCTAGTCAGGGCGTCGTGCACGGTCTGCATCTGCACGAGGGTTCGTTGTCCGTCGACGATCGCCGCATCCGCGCCCGCGCCCTGCCACCCGGCCGTCAGCGCGGCCAGGTTGGCCCGCTGCCGCTCGATCTGGGCCTGGTAGACCACTGCGGCCACACTCATCTGGGCGGCACCCTGGGTCAACGCGTCGGGATGGGCGGCCTCGACTTGCGGGATGGTGATGGTCATCGGCCGGACTGCTGCAACCGTCGGCCGAACGTCTCGTCGGTGGCGTCGTACTGTCGGGCGGCTGCGTCGAGCTTGTCCGCGTGACCGTCCAGGGCCGTGCTGACGGACCGGTTGGCCGGTTCCAGCGCCGCCCGGGCAGCGTGGCATCCGCCGGCACTACGCAACCCCAACAGGCCGGCTGCAGTATCGGCCAACGCCTCGTTGGCTCCGGTGTTTGAGACGGCGGCAGCCACTGCCCTCTCCCGGGCGGCAACGTCACGCAACACCGGTGGATTCACTCGCAGGGTGGGTGCCACCCGTTCATCGTAAAGCGGCCGACACCGCGGTCCTGGCACCAATTTCAGAGGCGCTACCAGGGGAGCCGGTCAGTACACCCGCCCGCCGAGCATCACCAGATCCGGCGCCCGCAGCACCTCGGGGCCGGTGCGCGGGTCTTCGGCGAAGCACACCAGGTCGGCCGGCGCGGCGTGTTCCAGCCCGGGTCGGCCCAGCCAGCGCCGGGCGTCCCAGCACGCGGCGCCCAGCGCGTCGGTGGCGCTGAGACCCACCCCGGTCAGCGCGAAAACCTCGTCGGCCACCCGACCGTGCGCGACCATCCCGCCGGCGTCGCTGCCCGCGTAGATCGGCACCCCGGCCTCGCACGCCGCGGAAATCCGCTGCCGGCTGGTGGCGTGCAGTGCCCTCATATGCGCGGCGTACGTCGGGTACTTGGCGGCCGAGTCGGCGATGCCCGGGAAGTTGTCGATGTTGATCAGCGTCGGCACCAGCGCGGTGCCGTGCGCCAGCATCGCCTCGATGATGTCATCGGTGATGCCGGTGCCGTGCTCGATGCAGTCGATGCCGGCGTTGACCAGCCCGGGCAGCGCATCCTCACCGAAGACGTGCGCAGTGACCCGAGCCCCTTCGGCGTGCGCGGCGGCGATCGCCTCCACCAGCACGGCATCCGACCACAGCGGCGCCAGATCCCCCACCCCGCGGTCGATCCAGTCCCCCACCAGCTTCACCCAGCCGTCGCCCAGGCGCGCCTGCTCGGCCACTGCCGCGGGCAGGTCCGCCTCGTCGTCGACGTCGATCGCGTAGCCGGGGATGTAGCGCTTGGATTTCGCCAGGTGCCGGCCGCCGCGGATGATACGCGGCAGGTCGGGACGCAAATCCAGCTCGCGGGTATCGATCGGTGAGCCGGGGTCTCGGATCAGCAGCACCCCGGCGCGACGTTCGGCCTCGGCCAGCGTGATCGCCTCATCGAGGTCGACCGGCCCATCCGGCCCGATCCCGACGTGGCAGTGCGCATCGACCAGGCCGGGCAGAATCCAGCCACCGTCGAAGACGGTGTCGGCTCCGCCGACCGGTTCGACGCTGATCTGCCCACCGACGATCCAGTACTGCACCGGTTCGCCGTCGGGCAGCCCGCGGCCCCGCAGATGCAGGACCAAAGTTATTTCTTCCCAGGGAAGTTCAGCTTGGACAGGTCGAAGTCGGCCAGCCCCGGCGGCAGTTCGTTGAGCCCCTCCGGCATCTGCGACAGGTCGGGGAAGCCGGCGGGCATACCCGGCATCCCACCGAACGGGTTGCGCACCTTCGGCGGGGTCGGGCCACGTTTCTTGCCGCCCTTCTTGCCCTTGGCTTTGGCGGCCTTGCGGGTGGCGCTCTTGCGGCCCAGCCCGGGCAGGCCCATGCCGCCCATCATCGACGACATCATCTTGCGGGCCTCAAAGAACCGGTCCACCAACTGGTTCACCTCGGACACCTCAACCCCGGAACCGTTGGCGATCCGCAGCCGCCGGGAGGCGTTGATGATCTTCGGGTCGGCCCGTTCGCCCGGGGTCATGCCGCGGATGATCGCCTGCAGCCGGTCCAGGTGGGAGTCGTCGACAGCGGCCAGCGCGTCCTTCATCTGACCCGCGCCGGGCAGCATGCCCAACAGGTTGCCGATCGGCCCCATCTTGCGGATCATCAGCATCTGCTCGAGGAAGTCCTCGAGGGTGAGCTCCCCGGTGCCGATCTTCATCGCGGTGGCCTCGGCCTGCTGCGCGTCGAAGACCTGCTCGGCCTGCTCAATCAGGCTCAGCACGTCACCCATGCCCAGGATGCGGCTGGCCATCCGGTCCGGGTGGAAGACGTCGAAGTCCTCCAGTTTCTCACCGGTGGACGCGAAAAGGATTGGCGCGCCGGTGACTTCACGCACCGACAGGGCGGCGCCACCGCGGGCGTCACCGTCCAGCTTGGTCAGCACGACACCGGTGAAACCGACACCCTCGCGGAAGGCGTCGGCGGTGGTGACGGCGTCCTGACCGATCATCGCGTCGAGGACGAACAGCACCTCGTCGGGGTTGACCGCGGCGCGGATCGCCGCGGCCTGCGCCATCATCTCCTCGTCGATGCCGAGCCGGCCGGCGGTGTCGACGACGACGACGTCGTGGTGCTTGGCCTTCGCCTCGGCCAGGCCGGCCGCGGCCACCGCCACCGGGTCACCGACGCCGGCGCCGAGTTCGTCACCGGCCGCCGACGTGCCCGGGTGCGGGGCGAACACCGCCACGCCAGCCCGCTCGCCGACCACCTGCAGCTGGTTGACCGCACCGGGCCGCTGCAGGTCGCAGGCCACCAGCAGCGGGGTGTGGCCCTGCCCGCGCAGCCAGACGGCGAGCTTGCCGGCCAGCGTGGTCTTACCAGCACCCTGCAGACCGGCGAGCATGATGACCGTCGGCGGGGTCTTGGCGAACGCCAGCTGGCGGGTCTGCCCGCCGAGGATGCCGATGAGCTCCTCGTTGACGATCTTGACGACCTGCTGTGCCGGGTTCAGCGCGCCGGAGACCTCGGCGCCTTTCGCCCGCTCCTTGATCCGGCCGATGAAGTCGCGCACCACCGGCAGTGACACGTCGGCTTCCAGCAGCGCCAGCCGGATCTCCCGGGCGGTGGCGTCGATGTCGGCGTCGGTGAGCCGGCCCTTGCTGCGCAGGCCCGAAAGAGCGGAGGTCAACCGGTCGGAGAGCGATTCAAACACGCCGTCAGCCTAGTGGTTGGCCGATCCGCTCGCGGCGCTCACCCGTTGGCGTACATGTGGTTGCCGCCGGCGTCGGTGAGTTCGGCGGCCCAGTGCTCCAGCGTCGCCGAGCTGTCCCACTCGTCGGGGTGGAAGCCCCGGTGGTTGTAGGACAGGTAGCGCCGGATCGCATCCCGGCTGAACAGCGGGGATTTGCGGAACTGGTTGAGGCTCTTGAGCAGGCGCACCGGGTTGTAGGTGGCACGATCGCCGGCCAGCGACATCGCGGTGAGCACGATCATCTCCAGGGCGAAGATCGTGGTGGCGATCCGCATGGCGCGCACGCGCGATTTCTCGGTCCCGTGCACGGCTTCGTACACGTCGAACGCGACCGCCTTGTGTTCGGCCTCCTCGAACGCGTGCCACAGCAGGATCTCGCGCACGTCGGAGCCGTCGAGCAGTTTCAGCCAGTCCGGACTGTTGAGCAGGATCTCGGCGAAGGTGGCGGTGTAGTGCTCCAGGGCCGCCGTTCCGGCCAGCCGCATCTCGGTGGAGAAGATGCGGTCCACCTTGCCGAGCAGCCAGGTCACGTGGCGGTCGATGCGCGCGGTGGGGTACCCCATCGCCTGCAGTCGCTCATTGAGCATCCGGTGCTGCGTTTTGTGGGTGGATTCCTGCCCGATGAAGCCCTTGATGGCCTCCTGCAGTTTCGGGTCGGTGATCTGGTCCCGGTAATTGCGCACCGAGCGGATGAAGAAGTCCTCCCCCTCCGGGAACACCGAGGAGAGCACCGCAGTGAAGTGGCTCATGACCAGGTCGTCGTCGACGAAATGCTGGCGTTTGGTCCCGGACGGGAAGGTGAATTTCATCCGCCGCGCCCGCAGCGTGATGTTCTGGTCGGTTCGCTTCGCCGGTGTGCCGGTCATCTGAACTCTCCTCCTCGAATGCGTGGTTCTCGGACGAACGCAATAATCTGACTTTACCAATAGTCAGATGATTGATGCCAGACTGAATTTCGTGACGACAACCCGGGTGTACGGCGGTCTGACCGGCCAGGAGCGCGATGCGCTCCGCCGGACCCGACTGCTCGACACGGCCATCGAGATCCTGGGCACCCGGGGCGCGGCCGAGACGACCGTGACCGCGGTGTGTGCCGAGTCCGGCGTCACCTCCCGGTACTTCTACCAGCACTTCTCCGACCGCAGCGCCCTGCTGCGGGCGGTCGCCGAACGGCTCAACACCACCCTGCAGGCCACCATCGTCGCTGCGATTCCAGAGGCGAGTTCGACGCCGGAAACCCTGACCCCGGCGCCGTTGCGCGCCCTGGTGCAGATGATCGACGACGACGCCCGCCTCGGCCGGATCCTGTTCGTCGAGTCCGGCACCGACCCCGTGCTGCGTCAGTTGCGCAACGAGGTGATGGCGAGCTTCGCGGACCTCGTCGTAACCCAGGCTCGTCTGCACCTGGACATCTCCGACGACGCCGCCGACCTGACCCGTCTGTCGGCGGTGATGGGCGTCGGCGGGCTGTTCGAAGTGTTCCACCGCTGGATCGACGGGGAGTTGCCCTACACCGCCGACCAGTTCGCCGAACACTGCGCCGGACTGCTCGGCAGCCTGGCCGGTTACGTGCTGTTCCACGACGTCGTCCACCGCGGCGACGGGGCGGACGCCGGGTAGGACCGACCGCGGTCGGAGAAGGGACGGACCGATGCGCACAGGCCAACGCCGGGCAGTCGGATCGGCGGCTGTTCTGGGAGCACTCACCGTCGCGGCCGGCCTGCTGTCGGGACCCGCCGCGGCCGGCCCGGCCGGCCCCTACGTCGACAAGTACGGTCGGGAGATCTGCGACGCGATGAACCGCAATCCCAGCCACGACGAGGTGCTCACGTCGATCGCCGCGGTGCGCGACTACGCCGCGCTGTCCACCGAGGACGCCCAGATCGTGGTGGTGGACTCGATATCGCGGATCTGCCCGCAGTACCGCGACCTCATCGAACCGCCCGGTTCGGGCCTGCCGCCGCCGCAGCCCTGGGGGTAGCGCCCCCGCTCAGCCGAGCAGCGCGTCGACGAACGCGGCCGGCTCGAACGGCGCGAGGTCGTCGGGCCCCTCCCCGAGGCCGACGAGTTTGACCGGCACCCCCAGTTCCTGCTGGACCCGGAACACGATGCCGCCCTTGGCGGTTCCGTCGAGTTTGGTCAGCACCACCCCGGTGATGTCGACGACGTCGGCGAACACCTTGGCCTGCGCCAGGCCGTTCTGCCCGATGGTGGCGTCGAGCACCAGCAGCACCTCGTCGACGGCTGCCCGGCGTTCCACCACCCGCTTGACCTTGCCGAGTTCGTCCATCAGCCCGGTCTTGGTGTGCAGTCGCCCGGCGGTGTCGACGACGACGACATCCGATCCGGTCTTGATGCCCTCGTCGACCGCGTCGAACGCGACCGAGGCCGGGTCGGCGCCCTCGGCGCCGCGGACCACGTCGGCGCCGACCCGCGACCCCCACAGCTGCAGCTGGTCGGCCGCGGCGGCCCGGAAGGTGTCCGCGGCGCCCAGCACCACCCGTCGGCCGTCGGCCACCAGCACCCGCGCCAGTTTGCCCACGGTGGTGGTCTTGCCGGTGCCGTTGACCCCGACGACCAGCAGCACCGACGGGTGATCGTCGTGCGGCAGCGCCTTCACCGAGCGGTCCATGCCCGGGTGCAGTTCGTTGATCAGCACGTCGCGCAGCACCGCGCGGGCGTCGTCCTCGGTGTGCACGGTCTCGCTGGCCAGCCGGCTGCGCAACGCGGTGACGACGGCCTCGGTCACCACCGGGCCCAGGTCGGCGACGAGCAGGGTGTCCTCCACGTCCTGCCAGGAGTCCTCATCGAGGTCGCCGCCGCCGAGCATGCCGAGCATGCTGCGGCCTAGGGCGTTCTGGGATTTGGCCAGCCGGCCCCGCAGTCGCTCCAGCCGCCCTTCGGTGGGTGCGATCTCCTCGACCGCCGGGGCGGCTTCGACGACCGGGGCGGTCTCCGGTTCGGCGGGCACAACCGTCTCGGGTTCGGGCAGCGCGACGTTCTCGATCGGCCGCTTCAGCGAATCCCGCGGGACGGTGGCGTCGTCGCCGACCGTCGGCACGCCGGGTTCTGCGCGGCTGAACGTAATGCCCGACGACGCCGTGTAGCCGCCGGAGCGGTCCAGAGATTCCTGCTCGGGCGCGGTGAGCCGGATCCGCCGCCGCCGGTACCGGACCAGGCCGAATACCAGCGCAGAGATGACGACCGCTAACGCAATGACCGCAACGGCGATCCACATCTGCTCAGACGACACCCGGCCATTGTTTCAGGAGCTCGGTGGGCACGGGTTGTCGGTGGGGCTCGGCAGACTGCGACCAAGACGTCTTCGGGCGTAACCTGCAACTACTTGAACTGCCATCGGGAGGAGGTGCAATGTCCGAACTGGCAGACCTGCCGCCCGGCTCGATCGGACTAGAGCAGTGGGATGCACTTGAGGTCGCACACACCCGCCGGTGGGAGCTCAGTGAGGGGAACCTCGTCATGTCACCGCGCCCGCAGGCACCGCACCAGCGCATTTCCAAGCGTGTTGTCCAGCTCCTCGATGCGAACCTGGTCGACGGACTGGAGGTGCTTCCCGAAATGGAAGTCACGACAAGCGCGTCATTCCCGCCGAGTGTGCGGCACCCCGACATCGTGGTGGCTTCCAGTCGGGCCTTCGACCACGCTTCCAGCCGGGTTCCCGCCGCCGACGTCGTGCTTGTCGTCGAGATCGTGTCGCCGGGATCGCGCGGAACCGATCACGTCATGAAGCTGTACGAATACGCCAAGGCAGGTATCGAGCACTACTGGATCGTCGACGCCGAGGCGCCCACGGGCGAGTGGTTCCTGGCCTACCGCCTCGACGGCGACGTGTACCGGTCGGTCGCGGTGCTCGACGGAGATTGTGCTGAGGTCCACCAGCCGGTCCAGATGCGGTTCCGCCTCGACGAACTGACCCGCTAGCCCGAAGCAGTCGCCAGGTTCTCACCGCGGATGCGCTGCGAGATCACCGCGGTGATGCCGTCGCCCTGCATGCTCACCCCGTAGAGCGCGTCGGCGACCTCCATCGTCGGCTTCTGGTGGGTGATGACGATCAGCTGCGATTTGGCGCGCAGCATCTCGAAGAGCGCCAGCAGTCGCCGCAGGTTGGTGTCGTCGAGCGCGGCCTCCACCTCGTCCATGATGTAGAACGGCGACGGGCGGGCCCGGAAGATCGCGACCAGCATGGCGATCGCGGTGAGCGACTTCTCGCCGCCGGACAGCAGCGACAGCCTCTTGACCTTCTTGCCGGGCGGGCGGGCCTCCACCTCCACTCCGGTGGTCAGCATGTCGTTGGGGTCGGTCAGCAGCAACCGGCCCTCCCCGCCCGGGAACAGCGTCGCGAACACCTCGACGAACTCACGCTCCACATCGGCGTAAGCCTCGGTGAACACCTGCAGGATGCGGGCATCGACGTCGGAGACCACGTCGAGTAGATCCTTGCGGGCGGCCTTGACGTCTTCGAGTTGGGTGGACAGGAAGTTGTAGCGCTCCTCCAGCGCCGCGAACTCCTCCAACGCCAGCGGGTTCACCCGACCGAGTTCGACCAACTCCCGCTCGGCGCGCTTGGCCCGGCGCTCCTGGGTGGCGCGGTCGAACGGCATCGGGGCCGGGGCCATCACCAGCTCGCCGCGGTCGCGGGCCTGCTCGTATTCGGCGATCTCCAGTTCGGTCGGCGGCAGCGCCACGTCGGGGCCGTATTCGGCGATCAGGTCGGCCGGCGCCATCCCGAACTGTTCGAGCACCTGCGCTTCGAGCTGCTCGATACGCAACTGCGCCTGCGCTTTGGCCACCTCGTCGCGGTGCAGCGACTCGGTGAGCGCGGTGATGCGGGTGCTCATCGAGTTCACCTCGTCGCGCACGGCCGACAGCGCCGCCGCCCGCTGTTGACGCTCACCGGCCAGCCCATCGCGGATCCGTGACGCCGCGGCGACCACCAGTGCCAGCCGTTCGGCGAGCAGCCGCCCCGCATCGGCAACGGCGGCCGCGGTGGTGGCGGCCTGCTGGCGGGCGGCGCGGGCCTGCGCGGCGCGCACCCGCGCATCTCGTTCGGCGGCGGCCTGTCGGCGCAGCGAATCCGCCCGGCCGCGAACGGCGCTCGCGCGTTCCTCGGCGGTGCGCACCGCCAGGCGGGCCTCCACCTCGATGCCGCGGGCGGCCTCGGCGGCGGCGGTGATCTGAGCGCGGTCCACCGGCTGAACCTCGTCGGCCGGCTCGCTCTGCTCGGCGCCCGCCAGCCGCGCCTCCAGGTCGCCGAGTTCGGTGACGGTCTGGGTGCGGCCGGCTTCCAGCTCCTCGCGCTGCCGCAGCTGACGCTGCCACTCGGCCTCAGCGGAGCGGGCGTCCTGGCCGAGCCGGCCCAGCTGCTCGTAGGTCGCGGCGATCGCCGCATCGGATTCGTTGAGCGCGGCCAGAGCCTGCTCGGCGGCATCGTGGCGGGCGGTCTGCTCGGCCAGCGCGCCGGAGAGCGCCGCACCGAGCTGGCCGACCCGCTCGTCGGCGTCGGTCAGTTCGGCGTGCGCCTTGTCGATCGCACCGTTGATCTCCAGGGTGGATGGCTTGCGGTCGGAGCCCCCGCTCACCCATCCGGCGCCTACCAGGTCCCCGTCAACGGTGACCGCGCGCATACCGGGGCGGTCGGCCACCAGACTCAGCGCCGCAGCCAGGTCGACGACCACCGCCACATCCGAGAGCATCGCGGTCATCGCACCGCGCAGCCGGTCGGGCACGTCGACCAGATCCAGCGCCCAGTCCGCCCCGGTCGGCAGTGGGGCGGTGTGGTTCCGGTCAACCGCTTCCGGCCAGTCCCCCAGCACGATCGCGACCCGGCCGCCGTCGGCGTCCTTCAGCGCGGTCAGCGCCAAGCGCGCCGCACCGGAGTCTGTCGCCGTCAGCGCGTCCGCGGCCGAGCCGAGCACCGCCGCCAGTGCCGCCTCGTAGCCGGAGCGCACCTTGACCAGTTCTGCGATCGAGCCGAAAAGTGCTGCGTCAGCGTGGTTCTCCGCCAGCCACGCGGCACCGTCCTTGCGCTCCAGGCTCATCGACAGCGCCTCGATTCGGGCCCGCAGCGACGCCACCTGGCGTTCGGCGGCGCGTTCGGCATCGCGCAGTTCCGCGACCCGCTCATCGGCGACCCGCAGCGTCGCCACGGTGCGCTCATGGTGTTCGTCGAGGCCCAGTTCGCCCTGGTCGAGTTCGGCCACCCGGCTCTGCACGGTCTCGAACTCCGCCTGCGCCGCCTGGGTGCGGGCCGCGGCCTCCTCGATGCGCTCCGAGAGCTGCGCGACGCTGCCGTCGATGGACTCGACTCGGGCGCGCATGGTCTCCACCTGACCGGTCAGCCGCGCCAAGCCCTCGCGACGGTCGGCTTCAGCGCGCACCGCCGCCAGGTGCGCCTTCTCGGCCTCGGCGGCGCGATGCTCCCGGTCGGCCAGTTCAGCGCGGGCGCCTTCCAGCCGGGCTCGGGCGGTGTCCAGTTCGGCGAGCAGTTGCTGCTCGGCGGCGGCGACCTGTTCGGCTTCGGCGTCCAGGGCGTCCGGGTCGACGCCGCTGGCCGTGATCGGCTCCTCATCCAGCAGTTGGGCGCGTTCGCTGGCGACCCGCACCGTCGCATTGACCCGCTCGGCCAGCGCGGAGAGCTTGAACCAGGTCTGCTGGGCGGCCTCGGCCCGCTGGGTCAGGGCGGCGACCGCAGACTCGTGGGCGGTGAGTTCGTCGGCGGCGATCGTCAGGCGCTCGGTGATCTGGTCGTGTTCGCGGCGCAGCACCGCCTCGGCGTCGGTCGTGCCGGTGAACTCGGCCTGCCGGTTGACCAGGTCGTCGGCGGTGATCCGCAGCCGGGCGTCGCGCAGATCGGCCTGAATGGTGGCGGCGCGACGTGCCACCTCCGCCTGCCGGCCGAGCGGTTTGAGCTGACGGCGCAGTTCGGTGGTGAGGTCGGTGAGCCGCGCCAGGTTGGCTGCCATCGCGTCCAGCTTGCGGACGGCTTTTTCCTTGCGTTTGCGGTGCTTGAGGACGCCCGCGGCCTCTTCGATGAAGGCGCGACGGTCCTCGGGGCGGGACTCGAGGATCTGCGACAGCCGGCCCTGGCCGACGATGACGTGCATCTCCCGGCCGATGCCGGAGTCGCTCAGCAACTCCTGGACGTCCATCAGCCGACAGCTGGAGCCGTTGATCTCGTATTCGCTGCCGCCGTCGCGGAACATCCGGCGGGTGATCGCCACCTCGGCGTATTCGATCGGCAGCGCGTGGTCGGAGTTGTCGATGGTGACGGTGACCTCGGCGCGGCCCAGCGGCGCCCGCGAGGACGTACCGGCGAAGATGACGTCCTCCATCTTCCCGCCGCGCAGGGTCTTGGCGCTGTGCTCCCCCATCACCCAGGCCAGGGCGTCGACCACGTTGGATTTGCCGGAGCCGTTGGGTCCGACCACGGCGGTGATGCCCGGTTCGAAACGCAGAGTCGTCGGCGCGGCGAAGGATTTGAAGCCCTTCAACGTCAGACTCTTGAGGTGCACGAGGTCAGAGACTACCGGGGGTCAACGTTCGCTGAAGCCGCTGATCGGTTCTCGTGTCTGCGACCAGTCGGCAACGACGGTGTCCACCCGCCCGGGGGTGGTGTCGCCCTGCAGCAGGTCGAGGAGTCGCTGGCAGTCGTCCCGCGGTCCCTGCGCGACGACCTGCACCCGGCCGTCCGGCCGGTTCGCCGCGTAACCGGTCAGCCCCAGTTCCAGGGCGCGTGAGCGCGTCCACCAGCGGAAGCCGACGCCCTGAACCCGGCCGTGCACCCAGGCGGTGAGCCGGGCGTCAGGCTCGCTCATGTCCGGCCACCTCGAAACGCACCTCGGTGCCGGACTTCAATGTGCGGCCCACCGTGCACACCTGGTCGATGGCCCGGCTCACCACGGTGAGCAGGCGCTGCGCCTCGGCCTCGGTGAGACTCGACAGGTCCAGTTCGAGCGTCTCCTCCAGCAGCGGGTAGCGCTCCTGCTCCCGGTCGGCGGGGCCCGACACGTGGATGGTGGCCGGGTAGTCGTCCCCGAGCCGGCGGGCCAACGGGGCGTCGCTGGACATCCCGCTGCACGCGGCCAGGGCGATCTTCAGCAGTTCACCGGGGGTGAACACGCCGTCGACGTCCTCGCTGCCGACCAGGACCTGCGCGCCGCGTGAGCTGTGTCCGGTGTAACGGCGGACCCCGGTGCGTTCGACCCACAGTTTCGTCATGCTGATATTTCTACCCTGAACAGACCCTGCGCCGAGATCGACGGTGCCGTGCCAAACCTCGAGTGGCCCCCGCGCTACCGCGGATCTCGACGCAACGATGAGACCGGGGAATACTGCAGTTCCATGGCCACCGTCGTCGCATTCCACGCCCACCCCGACGACGAGGTGGTGCTCACCGGCGGGACGCTGGCCCGGCTGGTGACTCAGGGCCACCGGGTCGTCGTGGTGGTGGCGACCGATGGCCGGGTGCACGACGACGACCCGTACCGCCTGGATGAACTACGTTCGAGCACAGCGATTCTCGGCGCGCATCGGGTCGAGTGCCTGGGCTACGCCGACAGTGGTTTCGGCCCGGAGTTCTACCCCGACCCGCCCGGGCGGGTCCGGTTCGGCCGCGCCGACGTCGAGGAGGCGGCGGAACGACTCGCCGCGATCCTCCGCGATGAGGAAGCGGATCTGCTGCTCTCCTACCAGGCCAACGGCGGCTACTTCCACCGCGATCACGTGCAGGTGCATCACGTAGGCAAGCGCGCGGCGGAACTCGCGGCGACACCTCGGGTTCTGGAGGTGACCATGCCCCGCGAAACGCTGTGCCGCATGACTGATTTCGCTCGGCTGCTGCGACTGCCGCCGCCGTATCCGCCGGAGATCGTCCGCGCCGCCTACGCTCCCCGCGCGACGATCACCCACCGGATCGATGTGTTCGACTATGCCCGTCAGAAACGGGATGCCCTCGCCGCGCACCGCTCGCAGATCAACGGAGCCACAGCGCGACTGTTCGCAGTGGTGCAGCACCTGCCTCCGCAGGTGTTCGGGACGATGTTCAGCCGGGAATGGTTCGTCGATCCGACAGCGCCACAGGGGATCCTGCGCCGGGAGATTTTCGACTGACCGGACGGCGATCTACCCGGCAGTGAGCAACCGCAGGTTCAGCCCCTGGTACTGAGCGAAATCGGAATCAGTGGTGACGAACTCGAAACCGCCGGTGAGTGCGAACGCGGCGAGATAGGCGTCCATCCAGACTTTCGGCGCGGCCGACTGCCGGACTGCGAAGGCCTGCCACTGCGATTCCAGCCCGTCGGGTTCGCAGTCCGTCATCGCAATCCGGTCATCACCGCGGAGGGAGGCGTATGCGGCCCACGCTTCAGCGTTGGTCAGCGGTGGAATTCCATACGCCCCTAGCACCCTTCGATTGGTCAGCAACCGCAGCAACGACTGCTGGGTCGCCCGGCAGAAATGGATGACGCCGGGTTCGTCGACCGTGTCAAGCCATGCGCGTGCGATCCCGTGATGGACGTGACCGGACAGCGCCAGCGCCAACCAGACATTGGTGTCACACAGCAGCATCGCCGGACCTGCCCGACCAATCCGCCTCCTCGCCGAGCAGAACGGCGGCGACGCGGTCCGGTGTCATGTCCGACCCGAACGCGGTATCGCACTGCACGAGTGGGAGTCGCACCCGACGCGGGGCCGCGGCCGTCGCGGCGCTCTCCGGCTGTGACAGCGCACGGCGCAGCAGTTCGGTCACGACGTCCTTGATCTTGCGGTCCTGCTGCGCCGCCCGGACCTTGATGGCACGCATCAGGTCGTCGGGGAGTTCCAGCGTCGTCTTCATGCAAGCCAGTTCACTGGCTTCCTGGTTTTATGGGCGCGTACGGTCTGCGTCATGCACGTCGTGATCCCACTGTTTCCGCGCTACACCGCACTGGATGCGGTCGGGCCGTATGAGGTGCTGCAGCGGATCCCGGACATCGACGTCACGTTCGTCGGCCACCGGCGCGGCGAGGTGCGCAGCGACAACGCGATGCTCGGGATGGTCTGCGACGCCGCCTTCGCCGAACTGCCCCGGCCCGACGTCGTCGTCTTCCCCGGCGGGCACGGCACCCGGGCACTGCTTGAAGACGACGAGGTCCTCGACTGGGTGCGAAACGCCCACGCCCACACCGCATTCACCACATCGGTGTGCACCGGCGCGCTGGTGCTGGCCGCCGCGGGATTGCTGGACGGGCTGACGGCGGCCACGCACTGGCGCGCCGCCGATCTGCTGAACTCGCTGGGTGCCCGCTACACACCGGACCGGGTGGTCGAGCATCTGCCGCAGCGGATCATCACCGCGGCCGGAGTGTCCAGCGGGATCGACATGGCGCTGCGCCTGGTCGAACTGCTGGTGGACGCCGACGCCGCCCGCGCCGCCCAGTTGATGATCGAATACGACCCGCAGCCGCCGTTCGACAGCGGATCACCGGCCAAGGCCGACGCGGCCACCAAAGCCCGCGCCCTGGAGTACTTCGGCCGGCGCCACTGACCCCTCCGGTGAGCGTGCAGGGTTGACCGCCAAAACCCCAGGTGGGGCCGGAGAGTTATGCACGGTCACGGGAAGAAGTGCGGGGTCAGAGCTGGCACTTCGGGCAGTAGAACGACGAGCGGTTCATGAACTTCGCCCGCCGGATCAGGGTTCCGCAGCGCCGGCACGGCTGGTCTTCGCGACCGTAGGCGTCCAGCGACCGGCTGAAGTACCCGGACTCACCGTTGACGTTGACGTAGAGCGCGTCGAACGAGGTGCCACCGACCGACAGCGCGCCGGTCATCACCTCGGCGGCCGCCGCCAGCAGCGCGCGCAGCTTCGGCCGGCTCAGCGACGACGCGATCCGGGTGCCACGAATCCCGGCCCGCCACAGCGCTTCGTCGGCGTAGATGTTGCCGATCCCGGACACCACGGTCTGATCCAGCAGTTGACGTTTGATCTCGGAATCCTTGCGCCGCAACACATTCACCACCGCCTCGGCGTCGAACCCCGGATCCAGCGGGTCGCGGGCCAGGTGCGCCACCGGCTCCGGCACCACGCTGCCGTCCACCGTCACCAGGTCGGTGAGCTGCCATCCGCCGAACGTACGCTGGTCGACGAAGCTGACCGTGGTGTCGTCGTCGAGCAGCATCGCGATCCGCAGATGGTTGGGGTTGGGCGCCGGACCGATCAGCATCTGCCCGCTCATCCCGAGATGCACCACCAGCGCCTCGCCGGTGCTCAGCAGCAGCCAGAGGTACTTGCCGCGCCGGTCGGTGCCGGTGATCCGCGCCCCCAGCAGCCGGCCGGTCAGATCAGCCGCGCCGGCCTCGTGCCGGCGTACCGCCCGGGGGTGGTGCACCCGCACCGCGGTGATGGTCCGGCCCACCACATGGGCGTCCAGGCCGCGACGCACCACCTCGACTTCGGGAAGTTCGGGCATGCGAGCTCACCCGCGCGGGGTGTCGCCCTGCGGGTCGAGCGCCGTCAGTGCCTTCCATGCGGCGGCCGCCGCCTTCTGTTCGGCCTCTTTCTTGGTTCGGCCGACACCGGAGCCGTATTCGACGTCGGATACGACGACGGCGGCGGTGAATTCCCGGTCGTGGTCGGGGCCGGTGGAACTGACCCGGTACGCCGGAACCCCGATGCCCCGGTCGGCGGTGAGCTCCTGCAGGCTGGTCTTCCAGTCCAGGCCGGCGCCCAGGGTGGCCACGGTGTCGAGCAGCGGGCCGAACAGCCGCAGGATCACCTCGCGTGCGGCGTCGATGCCGTGCTGCAGGTACACCGCGCCCAGCAGTGACTCCATCCCGTCGGCCAGGATGCTGGACTTGTCGGCGCCGCCGCTGTTGCTTTCACCGCGGCCCAGCAGCAGATGCGCACCGAGTCCGTCGTCGGTGAGCCCGCGCGCCACGTCGGCCAGTGCCTGGGTGTTGACGACGCTGGAGCGCAGCTTGGCCAGGTCGCCCTCGGGCCGGTCCGGGTGCCGGTGGAACAGTTCGTCGGTGATGGTCAGCCCCAACACCGCGTCCCCGAGGAATTCCAGTCGTTCGTTGGTGGGCAGGCCGCCGTGTTCGTAGGCGTAGCTGCGGTGGGTGACGGCCAGGGTGAGCAACTCCTCGGGCAGATCCACCCCGAGCGCGTCGAGTACGGGTTGTCGTGGCCGACTCACCGGTCACCGTCGTCGGCTGCCTGCGGACCGGCCATCCCGACCAGCTTGGCCCAGCGCGGGTCGATCTTGTCGTGGTGATGATCGGGTTCGGCGTCGGCGAGCGCGATCCCGCAGTCCGGGCAGAGTCCGGGGCAGTCCGGTCGGCACAGCGGCACCAGTGGCAGGGTCAGTCCGACGGCGTCGACGATCGCCTGCTCCAGGTCGACCGCGTCGTCACTGACCCGGCCCATCTCGTCGTCGGTGGTGGCGTCGGTGGTGCTGTCCGGGTAGGCGAACAGCTCGGTGAGGTCGACGTCGATCTCACCGGTCAGCGGGTTCAGGCACCGCGAGCACTCACCGACGGTCGGCGCCGCCACCGTCCCGGTGACCAGCACGCCCTCGGAGACCGACTCCACCCGCAGATCCAGGTCCACTGCGGCCCCCGGCGGGATCGCGACCAGATCCAGCCCGATGCCCGTCGGGCTCGTGCGCTGCTCATGGACCGAGATCATCGCGCCGGGACGCCGCCCCAGCCTGGACACGTCGATGACGAACGGCGAACGCGGATGTCGCGGGGACGCCTTGGGTGCGGTGTCCGGGTGCCTCGCCATGCCAGGCAGTCTACGGTGCGGGTGGCCCGGCGGGCCCGGAGTCAGCGGGTTGCGTAGTCGTGCGTGCCGGCGGCGGTGCGCAACTGGTGACGTCCGCGGTTGATCGAGCGCAGCGTGCCGTTGAGGAAATCCTCGAACTCGGCGAGCTTGGCGTCGACGTAGATGTCGCACTCGCCGCGCATCCGGTCGGCCTCGGCGTGCGCCGAGTCGATCAGCCGGGTGGACTCCGCTTTCGCCGACACGACCACCTCGTTGGCGGACACCAGGCGCTGCTGCTCCTTGATGCCCTCCTGCACCGCCTTCTCGTAGGCGACGTTGCCGTTCTCGACCAACCGGTCGCACTCGGCCTGGGCGCGACTGGTCGCGGTCTCGAACTCGCGCTTGGCGCTTGCGGTGAGCCGGGCGGCCTCTTCGCGGGCTTCGGTCAGCATGCGTTCGCTGTGCCCGCGGGCCTCGGCCACCATCCGGTCGGCCTGCGACTTGGCGTCGGCGAGCAGCCGGTCGGCTTCCGCGCGGGCGTGGCCGACCATCGACTCGGATTCGCTGGTTGCGGTGCTGACCATCGATTCGGCGTGGTCCTTGGCTTCCCGCAGCACCGAGTCGCGGGCATCGAGGACGTCCTGGGCGTCGTCGAGCTCACCCGGGATCGCGTCGCGGATGTCGTCGATCAGCTCCAGCACGTCACCGCGGGGCACCACGCAGCCGGCGGTCATCGGCACACCGCGCGCTTCTTCGACAATCGACCCCAGCTCGTCAAGCGCTTCGAACACTCGGTACACGGCGACACCCTCCAGCCCTAGTTGTTGTTGCCAGTGTGCCTTGTGTTACGCGTGTGACTGCGTTTTGCGGCCCGGTGTGTCGGGATTTGAGTACCCTGACCCGGTGGTATCCCGGATCCCGAGCAGCGAAGGACGACCATGACACGCTCCCCGGCAACGGCGTCGGCGCAGCAGAGCTATCCGCACGCGCCCGACCGGCACCCGACGGCCGACATCGGCCGGTTGCTGCTGCGCTGCCCCGACAGCCACGGCATCATCGCCGCGGTCAGCGCGTTTCTGGCCGACGCCGGTGCCAACATCGTCTCGCTGGACCAGCACTCGACCGCCCCGGAGGACGGCACGTTCGTGCAGCGGGCGATCTTTCACCTGCCGGGTCTGACGGCCGCGGTCGACGATCTGCAGCAGCGGTTCGGCGCTACGGTGGCCGAGAAGTTCGGCATGGACTACCGGTTCGCCGAGGCCGCCAAACCCAAGCGGGTGGCGATCATGGTCTCCAAGACGGACCACTGCCTGCTGGATTTGCTGTGGCGCAACCGACGCGGCGAGTTGGAGATGACGGTCGCGATGGTGATCTCCAATCACGCCGACCTGGCCGAGCAGGTCCGCCCATTCGGGGTGCCGTTCTTCCACATCCCGGCCAACAAGGACATCCGGGCCGAGGCCGAGCAGCGTCAACTCCAACTGCTGTGCGGCAACGTCGATCTCGTGGTGCTGGCCCGCTATATGCAGATCATCACCGGCGACTTCATCGATGCGCTCGGAGTGCCGCTGATCAACATCCACCACTCGTTCCTGCCGGCGTTCATCGGTGCGGCGCCGTACCAGCGGGCCCGGGATCGGGGCGTGAAACTCATTGGCGCGACGGCGCATTACGTCACCGAGGTGCTCGACGAGGGGCCGATCATCGAGCAGGATGTGGTGCGCGTCGACCACACGCACAGTGTCACCGATCTGGTGCGGTTGGGCGCCGACGTGGAACGGGCCGTGCTGTCCCGGGCGGTGCAGTGGCACTGCCAGGACAGGGTGCTGCGGGTGGCGGGCGAGACGATCGTCTTCTGACCGTCGGACACGCGACGCCAGACGCGGTCAACCTCCCTCGCTCCAGAACCGATTCAGCTGCTCGATGGCCTCCGCACGTGACATCGCCGCCACCTGCTCGCGGGTCAGGCCAACTCGGTTCACCAGCAGCACAGCCACTTCAGTGGGAAGTGGGTCAGCCTGCAGGGTGGCGCGACTGCGCATCGGGACCGCCCCATCACGCACCGCCGCCCAGAACGTGGCTTCGTCGACACACAGTTGATCGCGCAGAATGTGGGCCCAGATCCGCGCGCCGTAGCCGGTCCGGTTCGGCGGATGTGAGATCCGCGTGCGGAGAATCCGGCCGTCGGGCAGGACGAATTCGTAAGTGACGTGATGTGTTCCGGTACGTCCAGCGGCATCGCGGACTCGCGTCCAACCCTCGACGCGGCAGAACTTGTCGTGGTCGGCTCGCGTCGGAGCCGGCCAACTCATGACTGCGATGCGAGTTGTCCGGCGGTCAGCCAGTCGGCCAATTCGCGGTCATCGGACAGAGCGGTCAATTGAACGAGCCACCAGTTGTCCGCATGGTTGGAGGCCGTCGACAGGTGGTCGATCCAGTCGGCGGCGTACTCGCGCAACGCATCGACCATCTCGGCCACCGCCTCCGCAAGCGTCGCACCGTCGGCGGCTACCGGGGTGTCGGGGATGAGCACCGACCAGCCATCGGCCTCGGCGATCACCTCCGGGCGGCGTGCCTGGGTGGCGAGTAGCGCCCGGAGTCGCTTCGCGTCGAGCACTGCAAAACCGTCCCGGTCGCGACGAAGCCCTGCCGGAAAGCCGTGCGCTGCGGCGTCAAGGAGGTTCCGCAGGTTCGCGCGACCCTCCGTCACGCTGTTGAACCAGACGGCAGGCATGTACACACTGTACATGCCCTGCCATGCGCTTATCCGCGCAGTTTCGCCGCCAACCTCACGTTCACCGGTTCCGGCAGGAGGTCCGAGACGTCCCCACCCATCGACGCGACCTCTTTGGCCAGCGACGACGACACGAACGAGTACCGCGGGGTGGTCGCCACGAAGAAGGTGTCCACCCCGGCGATGTGCTTGTTCATCTGGGCCATCTGCAGTTCGTATTCGAAGTCGGTGCCGGTACGCAGTCCCTTGACGATCGCGGTCAGGCCGCGCTCCTTGACGAAGTCCACCACCAGGCCGCGGCCGGATTCGGCCCGCACGTTGGGCAGGTGCGCGGTGGACTCCTCCAGCAGTTCGATGCGCTCCTCGAGGGAGAACAGGCCCTTCTTGGCGGGGTTGACCAGCACCGCAGCCACCACCTCGTCGAACTGGGCGGCGGCGCGCTCCAGGATGTCGACGTGCCCCAGCGTCACCGGGTCGAACGAACCAGGACACACCGCGCCACTCATAACCGACGACGCTAGCAGCAGCCTCAGCCGACCTCGGCCAACTCCAACCGGGTGTCCCCGTACTTGCGCAGCGGCCACGCCTCCCAGCCCTCCGGCCAGGCCACCGCCGGACTCGACACCGCCCGTTCGATCACCACCACGCTGCCCGGGCCCACCCAGCCACCGGTGCTCAACAGCGCCGGCAGCGCGTCGACGTCGCGCGCGCTGACTTCATAGGGCGGATCGGCGAACACCAGGTCGAACGGCTCGGACACCTCACCCGACAACACCGCCGCGACGGTTCCGCGACGCAGCATCGCCCCGGCCAGCCCCAGCGTGGCGATGTTGCCGGCCAGCACATCGGCGGCCCGACGGTCCGATTCGATGAACAGCGCCGAGCCCGCACCCCGCGACAGTGCCTCCAGCCCCAGCGCCCCGGAGCCCGCGTACAGGTCCAGCACCGCCATCCCGTCGAGGTCCAGGCGCGCATCCAGCACGCTGAACAGCGCCTCGCGCACCCGGTCGGTAGTCGGCCGGGTTCCGCGCGGCGGCACGGCGATCCGCCGCCCACCCGCGGCACCACCGACGATCCGGGTCAGCTCACCACCACCAGTAGGTCGCCACCCTCGACCTGGGCGGTCTGCGACACCGCCACCCGCGCCACCGTACCGGCGGTCGGGGCGGTGATGGCGGCCTCCATCTTCATCGCCTCGATGGTGGCGACGGTCTGCCCGGCCGCGACCTGATCGCCTTCGGCCACAACGACGCTGACCACACCGGCGAACGGTGCGGCGATGTGGCCGGGCTTGCTGCGGTCGGCCTTCTCGGCCACCGGAACGCTGCTGGCGATGCTGCGGTCGCGCACCTCGACCGGCCGCAACTGACCGTTGATGATGCACATCACCGTGCGCATGCCGCGCTCATCGGGCTCGGAGATGGCCTCCAGCCCGATCAGCAGTTCCACGCCGCGCTCCAGCCGGACCCGCTCCTCCTGCCCCTGCCGTAGGCCGTAGAGGAACTGATTCGCCGACAGCTGCGACGTGTCGCCGTAGAGTTCGCGGTGCGCCTCGAATTCCTTTGTCGGGCCGGGGAACAGCAGCCGGTTCAAGGTGGCCTGCCGCTTCGGCCCGGACAGCGCGAGCACCGCCTCGTCTTCGGCCGACAGCGGCTGCACCGGCCGGGCCGGGCCGCGGCCTTCAAGCGCCTTGGTGCGCAACGGCTCCGGCCAGCCGCCGGCCGGCTCGCCGAGTTCGCCGCGCAGGAAACCGATCACCGAGTCGGGGATGTCGACGCGCGCCGGGTCGGCGGCGAACTCCTCGGCGCTGATCCCGGCCCCGACCAGGGCCAGCGCCAGATCCCCGACCACCTTCGAGCTGGGGGTGACCTTGATCAGCCGGCCCAGCACCGCGTCGGCGCCGGCGTAGTTGTCCTCGATCTGTTCGAACCGGTCCGCCAGGCCCAGCGCCTTGGCCTGCTGATGCAGGTTGGACAGCTGCCCGCCGGGAATCTCGTGGCGATAGACCCGACCGGTCGGTCCCGTGAGCCCGGATTCGAACGGCGCGTACACCTTTCGCACGGTCTCCCAGTACGGCTCCAGGTCGCACACCGCGGCCAGCGACAGTCCGGTGTCGTAGTCGGTGTGCGCCGCGGCGGCGACGATCGAACTGAGCGACGGCTGACTGGTGGTGCCGGCCAGCGGTGCCGCGGCGCCGTCGACGGCGTTCGCCCCGGCCTGCCAGGCCGCCTCGTAGGTCGCCAGCTGACCGCCGGGGGTGTCGTGGGTGTGCACGTGGATCGGCAGATCGAACCGGGCTCGCAGCGCCCCGACCAACGCCGTGGCCGCCGCGGGCCGCAGCAGCCCGGCCATGTCCTTGACCGCCAGCACATGCGCACCCGCGTCGACGATCTGCTCGGCCAGCCGCAGGTAGTAGTCCAGGGTGTAGAGGTCTTCGGCCGGATTCGTCAGATCCCCGGTGTAGCACATCGCGACTTCGGCTACCGCGGAACCGGTTTCACGCACCGCGTCGATCGCCGGGCGCATCGAGCCCACGTTGTTCAGGGCATCGAACACCCGGAAGATGTCGATACCGGTCTCAGTCGCCTCGGCCACGAACGCCGACGTCACCAACTCCGGGTACGGGGTGTAGCCGACGGTGTTGCGGCCCCGCAGCAGCATCTGCAGGCAGATGTTCGGCATCGCCTCGCGCAGTGCGGCCAGCCGCTCCCACGGGTCTTCCTTCAAAAACCGCAGCGCCACATCGTAGGTCGCACCACCCCAGCACTCCATCGACAGCAACTGCGGGGTGGTGCGGGCGATGTAGGGCGCCACGTTGAGCAGGCCACTGGTACGCAGCCGGGTCGCCAGCAACGACTGGTGCGCGTCGCGGAACGTCGTCTCGGTCACCGCGACCGCCGGTGACTCCCGCAGCCAGCGCGCGAATCCCTCCGGCGCCAACTGGATCAGCCGCTGCTTGGATCCCGGCGGCGGCGGGATCGTCAGATCCAGTGCGGGCAGCTTGTCGCGCGGCCGCACCTTCGACGGCCGCGATCCGTGCGGCGCGTTCACCGTGACGTCGGCGAGGTAGGTGAGGATCTTGGTGCCGCGGTCGGCCGACGAGCGCGCCGTCAGAAGCTGCGGGCGCTCGTCGATGAACGACGTGGTGACCCGACCGGCCCGAAAATCGGGGTCGTCGAGCACTGCCTGCAGGAACGGAATGTTGGTCGACACGCCACGGATCCGGAACTCGGCGATCGCCCGGCGCGCGCGATTCACCGCCGTGGTGAAATCCCTTCCCCGGCAGGTCAGTTTGACCAGCATCGAGTCGAAGTGCGGGCTGATCTCCGCACCGAGGTTGGTGCCGCCGTCCAGGCGGATGCCGGCGCCGCCGGGACTGCGGTAGGCGGTGATCCGACCGGTATCGGGACGGAAGCCGTTGGCCGGATCCTCGGTGGTGATCCGGCACTGCAGCGCGGCGCCATGCACGACGATGGTCTCCTGGCGCAGGCCGAGATCCTCCAGCGTCTCCCCCGCCGCGACCCGCAACTGGGCCGAGACCAGGTCGACGTCGGTCACCTCCTCGGTGACGGTGTGCTCCACCTGGATTCGCGGGTTCATCTCGATGAACACGTAGTTACCGCGCTCGTCGAGCAGGAACTCGACGGTGCCCGCGCAGCTGTAGCCGATCTGCCGGGCGAAGGCGACGGCGTCGGCGCAGATCTTGTCCCGCAGCGCCGGGTCGAGGTTGGGTGCCGGCGCCAGTTCGACGACCTTCTGGTGCCGGCGCTGGACGCTGCAGTCCCGTTCGTAGAGGTGCACGACGTCACCGTGGGTGTCGGCGAGGATCTGCACCTCGATGTGCCGCGGATTGATCACCGCCTGCTCGAGGTAGACCGTCGGATCCCCGAACGCGGACTCCGCCTCCCGGCTGGCGGCCTCGATGGCCTCGGCGAGCCCATCGATGTCTCCGACCCGACGCATGCCGCGGCCGCCGCCGCCGGCGACCGCTTTGACGAACAGCGGGAACGCCATGCCGGACGCCGCCGCGAGCAACTCGTCCACCGAGGTCGACGGCGCCGACGACGCCAGCACCGGCAGGCCGGCCTCGCGGGCGGCCGCGACGGCGTGGGACTTGTTGCCCGCCAACGCCAGCACCGCTGCACTGGGGCCGACGAAGGTGATGCCCGCCTCGGCGCAGGCCTGCGCCAGACGCGGGTTCTCGGAGAGGAAACCGTAACCGGGGTAGATCGCGTCGGCACCGCAACGCTTCGCTGCACCGACGATGGCGTCCACCGACAGGTAGCCGCGCACCGGGTGGCCGGGTTCGCCGATCTGATAGGACTCGTCGGCCTTGAGCCGGTGCAGCGAGTTGCGGTCCTCGTAGGCATAGACCGCGACGGTCTCGATGCCTAGTTCGTAGGCAGCGCGAAACGCCCGGATCGCGATTTCCCCGCGGTTGGCGACCAGCACCTTGGAAATCACACGCCACCCCTTAGATCAACGTCACCCAGTAATCCTGAAACCTGATGAATATCAACATGAATAACGCGATGAACCATAACGCAACGAAGGTCCAGCGCCACCGGTGCAAAATCTGCAAATTCTTGTGTCCGGAATCCGGTGCGAATGCGATGGATGCGGACACCACCAGCAGCGGAATCGTCACCGACCACACCACCATGCAGTACGGGCACAGGGCGCCGATCCGGTACAGGCTCTGGAATATCAGCCAGTGCACGAAGGCCGTCCCGATCGCCGCCCCCACCGTCAGGCCTGCCCAATACCACCGTGGCAGTGGCACTTTCGCCAGCGCGAGTACACCGCTGACCAACACCACGGTGAAGCCGGCGATGCCCAGGATCGGGTTGGGGAACCCGACCACCGACGCCTGGTGGGTGGCCATCACCGACCCGCAGGACAGCACCGGGTTCAGGTTGCACGACGGCACGTAGCCCGAATCGGCGAGCAGCCGGATCTTCTCGACGGTCAGCGTGATCGACGCGGCCAGCCCGATCACCCCGGCGAGCAGCACCAGCCACGCGGCGCCCGCCGACACCGGCGTGCCGCCGGCCGGGGCGCCGGGCACCTCGGTCTGCTCCGGGGAGAGCGCGGCCGTGATGGTTACGACTCCTCGGCCGGCGGGTTGACCGCTTCCAGCCCCGGCACGTCGCCGACGATCTCCTTGATCTTGGCGACCAGCGCCTCGGGTGTCGACGGCCGGTAGTCCGCGCCGTTGATCCGCAGCGTCGGGGTGGCGTTGATACCGCCGGCCTTTGCCGCGCCGCGCACCATCTTCAGGTATTTGCCGCTGTTGATGCAGGCCGGAACGTCGCCGACGACACCCGCCTGGCGCGCGGTCTCGATCAGGCGGTTGTTGTCGGGGTAGCTCGGTCCGCCTTCAATCGGCTGTAGTTGCTTGGTGTACAGCGCAGTGTGGAATCGGCGGAACGCGTCGATGCTCGCGTCGGCGACGCAGTAGGCCGCGGCCCCAGCCCGGCTGGAGTAGTAGTCGTACTCAGGTCGGTCCAGGATCGCCACCATGTGGTAATCCGCGGCGATCGCACCGATGTCGATCATCCGCGAGATCGTCGGCCCGAACGCCCGCTCCACATTCCCGCAGGCCGGGCAGAGGAAGTCCTCGTAGAACGAGACCACGGCCTTCGGCTCGGTGGTCCCGTCCTGGGTGATCAGCTTGTCCGACGTCACCCGGACCGCGGTGCCGGCGTTGGCCGCCGTCTTCCCGTGCGTGTTGGAGAACACGATGTACCCGATCAGGCCGACCGCGAACACCAGCACGAGCCCGATGAGCCCGAACTGCATGACGGCGTTACGTTTCTGGTCGGCGGCCTTCAAGCCGGAGGCGCCGGGGCGTTTGGGTTTGCTGGCCACAGGTGCGTCGTTCCTCGTGTTCGGTGGTTGGTTCGCCGCCTAGCGTACCGTCGGGCTCAGCCCGTCGCGCCGCGGCTGAGGTGGGCGCGCAACGCGGATATCAGCTGTGTCGTCGCGGTGGCACTGCCGCCGCCGAGCGCAGCCAGACTGACGAAGCCGTGCGTCAGCGGCCCCGCCACCCGCAGGTCCACCACGTTCCCGGCCTCCTGCAGCGCCGCCGCGAAGCTCGCCCCCTCGTCGTGCAGCGGGTCGAAACCGGCCAGGGCGATCAGTGCCGGCGGCAGACCGGACAGATCCGACGCCCGCAGCGGCGACACCCGAGGGTCGGTCGGGTCGACACCGGAGCCACCGACGTACTGGGCGGTGAACCAGTCGATGTCGTGTTTGGTCAGCACGAAACCGTCGGCGTAGAGCGTCCGAGACCGGGTGGTCGCAGCACAGTCGGTGACCGGGTAGAGCAGCCACTGCAGGATCGGCGTCGGTGCGCCCTTGTCAGGGGCTTGGCGACGGGCCTCGTCACGGGCCAGCAGCGCCACCCCCGCAGCCAGGTTGCCACCGGCGCTGTCGCCGCCGACGGCGATGCGTCCGGGAACGGCACCGAGGTCGGCGGCGTGCTCAGCCGCCCAGCGGAACGCCGCGTAGGCGTCGTCGAGGGCCGCCGGAGCCGGATGCTCCGGTGCGAGCCGGTAATCGACCGACAGCACCGCCACGTCGCCGTCCCGGCAGACCTGCCGGCACACCGCGTCGTAGGCGTCCAGGTCGCCGATGACGAACCCGCCGCCGTGATAGAAGACCAGCAGTGCCGTGGTCCGGCCGCCGGGCGGGCGGTACAGCCGGGCGCCGATGTCTCCCGCCGGACCGGGCACGGTGACGTCGCGGACCTTGACGTGGACGTCCTCACCACCCAATCCGGACAGCAGTTCACGCAGTTGTGCCCGGGAGGCCTCGACGTCGTCGTCGATCACGAGGCCGTCGATGCCCAGCACCCGCTGCCCGGCGAGCGTCAACTGCAGCGTGGGATCGAGGGTGTTGCCGTCGATGCTCACCGACCGGCCGCCGGTCATCAGCCGCTTCACCGGCAGCGGCAGAAACGGGGTGACCTTCATTCCCACACTGACGGCGGTGCTCTGCAACCGGTCGGCGAACCGCGCCGTCGCCGCCCGGTCAGATCCGCCTGGCAGACTTCGTGTCATGGCTGCTCCCAGTAACTTGCGCTCGGTCACGCTCAACGACGGTAATTCGATCCCCAGCGTCGGTTTCGGGGTCTACAAGGTTCCGCCGGCGGATGCCGAACAGGCGGTGACCACGGCGCTGCAGGCCGGATACCGCCACATCGACACTGCCGCACTGTACGGCAACGAGCGCGAAGTCGGCCGGGCGATCAGGGCCAGCGACGTGCCGCGCGATGAGATCTACCTGGTCACCAAACTCTGGAACGCCGACCAGGGCTACGAATCCACGTTGAGCGCATTCGACGCCAGCATGGACCGCCTCGGCCTGGACTACCTCGACCTCTACCTGATCCACTGGCCGCTGCCCGGCCGCAATCAGTTCGTCGAGACGTTCCGGGCCTTCGCCCACCTGCGCGATCAGGGCCGGATCCGGTCGATCGGGGTGAGCAATTTCGAGCCCGAGCACCTCAAGCTGCTCATCGACGGGACCGGGATCGTGCCCGTCGTCAACCAGATCGAACTGCACCCCAGGTTCACCCAGGCCGAACTGCGGGAAACGCACGCGCGGCTGGGCATCGCCACCGAGGCGTGGGCGCCGCTGGGGCAGGGTTCGCTGCTGAGCGACCCGGCCGTCACCGCGGTCGCCACGGCTGCGACAAGACGCCGGCGCAAGTGCTGATCAGGTGGCACCTGCAACTCGGTAACATCGTCATCCCGAAGTCGGTCCACCCTGAGCGGATCGTTAGCAACTTCGAAGTGTTCGACTTCGAACTCGGTGCCGCGGAGATGGCCGCGCTATCCTCTCTCGACGATGGCGCCCGCTTGGGCCCCGATCCACGCATATTCGACTACACAGGCAGGTGAGATGACGCCGACCCCGATCCCCTCCGTCGTGCTCAACGACGACAACACGATGCCGACGCTCGGCATCGGGACGGCGGAGTTGTCCGACGCCGAGACGGAGCGCGCGGTGTCGGCCGCACTGGAGGCGGGCTGCCGGTTGATCGACACCGCCAAGGTGTACGGCAATGAGGCCGCGGTGGGCCGGGCCGTCGCCGCGTCGGGGATCCCCCGCGACGAGCTGTTCATCACCACCAAGCTGGCCACCGCCGATCAGGGCCTGACCGCCGCTATCGAGGCCTGCAAGGCGAGCGTGGAGCGCCTCGGCCTGGAGTACGTGGACCTGTACCTGGTGCACTGGCCGGCGCCGGCGCTGGGCATGTACGTCGACAGCTTCGGCGGGCTGATCCAGTCCAAGGAGCTGGGCTTGACCCGCTCGATCGGGGTCTGCAACTTCACCGAGCAGCATCTCGACGACGCGATCGACCTGAGCTTCGAGACCCCGGCGGTCAACCAGATCGAACTGCACCCGCTGCTCAACCAGGCCGAACTGCGGGCCTTCCACGCCGAGCGCGGCATCGTCACCGAGGCCTACAGCCCGCTGGCCAAGGGCCGCCTGCTGGACAACCCGACGGTGGCGGGCATCGCCGCCGAGTACAGCCGCACCCCCGCGCAGGTGCTGATCCGGTGGAGCCTGCAGCTGGGCAACGTGACGATCCCCCGCTCATCGCAGCCGGAGCGGATCGCGGCCAACCTCAACGTGTTCGACTTTGAGCTCGCCGACGAGCACATGGCGACACTCAACGGTCTCAACGACGGCACCCGGGTCTGCGAGGACCCGCTGACCTACGCCGGCGCCTAGCCACCCCCTCCCGCCGAGGCGGAATCCCACGACGCCGCGCCGGCGTGTCGCGTCGTGAGATTCCGGCTCACCGCGGTCGGTTGATCCGCTGCACCAGCCGGGCCCGCACCGCCGGCCAGTCGTCGTCGATCACCGAGTAGACGATCGTGGTGCGCCAACTGCCGTCGCGGCGACGGGCGTGCTTGCGCAGCGCCCCCTCCTGCGTCGCCCCGATAGCGGTCACCGCGCGGCGGGACCGCTCGTTGAGCTCGTCGACGTTGAGCTCCACCCGCACAGCCCCGAGCGTGCCGAAGCAGTGGTCGAACAGCAGCAGCTTCGATTCGGAGTTGACGGCCGACCCGCGGACCCGCGACGTCAGCCAGGTGTAGCCGACGGTGACCCGGCGATGCACCTCGTTCATGTTGTAGATCGACGTCGTGCCGACCACCGCACCGGTCGCGGTCTCGATCTGGGTGAGCACCTGACGGCCGGAACCCAGCGCGTGCTGCACGGTCTCCCCGGTCGGCGGGCCGGACTCGCTGCCGTAGAGGAAATAGCGGGTGGTCTCCACGTCGTAGGCGCGTGCCAACGCCGGGGTGTCATCGAGCACGGTGGGCCGCAGCAGCACATGGTCGCCGCACAGGGTCGGGGTGGTAGCCCAGTGGTCCGTCATCAGAACGTCCAGCTTTCCTGCGGGCCCAGCACGAAGCCGTGCCGAGCAGGCGAACTGGGCGGGTCATAGTCGACGACACAGGCCGTCATCGCTGTGTCGGCGGCGCACGTGCCCACATAGCCACGGCGGGTGAACTCGATCTTGTGGCCGACCGGCAGCAATGTGGACTGGCCATCTCCGGAACCGGCGCTATCCCTAAACTCGCCGGCCGCTGTGGTCCCGACGCTGACACTCGTCTGGGATCGTCCTGGAATCGGCCCATTGCAGTACGCGGCGGCCCACATCCCCCGAACGTTGATCCAGATACTGCAGTTCTGCCCGGACGGGGTGCCGAATGCCACACCCGTCTGCGCCCCGGGATACGGCCCGTCGCTCGGGATCGGGATCCCGTATTCGGCCGCGTTCACCGCCGTGAACCGGCCCAGATCCGGGAACTGCGGCTCGGTAGCGGCGGGCGGCGCGATCGCCAGCGCGGCGACGATCAACGAAGCACCGCAGGCCGCAACGCATCTGACCGTCATCGACACTCCGATCAAATCATCCGGCCGGGCAGGTTGCCGCCGCCCGGCGCAGCACATCGGCGGACGGCCGGTCCAACCGCAGCCCGTAGCCGCGCACCACGGCAATGTAGGCCATCGCGTACTGGCAGTCGAACGATTTATTCGGCGGCATCCACAGCGCCGGTTGGGCGTCGCCCTTGTCCTGGTTGCCCTGACCGGCGACCGCCAGCAGGTTGGCGGGATCGTTGGCGAACCGCAGCCGCTTGCGGAACGGCCAGCCCGAGGCACCCATGTCCCAGGCGTAGGCCAGCGGCACGATGTGGTCGATCTGCACTGCCTCACCGATTTTCGCGCCGCGGGTGAACGCGACCGTGGCGTTGGTGTACGGGTCGTGCAGGGTTCCGGTCGCGACGGCCTCCGGGCAGCGCTTCGTCGACACATGGGTGATGTCGACGAGGTCCCGGTTGAGGATGTCGTCGCGGGTGTCGCACCCGTTGTGGCCGCCGGGTGCGTCGTTGTCGTCGTCCCAGGCGTCACCGTATGCCGACCGGTGATAGTCGTTGCGCCGCACCCGCTCCGGGACGACGGTGATGCCGGCCAGCACGTCGGTGCCGGGCTGCACCGTCGGGACACCGGCCGCCGCGGCCAAGTCGCGACTGCGGTGTCCGGTGGTCGACACCGCCTGATAGGCGACCAGCACGGCCACCACCGCCGCTGCCGCCAGCCAGACCAGCGTTCTCGGTTTCATGATTTATCCAAGTATTCGATGTCGTTGAACGGCGTCGCCAGCAGCGCCAATCCGGGATCGTCGGGATCTGCGGCGAACAGATCGATGCAGAACGTGCGGGCTGCCTCGATGACCTCCCCATGCTCGGACAGCGACAGCAACTTCAGCCCACCCTTCCAGCCGGATTGGTTGCGGCCCAGCACATCTCCCTCACCACGCTCCTTCATGTCCAAATCCGCCAGCAGGAACCCGTCGAGTGAGCCGGCCACGGCTTTCAGCCTCCGGGCGGCCGGCGAGGTCGACTTGCTCGACGTCAGCAGCAGGCAGAGGCTGGCATGCGCACCCCGGCCGATACGGCCGCGCAGCTGGTGCAGCTGGCTGATGCCGAACCAGTCGGCGTCGGCGATCAGCATGACGGTCGCGTTAGGCACGTCGACGCCGACTTCGATGACGGTGGTGCAGACCAGCACGTCGACGTCGCCGGCGCGGAACGCGGTCATCACCGCGTCCTTCTCCTCGCCGGAGAGCCGGCCGTGCATCAGCCCCAGTCGCAGGCCGGACAACTCCCCGGCGCGCAGCCGCTGGTATAGCCCGACGGCGGTCTCCGACGGGCGGGTGTTCTCCGCCGGCTGACCGGATTTGCCGTCCGGTTCGGTCTCGTCGATGCGGGGTGCCACCACGTAGGCCTGGCGGCCGGCGGCCACCTCCTCCCGGATGCGGGCCCACGCCCGGTCCACCCAGGCCGGCTTCTCGGCGGCGAAGATGACCGAGGTGGAGATCGGCTGACGCCCCCGGGGCAGCTCCCGCAGCGTGGAGGTCTCCAGATCCCCGTACACGGTGAGGGCGACCGTGCGCGGGATCGGGGTCGCAGTCATCACCAGCAGGTGCGGGGTGACACCGTCGGGGGCCTTGGCGCGCAACTGATCCCGCTGTTCCACCCCGAACCGGTGCTGCTCATCGACGACCACCATGCCCAGCCGGTGGAACGCGACGGCATCCTGCAGCAGCGCGTGGGTGCCGACGACGATTCCGGCCTGCCCGCAAGCGATCTCGGCGTACGCCTGCTTCTTGGCCGGCGCCGGCATCGACCCGGTGAGCAGGGTGACCGCGGTGGCGTTCTCGGCGCCACCCAGCTGGCCACCGAGCGCCAGCGGACCCAGCATGTCTCGGATCGACCGGCCATGCTGGGCCGCAAGGACTTCGGTGGGTGCCAGCAGCGCGCACTGGTAGCCCGCATCGACCAGTTGCAGCATCGCCAGCAGCGCCAGGATCGTCTTGCCGGAGCCGACCTCACCCTGCAGCAGCCGGTTCATCGGGCGGGTCGCCGCCAGTTCGCTCTGCAGCACCGCGAGCACCTCGCGCTGTCCGTCGGTGAGCTCGAACGGCAACCGCTGCAGCAACTCCGCCGTCAGCCCGTCGTCACGGCGCGGTGCCGGTGGACCGGTCTCGGACAGTTCGCCGTGCCGCCGGACGGCCAGCGCCCACTGCAGACCGGCGGCCTCGTCGAACGTCAGCCGGTCCCGGGCACGGTCGCGGCGCTCCTTCGTCTCGGCGAGATGGATGTCGCGCAGCGCCTGATCCTCACCGATCAGCCCGCGCTCGCGCAGTACCGCCTCGGGCAGCGTCTCGGGCACCGGATCGAGCACCTGGAGAACCTGCCGGATGCAGCGGAAGATGTCCCAGCTCTGCACTTTGGTGGTGGCCGCGTAGATGGGGTAGCAGCTGCGTTCGAACTCCGACTGCAGCACCGTGCCGCTGACCGCCTCGGAGGCATTGGCGATGTTGCGCAGCGACTGGCTGCCGAAATTCCGCTGCTGGGATGCGTCGTCGGCTTCTTTGAGCACCAGGAAGTCCGGATGGGTCAGCTGCACGGCGCCCCGGTACAACTTCACCTCCCCGGACAGCATCACCCGGGTGCCTTTGGTGAGCCGCCAGCGCAGACCCCGGGGGTTGAAGAACGTCGCAGTGACCTTGGTCTGGTCACTGCCGACGGTGACCACGAGGTACTGACCCTTGCGGCGCTGCATCTCCTTGACCACCGCGGAACTGATCGTGTCGACGACCGTGATGTGATCGCCCTCGGCGGGGCGGGCGTCGGCGGGACCGCGCACCCCGGTGCCCTCCACATAGCTGCGCGGGTAGTGCCGCAGCAGATCACCGACGGTACGGATACCGAGCGCCTCGTCGAGCTTGCCGGCGGCATCGGCGCCGACGATGAAGTCCAGCCGGTCGGCCAGCGTCACCGCCACTACTCGACTCCGATCAGCAGGGCGTCGCCGCGGTGCCCGGTGCGGTAGGTCATCAATTCGGAGCCCGGATGCCGATCGTGCACGTGCCGGGCCAGCACGGCGGTCAGGCCGTCGACCGTCGCACCGTCGATGTCGGCGCCGAACAGCACCGTCACCAACTCACCGCCGGCGGCCAGCAGCAGGTCGATCAGACCGGTGGCGGCCTTGTCGACACTGTCGGCAACGATCAGCACCTCATCCCCCGCGATGCCCAGTCCGTCGCCCGGCCGGCAGGAACCCGCCCAGGTCAGCGCGGCCTCGGTGGCGATCCGCACCGAACCGTGCCGGGTGGCGCCGGCGGCCCGGGTCATCATGTAGCCGTCGTCGACCACCGGCCGGTCCTGATCGTGGACCGCCAGCGCCGCCAGTCCCTGCACCATCGACCCGCACGGCACCGGCACCACTTCGATACCCCAGCCGATCGCGGCGGTGCAGCCCGCGACCAGTTCCTCGGCGGCGACGTAACCGTTGGGCAGCACCATCACCTGTGCGGCGCCGGTGTCGACCACCGCACGCAGCAGCTGCTGGGCGCTGATCGTGGCGGGCAGGTCGACGGTGTGCCGGTCGGGCCGCAGCACGCAGGCGCCTTCGCCGTCGAAGAGTGCGGCCGCGCCGTCGCCGTCGGCCACCGCCAGCACCGCCCGCTCCCGGGCCCAGCTGCCCGGCGCCGGACCGGCCGCGCCGACCAGCGCCGAGATCTGGATGCGCCGCGGCCGGCCGAACTCCAGGCCGGCTTCGACGGCGGCGCCGGCGTCGTCGGTGTGCACGTGCACCGAGTAGCCGCCGACCACTCCCGCGGTGGCGATCGCCACGGATTCGCCGAGCTGGCCCAGCCGTTCCCGCAGTGCCTCGACACCGGTGGGATCGCACTCACCGAGCAGGTACATCACCTCGAAGTGCGGGACCGGTGCGGCGACGACCGTCTCGGCGGTCCGCCGGCGCGGCGCCGGTGTGTAGGCCGGACGGCTGACCGGCTGCCCGGTGATGGTGCTGCGCAGCGCGTCGAGCAGCACCAGCAGTCCGCGACCGCCGGCGTCGACCACCCCGGCATCGGCGAGCACCTCCAGCTGGGCGGGCGTCTTCTCCAGTGCCACTGCCGCGGCGTCGGCGGCACCGGTGACCGCGGCGGCCAGCCCGTCGGCGGCGCACTGTTCGACAGCGTCGGCGGCGGCTGCCAGCACCGAGACGATGGTGCCGGAGATCTCCTGACCGCCCATCGACGTGACGACCAGGTCGACGCCGTGCCGCAGCCCGGAGCCGAGGGTGACCGCGTCGATGTCGGTGGACTGATCGGCGGCGGCGTCGGCGATGCCACGCAGGATCTGCGACAGGATCACGCCGGAGTTGCCCCGCGCCCCGTGCAGCGCGCCCGCCGACAGTGCCGCGGCGACGTTGGCGACCTCACCCGAGGCCGCCTCCGTATTGGCCTCGGCCAGCGCCGAACGCATGGTGAACAGCATGTTGGTGCCGGTGTCGGAGTCCGCGACGGGGAAGACGTTGAGCTGGTTGATCTCATCGGTGTGGGTGATGAGGTCGCCGACGCACGTGTGCGCCCAGTCCCGCAGCGCGCCGGCGTCCAGCAGACGTTCGGGTCCACCCGCCTGCTGCGTCACCCGGGCCCGCCTTCCTCGCATCACCTCCGCTGGGAGCAAGCCTAGCCACTGCCACCGACGGCACAGGTCACGTGGCGTCACAGTGCTGGGGAGGCGTTTTGGTGGTTCCCCAACCGGCCGGGTATCCTGATCAGGTTGTCGGGCCACCCCCTGCGGTTGTTGGCCCTCAAGTAAACGTTTTGAGGAGTGTCACATATGGCTGCCGTGTGCGATATCTGCGGGAAGCGGCCCGGCTTCGGCAAGTCGGTGTCCCACTCGCACCGCCGGACCAGCCGGCGGTGGGACCCGAACATCCAGGTCGTGCACGCGGTGCGTCCGGGCGGCAACAAGCAGCGCCTGAACGCCTGCACGTCGTGCATCAAGGCCGGCAAGGTCGTCCGCGGCTAGGGTTCGCCCGCCGCGAAGATGACATCTCGTCTCACCACCCGCGCACTGGTCGCCGCACTGGCCGCGCTGGGTGTCCTCAGTTGCGCCCCGATCGCAGCAGGTGACCCGGACACCGACGTCACCCCGACGGTCACGCTGGGTCCCTTACCGCCGCCGGTCAACAAGGCTCGGGTGGCGACGGCACCGGTGTCGGTCCTGCACCCCGGGGCGCCGATCATGGTCGGCGCCGACACCTCCGACGGCGGCGGCTACGACGTCACGCCCTGTCAGCTCGGTTTCTACATCGACTTCCCGGGTTCGGACGGGCAACTCCGGCCGGGTTTCCTCACCGCCGGCCCCTGCGCCGGCCGCGGTGTGCACACCCCGGTGTTCGTGACGAAGACGTTCGTCCCGAAGGAGATCTTCGAGCAGACCCAGATCGGTGAGATCAGCTACCTCGCAGCCGGCGACGGGCAGCCCGCGGCCGACGATCGGCCGTGGACGATGCCGACCTCACCACTGGCCGTGCTCACCCACCGATCCGACTGGCCACTGCCGGTCAGCACCGAGATCGACGGGGAACCGGCGACGGATCGGCTGGTCACATCGGCGCGCTCGGTCTGGGGCGCACCGGCGTCCTGGACCAACGACTTCGGCTACGTCGTCACGGGCCGGGTGCTCGATCCGGCGTCCACCTCGGAGTTGGCGAGCATCCCGGCCGGTGTCGACCGGGTGGTGATCGCCGCCGACGACCCGAGCGAGCCCCTCTACCCGATGACCCGCGGATCGGCCGTCATCGCCGAAGTGGGCGGCATCCGGCAGAACCTGGGCATCGTCGTCGCCGTCGACAACGATCGACACTGGCTGGTCGTCGACCTGATCAAGCCGTTTCTGGCTGCGCACCGGGCGCAGCTGCGGACCACCGCCTGACTATGGCCTGACTACGGCAGCCGCCAGTCGATCGGTTCGGCTCCGGCCTGCCCGAGCAGTTCGTTGGCCCGGCTGAACGGTCGCGAGCCGAAGAACCCGCGCGACGCCGACAGCGGTGACGGGTGGGCGGATTCGATCACCGCGCAGCCGCCGTCGACCAGCATCGGCTTGAGCGTCTGCGCGTCGCGGCCCCACAGGATCGCCACCAGCGGCCGGTCGCGGCCGACCAGCGCCCGGATCGCGCACTCGGTGACCGGCTCCCACCCCTTGCCGCGGTGAGAGGCGGCGTTGCCCGGCGCGACCGTGAGCACTCGGTTGAGCAGCATCACCCCGCGCTGCGACCAGGGACTGAGATCGCCGCACGACGGCTTGGGATAGCCCAGATCCCGGCCGTATTCGGCGAAGATGTTGTCCAGGCTGCGCGGCAGCGGGCGCACCTCAGGGGCCACCGAGAAACTCAGCCCGACCGCATGGCCGGGTGTCGGATAGGGGTCCTGGCCGACGATCAGCACCCGAACCTGATCGAAGGGAAACGTGAACGCTCGCAGCACATTAGGCCCGGCGGGCAGGTAGCCGCGCCCCTGGGCCGCCTCATCGCGCAGAAACCGCCCCATCGCTGCGACCTGATCGCTGACCGGCGCAAGCGCCGCAGCCCAGCCCGGCTCGACGAGTTCGGGGAGTGGTCGTGCGCTCATAGCGTCCCAACGTATCGGGCACTAGTCGTCGAACGACTGCCAGCCCTGCCGACCGGCCCACGGCACGCCGTCGACCAGCACCCGCCCCGGCCCGTCGAGCACCCGCCCGATCACCCGCCACCCGGCGGGGACCGCGCCCGGGAACGCCGCGACCAGCGCATGGTCTTCTCCCCCGCCGAGCACCCACGACCACGGGTCGACGCCGGTGGCTTCGGCCGGCCCGGTCAGCGCCGCCTGGTCGGAAGACAGTGCCGCGGTGGACACATCGATCGTCACCGCCGATGCCACCGCGACATGGCCGAGGTCGGCGATCAGCCCGTCGGAGACGTCGGTCATCGCCTGCGCCCCGGCGGCGGCGGCCACCGCCCCTTGCCCGTAGGGCGGCTCCGGCACCAGGTGCCGCTGCCGCAGGTCGGCGAAGTCGTCGATGCCGTTACGCCACAGTTCATATCCGGCCGCCGAGCGCCCCAGCTCCCCGGTCACCGCCACCGTCGCCCCGGCCCGCGCACCGGACCGCAGCACCGGCGGCCGACCGCATGCGTCGCCCAGCACCGTCACCGACACCACCCAGCGGTCCGCCTGCACCAGGTCACCGCCGACGATGCCGGCGCCGAACCGCCCGGCCTCCGCCCACATCCCGTCGGCCAGCGCACCCACCGCCGCCGCCGGGGTGTCGACCGGAGCACCGAACGCGACGACGAACGCCGTGGGCCGCGCCCCCATCGCCTCGATGTCGGCGGCATTCTGCGCAATGGCCTTGCGGCCGATATCGTTCGGCGTCGACCAGTCCAGCCGGAAGTGCCGGCCCTGCACCAGCATGTCGGTGGAGATCAGCACCCGGCCGTCGCCCGCCGCGACCACCGCGGCGTCGTCGCCGGGACCGAGCAGGGTGGTGTCGGGCTGACGGCGACCGGCCACCAGCCGATCGATCATGGGAAACTCTCCCAATTGGCCCAGGGTGGGCCCGTCACCGCTCACCCGTGGAGTGTAGAAGGAGTCCAGGCAGTGACCGAACCGGAGACGGCCCCCGAGTCGGGTTCGGACGGACCATCACGCGCCGTGCTGATCGCCGCCCTGGTGTTCGCCGTCGCGGCGGTCGGCACCGCGGTGGCGTTCGCGGCCGCACACCGGCCGGCACGGCAACCGGTCGCCCTGGCGGCGGTGCCCGCCCCGCACGCCGACGACCCGGCCTGCCATGCGCTGCTGAGCGCCTTGCCGCCGCGTCTCGGCGACTATCAGCGCAGCGCGCTTCTCCCCCCGGCCCCCGACGGGGCGGCGGCCTGGACCGGTGACGGCGAACCGGTGGTGCTGCGCTGCGGGCTGGACCGGCCCGCCGACTTCGTCGTGGGGTCACCGATCCAAGTGGTCGACCAGGTGCAGTGGTTCGCGGTCCGGGAAGCCGACCGCGCCACCTGGTTCGCCGTCGACCGGCCCGTCTACATCGCGCTGACGCTGCCGCCGGGGTCCGGGCCGACGCCGATCCAGGAGCTTTCCGCGCTGGTCGCGACGACGATGCCCGCGGCGGCGATCAAGCCCGGTCCGCCGCATTAGCCGGCAGGTGGATCAGCGCAGGCCGGTCCCGCGGGCCAGTGCGGTGTCGATCATCGTCGCCAGCAGGGTCGGGTAGTCCATCCCACTGGCCGCCCACATCCGCGGGTACATCGAGATCGTGGTGAACCCCGGCATGGTGTTGATCTCGTTGATCACCGGGCCGTCCTCGGTGAGGAAGAAGTCCACCCGGGCCAGGCCCTGGCAATCGAGCGCGGCGAACGCCCGGATCGCCAACTGCCGCAATGCATCCGCGGTGTCATCATCAACCTTGGCGGGAACATCGAGTTCGGCCGCGTCGTCGAGGTACTTGGTGGCGAAGTCGTAGAACGAGTCGTCCCGGCCGCCCACCCCGGCCACCCGGATCTCCCCGATCGGGCTGGCCGCCACGGTGCCGTCCGGGAATTCCAGGACGCCGCACTCCACTTCGCGCCCGACGATGGCAGCCTCGACGATCACCTTCGGGTCGTGGCGGCGCGCCTCGGCGATGGCGGCGGGCAGTTCGTCCCAGCTCGCCACCCGGCTGACCCCGATCGAGGATCCGCCGCGGGCGGGCTTGACGAACAGCGGCAGCCCGAGCCGCTCCCGGTCGGCGGGTTCCAGCGTCTCCTGGGCCGGCCGCAGCACGGCGTAGGGTCCGATCGGCAGGCCCTCAGCGACCAGCAGCTTCTTGGTGAACTCCTTGTCCATCCCGGCCGCGCTGGCCAGCACCCCGGCTCCGACATAGGGCACCCCGGCCAGTTCGAGCAGACCCTGCACCGTCCCGTCCTCGCCGTACGGGCCGTGCAGCACCGGGAACACCACGTCGACCGAGCTCAGCACCGCGCCGGCGTCCCCGGACGATTCCCCGGCAGATAAAGCCACCAGTTGGCCGGCCCGCCGCGGGTCGGCGGGCAGCGCCAACTCAGTGCCGGACGCCGACGTCACCGCCGGAAGTTCCCGCCCGCTGATCGCCCACACGTCCGGGTCGCCGTCGGTCAGCACCCAGGAGCCTTCAACGGTGATGCCCACCGCGACCGCCTCGAAGCGGTCCGGGTCCAGGTTGCGCAGGATGCTGCCCGCCGAGACGCAGGAAATGGAGTGCTCGCTGCTGCGGCCGCCGAACACGACGGCCACCCGGGTACGTTCGCGGGAATTCACACGCCAGAGGCTACCGGGCGGTTGATATAGATCGGGGTAGTCCTTCACAAACA
>NZ_JAHCLR010000021.1 GCF_018455725.1 Mycolicibacter acidiphilus
GACACCAGTCCACGCACTCTCGATCCGGAAGAGCCGCCATACCCGACGCATCCGGCGCGATTATCAAACGAATGGTTGTGCTCGAAACCGTCAACAAATTCGAAGATAGCCCGGATCGGAAGCTACGCGAAAAGCTGGAAGCCGAACTGCCAGGAATCTTCAACTGGGCGCTCGACGGCCTGGAACGACTCAACGCGCAAGGTGAGTTCACCGAACCGAAGTCATCCCGCCAGTTGGCCGCAGAAATGGATGAAGCCGCAAGCCCGATCACTGAATTCATTACCGAAACCTGCGAACTGGACGAAGCCGGTTTCGTGCCGCGAAGCATCCTGTATTCACACTGGAAAATGTGGTGCGAGCGCAACGGATATTTCAGTGGATCAATGCGCCATTTCCTAGCCCAGATCAGGGCAGCATATGGCCGGAAGATCGTAGAGAGTCGACCCGGTGGCGTAGGGAGCCAGCAACGCGGCTTCTCGGGCGTGGCGCTCGGTGACCGAGTGATCGGCGCAGAGAACGTGATCCGGCTGCATTCACCGGCCAGTCAACGGAGCAAAGCGCCGTGACCAGCGCGTAGACACGAAGCCACCGCCATATCCACGACATATCCACTACCGAAACCGGCTCTGACCTGCACATATCCCTGGTATCCATGTATCCACTTCTTTTATTAGAGAGAGAAAAATAGGTATATGAGGGGGTAAAAACGTGGGAGAGAAAAGTTTTCGAAGTGGGGTGCATTTCGTGGATTCGTGGTTTCGTGCCTGGTCAGAGCGTTTTCGTTCGTGGCTGCACGCGACTGGTATCACTGGACGGGCCGACCAGCCCCAGCGGGACACGACCGGAAGGAACTAATAGCGTGTTGTTACGGCCCTGCGTAGAGTGTGGAGAATTGTCCGAGAGTTCCCGATGCGACGAACACAAAACTACCGATAACCCGGAAGTCAAGGCACCGACAACCGCACGCGGCTACGACCACGCTTGGCGCAAACTGTCAGAGAAAGCGCGAAAACTGCAACCGTTCTGCTCGGATTGCGGGGCTACCGACGATTTACAGTCCGATCACACGCCGGAAGCATGGGCCAGAAAAGCCGCTGGAAAGGCGATACGCTTACGAGATATCGCCGTAGTGTGCGGACCATGCAACCGGAAACGTGGAGCCGCACGCGGCCAGTCAGCAAGGGTGGGGGATAAACCGTCAAAGGGGGGTTAACGACCCGATGGGGGGACTCAAACTTTCGATTACACACGCCAAAACCGCCAAAAGTGAGGATTTTAGAAAATGAGAGCCGGCCCGAAAGGTGCGATTACAGCTAAACCGCTGGATTTCGACCATTATCCAAGTAATCGCGCTCTGCGACGACAGAAATTTATCGAAGACTATCTGATTACGCCGCGTGGTCACGGGGCGAAAGAGCCGTTTAAGCTCCGTTCGTTCCAAAAGGAGATCATCAAGGGAGCTTTTCACCGAAATATCCGCACTGCGCTAATCAGCATCCCCCGTGCGAACGGTAAAACGATGCTCGCTGCCGCGCTCGGATTGTCTGAAATGTTCGTTGGACCACCGTCTGCCGAAGTTCTGGTAGTCGAATCCGATCAGCGTCAGGCCAATATCACCATGCGGTATGCGAAGCGAATGGTTGAACTGAACCCGACGCTGGATGAACGGATTCAGATTTACGCGGATCGGCTGTATCTGCCGGAAAACGATGCCACGCTACTACCGCTTCCCGCTGAACCCGGCGCTTTGCACGGTCACGACCCTAGCCTGATGGTCGTGGATGAACTTCACGTCGTGACCGAAGACGTGTGGGAAGCGGTTACTTCCGTGGCGGGGAAGCGACCAGAATCGTTGACTCTGGCGATTTCGACTCCAGCTGACTCTGCTGATTCGGTGATGTGGCGGCTAGTTGAACATGGCCGATCCGGCATAGATTCGTCTTTTTACTTCAAGGAGTATTCCGCTCCCCCTGGCTGTGACGTTGACGACCGGAAAGCCTGGCGGGAAGCAAATCCTGCTCTCGCGTGTCATCACCCGTTTCTGTCGGAAGATGGCCTAGAAGCTGTTTTGAAGACTATCCGCGAACCGGTTTTTCGCCAGTTGCGGCTAGGCCAGTGGGTTACCGGTGTGGAGTCCTGGCTTCCGTGGGGAACGTGGGCCGAATGCCAGAAGCGCCGGGATATCAAACCTGGCGAGCGCGTGGTTTTGGCTTTTGACGGTTCCGCGTCCGGTGACTCTACGGCGCTGGTCGGTTGCACGATGGACGGTTACGTTTGGCTTGAGGGTATTTGGGAGAATCCCGGCGACGACCGCTGGCGCGTTCCGCGTGAAGATGTCAGTAACGCGGTCGATCTGGCTTTCCAGAAATACGAGGTTGTCGAACTGGCGTGTGATCCGTGGGGATGGCGGTCGGAAATCGAAGCGTGGGCGAAACGTCACGGAGAGCGTCAGGTGATCGAATGGAATACCGCGACGGCTGCCCGAATGGCACCGGCAACGGATCGGCTGTATCAGGCTGTCGTGACTAAGGCGATGACGCACGACGGCGACGAACGGCTTTCTAACCACGTCCTGCATTGCGTGGCGAAGCGGACTCCTATGGGCGATTTGGTGAGTAAGGATAAGCGTGGTTCGCCGCGCAAGATTGACGCGGCGGTGGCTGCTATTGTGGCTTATGATAGGACCGCGTGGCATTCGACACGGACGACCAGAAGACGAACTAGGAGTTTCGCGTGACCGCACCGAATCCAATCAGTAATTTCGATCTTCTGCAAAATCTGCTTCAAAAGTTAGATGAGCCAATCGGGCGATATTCGCTTCTTGACGCTTATTACGACGGAGCGCAGCCGCTCGCTTTCTTGAGTCCCGAAGCGAAGATTGCGCTCGGGGATAGGTTCGGTCGCATGGCATCGAATATCCCCCGTTTGTCGGTTACCGCACTGGCTGAACGTTTGCGGATCACCGGTTTCTCGGATAAATCGCTTTGGGAAGATTGGATCAGAAACGACCTAGATCAGCAATCAGCGGTCGCGCACCGGGAAGCATTGCTGCTCGGGGATTCGTACGCGATTGTGTGGGCTGATCTGGCGGGACAACCGAACGTAACCGTCGAATCCGCGAAACAGGTCACGATTCAGGTTGACCCCGGAACACGCGAAATCGTTGCCGCCGTGAAGCGGTGGGAAACCGACAACACGACCGAAGCGGTTTTGTTCCTGCCGGATCAGATCGTTCGGTTCAGCGCGAACCACGTTGGCGCAACTGTCGGTTTCAAGGTCACGAAAGAAATTGATAATCCGCTCGGCGTGGTCCCCGTCGTGAACCTCCGGAATTCGGATCGGATTCTGGACGATTACGGTTCCAGCGAGATTGACGACCTTATGCCGTTGTGCGACGGCCTGAACAAATCGCTAACTGACATGATGACAACCAGCGAATATGTCGGTAGGCCGCGCCGATGGGCAACGGGCATCGAACTTGAAGAGCAGGAAGTTCTAGACGACGACGGAAACCCGATTCTCGAAAATGGTCAGCCCGTCATGGACGCGGTAAATCCGATCCCCGAGGGAAACCGGGCGATGATTTCCGAATCGCCTGACGCGAAATTCGGACAATTGCCTTCCGCTGACCTGGCGGGATACGACGCTTCCGTGCGCGTGCTGCTCGGGCAGATCATGGCCGTTTCCACGCTCCCGGCGCACTACGTCGGCGTGTTTGCCGATCAGCCGACCAGCGCCGACGCTCTGCGGGCCAGCGAAGCCAGCCTGACGGCCAGGGCCGAAGCGCGTCAGCAGACGTTCGGGCGAGCGTGGGAGCAGACGGCGAAATTGATGCTGGCCGTGCGCGACGGTTTCGATCCCCGGCTGATTCCTGACGTTCGCGTTCAGTGGGCCGACGCGGCAACGCGAAGCGTAGCGCAGGAAGCCGACGCGACTGTGAAGCTGTATCAGGTCGGCCTACTCCCCCGAGATTTTGCGCTGAAAAAGCTCGGATACTCCGATACCGAGATTTCGGAGATTCGTGCGGCCGGCCAGTTCGCGCAGAATCAGCGCGGCTCTATCTCGCAATATCCCGTAATGCCAACTAGCTAGACGATAGAAGGATCGGAAAAATGGCCCGTAATGATGAGCGCGTTTCTGAAGGTTTCAGCGCGGAATCGGATAACGACGTACCCGCAAACGCGACCACCGACGACGCCGATTCGACTGACGGCGAAAACACGGCAGACGGCGAAAGCGCAAACGGGGCAGATACGTTCAGCCGTACCTACGTCGAAAAATTGCGTCGTGAAAGCGCCGGATATCGAGAACGAGCGCAGAAAGCCGATGAACTGGCGCAACGCTTGCACGTCGCGCTGACCGCTGCCACCGGAAAGCTAGCCGACCCGACCGACCTACCATTCGACGCGACGCACCTAGACGACCCGGACGCACTGGCCGCTGCTGTGGACGCTCTGCTGGCGGGAAAGCCGCACCTGGCAACGCGGCGCGTTACTGGCGACGTGGGTCAGGGCAATCGGGGCAATTCGGTTGACCCGGTGAATTTGCACGCCATGCTTCGCGCTCGGGCGTGAATTCCTGCTACTATCGACGGTATATCGCGCCTGGCGTGCGATTGACGTGAAACGTCCCGGTGGCGTGGAATCCCCCGAAAAGCGTACGATTCACAATTAAGGATATTTCACAATGGCCGTCAGCACCGTTTCCGCAAATGAATTGACTCAGCAGCAGGTCGCGCAGATTCTCGTTAAGCCGCTTGAGGAAGCCGCAAAGTTCCTGGCTGCTGGTCCGCGCATTTTTGACACTGCGAGCGAACTTCGAATCCCGAAGCTCGGCGCACCTACGAACGTTTCGTGGGTCGGTGAGAATGAGCAGATTCCCGAAGCTAACCCGGATTTCGATGAAGTGGTTCTTTTGCCGTCCACGATGAAATCGCTGAAAACGCTGACCCGGTACTCCAACGAACTGGCCCGCCAGTCGGTTGTAGCTCTGGACGCCGCTTTGCGGGATCGGCTGGTTACCGACGTTGCCGCCGTTCTGGACGGGCAGCTCTTCGGCGCTTCCGGCGACGGGACGACCACGCCGCAGGGTTTGTTCGCGTGGGCCGGTACGCAAGACCTCGCTGTGGCCGGTCCTCTGGAACTGGATGATTTGCACGACGCGGAAGCTCTGGCGCTCGGAGAGAACGTGAATCCGGCGAATTTGAAGTGGATTATGCGGAGCCGCGAACTGATTGATCTTCGCAAGATCAAGGATTCCACCGGGCAGTACATCGTTCAGTCTGACGTTACTGCCGCTGGCGGGTACACACTGCTCGGGCATCCGGTGATCGTGTCCAATCGGATTCCTGACACCGGCGATTCCACGCCTACCGGTCGGGCCGCTTTGGTCGATTTCAGTCAGATTGCGGTTGCGCGTGACGTTGCGCCGACCGTGAAGATTCTGGATCAGACTTACGGCGATTTCGACCAGATGGCGCTTCGCGTGGTTTGCCGTTACGACGCTAAGCCGCTGAACGCGGAAGCCGTCGTGAAGCTGACCGGAATCACCATCTGATAATGGCCGCTGTCACCGGCCAGACGGTCGCTGATTTTCTCGGCGGGGGCGACGATACAGGATTAGTCGCCCTCGCCGGGAGCCACGCGGCCATCGTTACGGCGCTTGCTCGGGGCTACACGCGAGGGATCGGATTCGACGCTTCGGAGCCGAACGACGAAATCGCCGCCGTGATCGTTACCGCTACGGCGCGATTGGTTGCGAATCCGCAGCAGCTTTCTACCGACGTTGGCAACGTTTCGATTCGTGGTGGTTTCTCCGGTTTCAACCTGGCAGAGCTTTTCGTTCTGAATCGGTATCGGAAGCGTGCGGAATGATTTTCAGCGATCGGGTTACCGTAATCCTGAAAGAAAAGAAGTTCGTTGCTGGTACTGCGACGTTCGTAGAAGTCTTTCGTGGCCCGGTTCCGGGGATCGTTACGACACTCGCCCCTAGCGTGACGTTCGATCCGACTGGAAATAAGGTTCATTCGCGGCTGCAAATCTTTCTTTCACCGTTCGGCTTCGATATTCCGCCGATGCCAGCGTCGGGTAATTTCTCTATGTCATGGGGTCCGTTCACTGCTATTAATGTGGAAGGCATGGTAGAGCCGCACTACCTGAATGGACGATTGCATCATTACGAGATTATCGCTGCTGCGTTTACCTAATTAAATACTTGGGGTGGTTCCGTTGGCGTTAAACCCTAAAATCCAGTCCCTTCGACCGGTCTTTTGAACCGTAGGGCAAGGGATCGCCAGGACCGCATTTCCGAGCGCGAGCGGTCACCTGCGCTGGCGGGACTACCTCAACCTAACTGGCTAATTCGGGTTGCAAATATGCCGGAAGACGATCAGCGTCCCATGGGCAGTAATACTTAACGGCACCAACGATATTCCGATGCCGATTTGCCGAGTCGGGTGCGTCCTGCATTAAATCGTTGTATTCGAATCCCCGATTAAGATAATTGCAAATATCTATGCCAATTTGGCGTGTTATTCGTCTGTGTTCGTCTTCGTGGCCCTGGAGCGGCGTGTTGCCAGCCAGCACGTAGTCCTCATATGCGTCATCGGATCGACTGCTGGGGTTCGGTGTAGGTCTGTCCGGGTCGCCCATCGCCGGGGCTGCGACGGTCAGCGCGGCTGCCAGCAGACCGGCAACGACCGCGAAGCAAGCTCTCATGGTCGGGATGCTACGGGAGCCGGTCGCGTTGGACGCACTTTGGACACGATTTGCTCGCACACGCCGTGATTTGGCGTGACTTACCTTGACATGTTTTTGCTGGTAAACCGTGCTTTTCGGCTTTGACCAGCACCTTGCATTACAGTTCGAATCTCACCGAGGGCACTCCGATTACCCGGCGAATCAGCCGTCGATGTGCCCGGGCTGGCCGAACGGGATGTTGCCGGCGTCGAGGGTGACGCACCGACCGGTCTCCGGGATGTAGCCGCCGATCCCGCCGCTGCCGTTGAAGAACGGCACCGAGGAGGTGTGCCAGCAGCGCCGCCAGGTGCCGTCCGGTCGGATCGGCTCGTCGCACCACTGGGTGGTGCCGAACGCATCGGACTCGCAGCGGGTGTCGGGGTCGCCGGGGATGCCCGGGTCCGCGCCCGCCGGTGCGGTCGGCGTCAGTGCCGTCGCAGTCACAACAGCTCCGATAACGATGCCGCGGAGGGCGGAATTGGTTGCCATGGCTGCACCGTAGTGCCAGGGTACGACGGGGTCCGTCAGTGCACCGTCCGGTGCGGCGGGGCCATGCCGCCGCCTCCACCGATCGAGGCGCCGCCGTCGAGGTTCCAGCTCCAGGAGATCTCCGGCGTGATCCGCAGGTACGGCTGCGGCCCGTCGACGACCTCGGCGGTGCCATAGATCCGCAGATACCGCGGCACCCAGGGCCGCTCTGACAGCAGGTCGTCGATGACGACCGCAACCTTGGGATTGCCGGCCAGCACGTTGTGATGACGCCGGGTCGTGGCCGGCCGGTAGCCCCCGATGTTGAGGTGGGTGCCGTCGAACTCGAAGCCCACCGGCACCACGTCGGGTTGTCCGTCGGGGCTGACCGTGGCGATCCGCGCCAGCCGCTGGGAGCGCAGGTAAGCAATCTCTTCGTCGCTGAAACTCATCGTGCACACCTTTCGTCGTCAGCATTCGAGGTTTCGGATGGGGCGATCAGGGCCCGCAGGGCCGGGGTGAGGACGGCCAGGATCTTCTCGGTGTCCACGTCGCACAGATCCGGCATCCCCAGCAGGTAGCGCTGGCTGGCCACCCCCATCAGCATCGCGCCGAGCAGTGCCGCGCGCAGCCGGGCGTCGGGGGCGTCGATGACGCCGGCCAGCGCGGGGGTGGCCTCGGTGGTGATGTGGGTGCGCAGGACCTCGGCGGCGTCCTCGCTGGTCATGCTGGCGCGCAGCAGCACCGTCATCGGTGAGTTGGGCTTCGCCGACCACGCGGCGAACATCCCCCGCGCCAGGTTCTCGGCGGTCTGGTCGGCGCTGTCACCGACCGCGGCGACCGCCGGAACAGTCCAGTGCACCGCCTCACGGAACAGGTTCTGCTTGGTGCCGAAGTACTGGATGACCGACGACTTGTCGGCGCCGGCGGCTGTCGCGATAACCCGGATGGTCGCGCGCTCGTAACCGAGGTCGGCGAACACCCCGCGGGCCGCTTCCAGGATGCGACGACGGGTGCGCTGGCCCTTGCGCTCGGCGGTGTCGTCGGGCACCACCGGATCAGTCTCGCTCACCGCACCCTCCCGATCGTCGTCTCACCGAAAATTATAGACAAACGTTGAGTTTTATGCATACTGGAAACGGCGCGAATGCATCCCGCGCTTCGAGGAGGATCCATGACTTCCCCCACCACCGAACCGGTCACCGACCGCGGGCACCGGCTGGTCGGCAAGCGCGCGCTCGTCACCGGCGGCAGCCGCGGGATCGGCGCCGCGATCGCCCGCCGCCTTGCCGCCGAGGGCGCGTCGGTAGTGATCAACTACGTCGCCAACTCGGCAGCCGCCGACGAACTGGTCGATGAGTTGCGTGCCGCCGGCACTCACGCCGCGGCACTGCAAGCCGATGTCAGCAACGCCGAGCAAGCGCATGACTTGGTGCGGAACACCGTGGCGAGCCTGGGCGGGTTGGACATCGTCGCCAACAGCGCCGGTATCGAGCATTTCGGGCCGCTGGCATCGCTGACCCCCCGCGACTTCGATCGGGTGTTCCACACCAACGTCGCCGGGCAGCTCTTCGTCACCCAGGCCGCGGTGACGGCGATGGGCCGTGGCGGTCGCATCGTGCTGATGTCATCGGTCAGCGCCCGCATCGCGGTCTACCAGCACACGCTGTACGCCGCGAGCAAGGCAGCCGTCTCGGCGATGGTGCTCAACCTGGCCCCGGAATTGGCAGAGCGCGGCATCGCCATCAATGCCATCGCACCCGGTGGAACGGCCACCGATATGGCCGCCGAGGTCGGTGCGCGCTACACCCCGCCGGCCCTGCGCACCGCCCCGCCCGAAGCGGTGATCGCGTCGATGAACGCCCTGGGCAGACTGGCCGAGCCCGCGGAGATCGCCGCGGTGGCCGCATTCCTGCTCTCCCCCGATGCCTCCTACCTGACCGGGGCCACCATCGACGTATCCGGGGGCTGGGTGTGATGACCGCTTCGGACATGACGGCACTGGTCGTCGGCGCCAACGGCAACCTAGGCCAGCGGATCGCAAAAGCGCTGCGGGCACGCGGCTTACAGGTCCGCTCCGGCGTCCGCGACCCCGACCGCGCACCTGGGCTGCTGCAGGAACTCGGCGAGGTGGTCCGCGCCGACCTCACCGACCCGGCGTCGCTGGCCGCCGCCTGCGACGGCGTTCAGGTCGTGATCTCCGCGGTGCAGGGCGGCCCGGAGGTGATCGTCGATGGTCAGAGTCGACTGCTGGCCGCCGCGCAGCAGGCCGGCGTGACCCGATTCGTGCCCAGCGACTACTCGCTGGACCTGTTCGCGCTGGCACCCGGTGAGAACTGGAACTCCGATGCCCGGCGCGCTTTCGACCGGCAACTGATCGACAGCGGGCAGGGCTACACCATCGTGCTCAACGGATGCTTCATGGAGGTCATCGCGTCACCGTTCCTGGACCTGATCGACGACACCGCCGGCACCCTGTCGTTTTGGGGTGACGGTGAAACCCCGGCCGATTTCACCTCGATGGACGACGCCGCCGCGTACCTGGCCGAGATCGTCTGCGACCCCGGCACACTCAACCGAGTGGTGCAGGTGGTCGGCGAGACCGCCACGATGGCCGACATCGCCCGGTTCTACCGTCAGGCGACCGGGCGGCCGCTGACGCTGCGGTCCCGGGGCAGCATCGCCGACGGGTATGCGGAGTTACAGCGACGTGAAGCCGAAGGTGCCGACCTGATGCGGATCCTGCCGCTGATGTATCAGCTGCCGATGATGTCCGGCCGCGGCCGGCTGGAGAACCCCGAGAACGACCGCTACCCGAACATTGCTCCAACCACCCTCACCGCCGTCCTGCGCGGACCGAGCCCATCCGAGTAGAAAGGCATCCGCCGATGATGAAGAAGGACCAGGTGCTGGCGTTCAACGAACGCAATATCACCGAATTCCGCAGCCGCGGAGGGAAACTCGGCGGACCATTCGAAGGTGCACCAGTGCTGTTGCTGACCACCACCGGCGCCAAGTCCGGCCAGCCGCGCACCAGCCCGATGATGTATTTGCCCGACGGCGACCGGATCATCGTCTTCGCGTCCAACGAGGGCCGGGACACCCACCCGAGTTGGTACCACAACCTGCGGGCGAACCCCTCGGCGACCGTCGAGGTCGGCACCGAGACGTTCCCGGCAACCGCCACCGAGATCACCGGCGAGGAGCACGACCGCCTCTACGCCATCCAGGCTGAGCGTTACCCCGGTTTCGCCGGCTACCAGGCCAAGACCGACCGGGTGATTCCGGTGGTGGCACTGACCCGTTCTACGGCGTCATGAGCACCAGGATCATTGCCGTCACCGGCGCCACCGGTTCCCAGGGCGGTGGGCTGGCGCAGGCGATCCTCGACCACGGTCCGGGCGAACATGGGTTCACGCTGCGCGCCATCACCCGTAACCCGAGCAGCCCCAAAGCCCGGGCGCTGGCTGAGGCCGGGGCGCAGGTGGTCTCCGCGGACCTCAACGACCCGGCGTCGCTGACCGCGGCGTTCGACGGCGCCTACGGCGCGTACTGCGTCACCAACTTCTGGGAGCACATGGATCCGGCCGTCGAGGACACCCAGGCTCGCCACCTCGCCCAGGCCGCGAAGAACGCCGGTCTGCAGCACGTGATCTGGTCGACGCTGGAAGACACCCGCCTGCAGGTTCGACTGGACGACGACCGGATGCCCACCCTGCTGGGCAAGTACAAGGTGCCGCACTTCGATGTCAAAGGCGAAGCCGACCAGTATTTCCGCGACCTCGGGGTGCCCACCACCTTCCTGCACCCGCCGTTCTATTGGGACAACCTACTGACGACGTTCGCGCCCACCGCCGGTCCGGACGGTCGACTGACACTCACCCTACCGATGGGCGACCGGAAACTCGCCGGCATCGCCGCGGTCGACATCGGTCGCTGCGCCTACGGAGTGTTCGAGCGCGGCGGTGACTTCATCGGCAAATCCATCGGGATCGCTGGGGAGCAATTGACCGGCGACGAGATGGCGGCCGCGATGAGCCGGGTACTGGACCGCGACATCACCTACCGCGCGATCACGCCCGAGGCGTTCCGCGCCTCCGGCGCGCCCGGCGCCGCGGATCTGGGCAACATGTTCGCCTACTACGCCGACTTCGAGACGGAGTTCTGTGCGTCGCATGATCCCGCCTTCGCCCGCTCCATCAATCCCGCGCTGCAGACCTTCGAGACGTGGTTAGCCGGAAGCGCCACCCAGCTGACCCTGACCTGACCACTGTCGACCCAACCGAAAGGCGCTCCGCGACAATGAAAGAGCCGATCGACAAGGCGCTGTTGACGCCACTGCTGCGCGACCCGGGCGTCGGCGACAAGTTCCCGTACTTCGCTGCCGAACTGGAGCGAGTGATCGCCCGCTCGGAGACCAACGACACGATGAGCATTCTGCGGTTGACACTCACCCCCGACGGCTCCCCTCCCCTGCACATGCACACCCGCGAAGATGAGATGTGGGTGATCCTCGCCGGTGAGGTGAAGTTCTGGACCGGTGGGCAGACGCTGGCCGACTGCGATTCCGGGGTGGTCTCCGCCGGCGGGGTGGCATACGGACCACGACTGGTCCCGCACACTTTTCAGACCCACACCCCGCAGGCCGAGGTGCTCATCGTGATGACCCCAGGCGGCTTCGAGGATCACATGCTCAGTATCGGGACGACGGCCGATTCCGAGAAGTCCAACAGCGCCGCGGAGATGGCGAGCTTCGGGGTGACGATCCTGGACCGTCCGCCGATCTTCGGTCAGGACTGACTCGACAGCCCGATCGCCGACGTGGAACGCGCAGGTGGTGACACGCTAGGGTGCATGGGTCGGCCGCAGACTAACCCGCCGATAGAACGGTTGGGAGAGAGCTCATGACTGCAGCGCCGGAGGCGTCACCGCTGGAATCGCGGATCGGCCACTACTACCAGGCGGACCGGCCCTACCTCGTCGGCCGGGAGAAGATCCGCGAATACGCCCGCGCGGTGCAGGACTACCACCCCGCGCACTGGGACATCGCCGACGCCGAGAAACTGGGCTACCCGGATCTGGTTGCGCCGCTGACGTTCACCTCGACGCCGGGCATGGTGTGCAACCGGAAGATGTTCGAGTCGGTGGTCGTCGGCTACGACACCTACATGCAGACCGAGGAGGTCTTCGAGCAGCACCGGCCGATCGTGGCCGGAGACGAGCTGCTGATCGACGTCGAGCTGACCGCGGTGCGCCGCGTCGCCGGCCGGGACCTGATCACGGTCACCAACACCTTCACCGACACCGCCGGCGAGGTGGTGCACACCCTGCACACCACCGTCGTCGGCGTCACCGCTGAGGAGATCGACGCCTCGGTGAAGACCGCGGTGCAACGGGCGATGATGCACGACGTCAACATCCTCGACATCGACGAGTCCCAGGCGAACTACGTCAAGACGGTGCGCCCCGAGGGCGAACTGCGGATCGCCACCGGCGGGGACACCCGCACACCGGGCACACCCGCATTCGAGGACGTGCAGGTCGGCGACGCGTTGGCGGTGCACCACACCCGGCTGTCCCGCGGCGACCTGGTGAACTACGCCGGGGTGGCCGGCGACGCCAACCCGATCCACTGGGACGAGGACATCGCCAAGCTCGCCGGGCTGCCCGACGTGATCGCCCACGGCATGCTCACCATGGGGCTGGGTGCCGGCTTCGCCTCCACCTGGTCGGGCGACCCCGGCGCGGTCACCCGCTACGCGGTGCGACTGTCGGCGCCGGCGATCGTCACGGCCACCGAGGGCGCCGACATCGAGTTCAGCGGCAAGGTCAAATCGCTGGACCCGGCCACCCGCAGCGGCGTGGTGATCGTCGGGGCGAAATCCGCCGGCAAGAAGATCTTCGGGCTGGCGACGCTGAACGTGCGCTTTAGCTGAGCCGAGCGGCTACACCTCCGCAACGCACCCGTTCTCGACCCGCCAGGACCGGTCCAACCGGACGTTGGCCAGCATCCGCCGGTCATGGGTGACCAGCAGCAGCGCGCCGTCGTAGCTGTCCAGCGCCTGCTCCAACTGCTCGATGGCCGGCAGATCGAGATGGTTCGTCGGCTCGTCGAGGACGAGCACGTTAGTGCCGCGGGCCTGCAGCAACGCCATGCCGGCGCGGGTGCGCTCGCCCGGTGAGAGCTCGTCGACCGTGCGTTCCACATGATCGGCGGCCAACCCGAACTTCGCCAGCAGGGTGCGCACGTCGGCGGTCGAGAAGTCCGGCACCCACTGCTCGAACCGGTCGACGAGGCGTGCACTGCCGGTGAAAGCCGCACGCGCCTGGTCGATCTCGCCGACGGCGACGTTCGCGCCCAGGCTCACCCGGCCCGCGTCGGGCTGCCGGCGGCCCAGCAGCAGCCGCAGCAGGGTCGACTTGCCGGCCCCGTTGGGCCCGACGATGCCGATCCGCTCACCGGCATCCACCTGCAGCGACACCGGGCCCAGCGTGAAATCCCCTTGCCGCACAACGGCGTTGTCGAGGGCGGCGACGACCGAACTCGACCGGGGCGCCGATCCAATGCTGAATTGCAGTGTCCATTCCTTGCGGGGTTCGACGACTTCTTCGAGCCGGGCGATCCGGCTCTCCATCTGCCGCACCTTCTGCGCCTGCTTCTCGCTGGACTCGGTCTGCGCGCGACGCCGATTCTTGTCATTGTCAGGCGCCTTCCGCATCGCGTTACGCACCCCCTGGCTCGACCATTCCCGCTGAATGCGGGCACGCGCCACCAGATCCGCCTTCTTCTCGGCGAACTCCTCGTACTGCTCGCGGCGGTGCCGGCGCGCCACCGCCCGCTCCTCGAGGTAGCTGTCATACCCGCCGCCGAAGACGGTGGTGGTGTTCTGCGCCAGGTCCAGTTCCAAGACGCAAGTGACGCTGCGCGCCAGGAATTCCCGATCGTGGCTGACCAGCACCACACCGCCGCGTAATTCGGCGACGAACTGCTCCAGGCGGGCCAGCCCGTCCAGGTCGAGGTCGTTGGTCGGCTCGTCGAGCAGCACGATGTCGAACCGCGACAGCAGCAGCGCCGCCAGTCCCACCCGGGCCGCTTGCCCACCGGACAAACCGGTCATCAGCGTCGACTCCGGTGGTAGTGCTTGGGCGTCCATGCCCAGATCGGCCAGCACGGCCGGCAGCCGTTCGTCGAGGTCCGCGGCGCCGGTGGCCAGCCAGTGATCCAGCGCGGCGGCGTAGACGTCAGCCGGATCGGTGCCCGGGTCGGCCTGATCCGGGTCGGCCAGGGCGGCGGCCGCCGTATCCATTGCCAGTGTCGCCGGGGCGCACCCGGTTCGTCGCGCGATATAGCCGGTGACGGTCTCCCCCGGCACCCGCTCATGCTCCTGGGGCAGCCAGCCGACGAACGCGTCCGCCGGGGCGAGGTGGACCGTCCCGTCGAGTGGCTCCAGGTCCCCGGCCAGGATCCGCAGCAGCGTGCTCTTGCCGGCACCGTTGGCGCCGACCACGCCGACCACATCCCCCGGTGCCACGGTCAGGTCGACCCGCTCGAACAGCGTGCGGTGGGCGAAGCCACCGGCCACATTCTTGGCCACGAGCGTTGCGGTCATCGGTATATGGTCGCACCGCGACGTTTTGACGCATTCATGGGGAACTCCCCGACACAACGGCAATCCCGGAAATTGCCCGCTGTGCTGTGCCAGAATTTGCGTATGGGAACAACTGTTCTGCCCAATCTGTGGAAATCAACACTGGTCTCCGGTGTCTTGGCGCTGGCGCTCGGCGCGCTCACACTGGTCTGGCCGGGCCGCACGATTCTCGTCGCCGCCATTCTCTTCGGCGTCTATTTGTTGGTCAGCGGTGTCGCTCAGGTCTTCTTCGCGTTCGGACTGCCGCTGGCGTCCGCCGGCGGTCGGGTTCTGCTGTTCCTGAGCGGGACGGCCTCGGTGATCCTCGGCGTGCTGTGCTTCCGGCACTTCAACTCCGACGAGGAAGCCGTCGCGGTGGTGCTGCTGGCAATCTGGATCGGGGTCGGTTTCATCTTCCGGGGGGTGGCCGCGACCGTCGCCGCGATCAGCGACCCGGCACTGCCGGGTCGCGGTTGGCAGATCTTCAGCGGCGTCGTGAGCCTGCTGGCCGGGTTCGTGACGCTGGCGTCGCCATCGCGGTCGCTGGTGGTCATCGCGCTGGTGGTGGCTATCTGGCTGGTCGTGATCGGTATCGCTGAGATCATCACCGCACTGAAGATCCGTGGGACCGGCAAGAAGGTCGAGGAGATGCTGTCCGGCGAGCCTCGCTGAAGGACAGCCGAAGCTGGACCGCCGTATAAAAGCCCGCGGTCAGCCCGCGCTGTACTGGGCCGATCGTGGACTTCTGGAACGCGGGTACGCTGAGGGACGCCCCCGTTGACACCCGTCTAGACGCCCCGATCCGGAGTCCGCGCGATGCCCCAGTACGGCACCCCCCCACTGCCGCCCGCACCCCCACAGCCCTGGCCGCTCTACCCCTATCCGACGCCGTACTCTGGCTACGGATCGCCGAGTCAATACACCGCTCCGCGGAACGGCCTGGGCATCGCCGCACTGGGTGTCGCCGTTGCCGGACTGCTGACGGCGCTGACCATCATCGGCGGTATCGCACTGGGTGTCGTCGCGATCCTGCTCGGGTTCGCCGGGTTGGCCCGGGTCCGGCGCGGTGAGGCGAACAACGGCGGCGTCGCCATCGCCGGCATGGTGTTGGGTCTGCTGGCGGTGGTCGCCGGGATCGGCTGCATCTTCATCTACATCGGCATCTTCCGGACCGCCGGTGCCGGTGATTATATGGACTGCATGACCAAAGCCGGGTCGGATCCCGCAGCGCAGCAACGCTGCACCGATCAACTGCGCGAGCATTTCGAGCGCACATTCGGCGGCACCGGTGGCCCGTCGGTGCAGGAATCCGATTTACCGGGTGTACCCGCTTAGCGTTTGACGCTGGGAAAGTATTTCAACACACCTTCCTGCACGACCGTGGCGACCAGTTCGCCGGCACGGTCGAAGAAATGCCCGGTTCCCAAGCCCCGGGAATCCGCTGCCACCGGCGAGGACGTCGAATACAGCATCCAGTCGTCGAAACACACCGGCCGGTGGAACCACATGGAGTGGTTCGCCGAGGCGGCGAAGATGCGGTCGTAGCCCCAGGACAGGCCGTGGGTGGTGATGATCGAGTCCAGCACGGTGGTGTCCGACGAGTACACCATCATCGCGGTGTGCAGCAGGGTGTCGTCGGGCAGCGGGCCGTCGGCCTTCACCCAGACCCGGTTGTAGTCGAGTTGCCGGTCCTGGCCGCGCAGCACCCAGGACGGGTCGTTGGTGTAGCGCCACTCGATCGGGTGCGGGGCGTTGACGAAGCCCGGGACGACTTCCTCGTAGCCAACCAGCAGTTCGCGCAGCCTGGGCAGCGCCTCCGGTTCGGTGACCGTCGGAGCCGTCGCACTGTGCTCCAGTCCGGACCCGCCGGACATGTAGGACAGCAGGGTGGTGGCGATCAGCGTCTCCCCCTGCAGCGCGTCGACGCGCCGGTTGGCGAACCGCCGTTCGTCGCGCAGTCGGGTCACCCGGAATTCGATGTCGTGCGCCGGATCCCCGCCGTTGATGAAGTGCACCGACATCGCGGCCGGTGGCAGGTCGACGGTCAGGGTGCGCCCGGCCGCGATGAACGACTGCGCCATCAGCTGACCGCCGAACGTGCGCAGCGGCGTCTTGCTGGGATGGGAGCCGACGAACACGCCGTCGGCGGTGCGGTCCAGATCGAGTATCGCCAGCAGTTCGTCGAAGTCGGTGTTCAGCGCGCTTCCCCCGTCAGACGTCATCCTCCCCGATCCGGTGCACGTGGATCAGGTTGGTCGAGCCTACTGTGCCCGGCGGAGCACCCGCGACGATGACCACCAGATCACCGCGCTGGTAACGGCCCAGGTCCAGCAGCGCCTTGTCGACCTGGCGGATCATCGAGTCGGTGGACTGCATCTGCGGGACGATGAATGTCTCAGTGCCCCAAGTCATTGCCAGCTGGTTACGGATTTCGGGCAGAGCCGTGAACGCGAGCAGCGGCAGCGGGGTGTGCAACCGCGCCAGCCGGCGCACGGTGTCGCCGGACTGGGTGAACGCCACCAGTGCCTTCGCGTCGAGGCGTTCGCCGATCTCGCGGGCCGCGAACGAGATCACCCCGCGCTTGGTGCGCGGCGTGTGGGTCAACGGCGGTGCCGCCGTGGAGTTCTGCTCCACCGCGCACACGATCCGGCTCATGGTCTGCACCGCCTCCAGGGCGTGCTTGCCCACCGCGGTCTCCCCGGACAGCATCACCGCGTCGGCGCCGTCGAGGACAGCGTTGGCGACGTCGGAGGCCTCCGCCCGAGTCGGCCGGAAGTTCTCGATCATCGACTCCAGCATCTGGGTCGCGACGATCACCGGGCGCGCGTTCTCCCGGGCCATCTGGATGGCCCGCTTCTGCACCAGCGGCACCTCCTCCAGCGGCAGTTCGACGCCGAGGTCGCCGCGGGCGACCATCACCGCGTCGAATGCCAGCACCACGGCCTCGAGGTTCTCGATGGCCTCCGGCTTCTCCAGCTTCGCGATCACCGGAACCCGGCGCCCGACCCGGTCCATCACCTCGTGCACCAGGTCGACGTCGGACGGTGATCGGACGAACGACAGCGCCACCATGTCCACACCGAGATTCAGTGCGAACTCCAGGTCTTCGATGTCCTTCTCCGACAAGGCCGGTGCGGACACGTTCATGCCGGGCAGTGAGATGCCCTTGTGGTTGCTGACCGGACCGCCCTCGGTGACGGTGCACACCACGTCGTCGCCGTCGATGTGCTCCACCACCAGGCCGACCTTGCCGTCGTCGACCAGAACCCGGTCGCCCGGCTCGGCGTCGGCGGCCAACTGCTTGTAGGTGGTGGAGACCCGGTCGTGGTCGCCGGGGCAGTCGGCGACCGTGATCCGCACGGTCTCACCGTTGTTCCACTCCACCGGACCGTCCGCGAACCGCCCCAGCCGAATCTTCGGCCCCTGCAAGTCGGCCAGCACACCAACGGCACGACCAGTGGCCTCCGCCGCGGCGCGCACCCGCTCGTAGGAAGCCTTGTGGTCCGCGTGCTCACCGTGGCTGAAGTTCAACCGCGCCACGTCCATACCCGCGTCGACCAGTGCCTTGACCATTTCGGCGCTGCGGGTTGCCGGGCCGAGAGTGCAGACGATCTTGCCGCGTCGATTCACGACGTCAGCATAGTCGGGCAGGCTGAGCCGACCGCTCAGCAAGGTTGGTGTGCGGCCGGGTCAGCGCAGCAGTCGATGCTGCGCATCGCGCACTCGGCCGGTCAAGATCAAGACCGCGTCGATGACGCCCCAGATCAGCGCTACTCCGATTCCGATCCCCCGGGTGGCGCCGGCGATGAACAGGCAGCCGAGCATCTGCGCGATGCCGAACCCGACCTGGCCGAGGTAGATCCGCCCGAACCCGACCAAGCCGAAGAACCCGATCAACTGCAGCAGCGCGGCGGAGACCTTCGACCTGTCGGAGAACGGTTCGCCGCTCACCGGATCCCGGCCGTAGGGCGCCCACGGGTCGGCACTGGAACCGCTCGGCGGCGGGTACCAGGGCGGACCGGTCATGGCTGCAGCATGCCAGATCGGCCGGTTCTCCGGGCCTGGCTCAGGGTCAGGAGGACTCTGCTACCGCATCCTCGGACGGCGCGTCGGTGTCGTCGGTGGCGTCGTTCTCAACCGTGTCGCCTTCGACCGCCTCGGAGTCGTCAGCATCGTCATCGGCTTCGGCAGCGTCAGTGACGGCCTCGTCGGAGTCTTCCTCGTCCGTGTCGTCTTCGACCGTGTCGTCTTCGACGGCCTCGGTCCCTACGGCGTCATCCTCGACGGAATCAACTGTGTCGTCGGCGACGTCCCCGTCTGCGACGGCCTCGGCCGTATCGTCTTCGGCCGCATCGGCCTCTGGGACGTCGTCGGCATCCTCCTCGGCGGAATCGACAGCGTCGTCATCGGCTTCACCGCTGGCGGTTTCGACCTCGTCGGCGACGGTTTCGTCGGAGTCTTCCTCGACCGTGTCGTCTTCGACCGCATCGGCCGCTGTGACGCCGTCGGCATCCTCCTCGGCGGAATCGACAGCGTTGTCATCGGCTTCGCCGCTGGCGGTTTCGACCTCGTCGGACTCGACAGCGTCTTCGTCGGCGTCGACATCCTCCTCGGTCGCGTCTTCCTCGTCGGCGTCGGCCTCATCGGCGTCTTCCTCGACCGCTTCGCCCTCGACAGCGTCGCTCGCGTCCGCGTCGTCCTCGACGACGGCGTCCTCATCGCCGGCGCTGTCGCCGTCGGTCTCATCGGCGTCGGTCGCAGCATCCTCAGCGGATGCGTCCGATTCCGCTGCGGCGTCGTCCTCGGAACTGTCATCCCCCGGCTCGCCGCCACCCGATGCCGCGTCACCTGCGTCACCCGCGACATCGGCGGCCGCGATGCTCGCGATCATTCCGGCGCCGACGGCAACCATCTCGCGCTCCGGCTCTTTGGCCGGCTCAGGCTCGGCCTCGGGCGGCGCCTCTGGCGTCTCGTCGGGTTGCCAGGCGCGACGCAGCGCCTCGGGATCCTCGCGGCCCTTGGTGGCCAGCAGGATGTAGACGACGGCGCCGATGAACACGAACGTCGACGTGAACGAGTTCACCCGGATCCCGGAGATGTGCGTGGCGGTGTCGTCGCGCAGCAGTTCGATGCCGAACCGTCCGATGCAGTACGCCGCGATGTACAGCGCGAACAACCGGCCGTGCCCCATCCGGAATCGTCGGTCGGCGTAGAGCAGCAGCGCGAACACCAGGAGGTTCCAGAGCAGTTCGTACAGGAACGTCGGCTGGACGATCTTGTAGATCTCACCGGTGGAAACGCCGTCGAGCAGGTGCGGGTCCCGCATCCCGGAGGCGTCCTCGCGCCAGAAGATCTCCAGGCCCCACGGCAGCCCCGTCTCGCGCCCGTAGAGTTCCTGGTTGAAGTAGTTGCCGATACGTCCGATCGCCTGCGCCAGAATGACACCCGGCGCGACCGCATCGCCGAACGCCGGCAGCGGAATCCCCTTGCGACGGCAGCCGATCCAGGCGCCCACTGCGCCGAGTGCCACCGCACCCCAGATGCCCAGACCGCCGTCCCAGATGCGTGGCGTGGCCTGCCAGCCGACACCGGACTCACCGAAGTAGGTGCGCCAGTCGGTGGCCAGGTGATAGAGCCGGCCCCCGATCAGGCCGAACGGCACCGCCCACAGCGCGATGTCGTAGATGACGCCCGGCTCACCGCCACGGGCCTGCCAGCGGCGGTCGCCGATCAGCAGGGCTGCGATGATCCCGACGATGATGCACAGCGCGTACGCCCGGATCGGGATCGGACCCAGATGCCACACCCCGCGAGCGGGACTGGGGAAAAAGGTCAGCCAATCCAATGTCATATCTGTGAATTCCTCTGCCGCACACCGGAAGCGAGTTCTTCGGTCAGGGTCCGCAGCGCGTCCGGTCCGGCACTCAGCGCGCTGACCAGCGCCGACCCGACGATCACACCGTCGGTGTAGCCGGCGATCTCCGCCGCCTGGGCGCCGGACCGCACCCCCAGTCCGACCCCGACCGGGATGTCAGAGACCTCCCGCACCCGTCGCACCAATTGCGGTGCCGCGTCGGACACGGTGTTGCGGGCGCCGGTGACGCCCATCGTCGACGCCGCGTAGACGAATCCGCGTGATGCATTGACGGTCTCGACCAGTCGCTGCGGCGTGGAGGACGGCGCGACCAGGAAGATCCGGTCCAGTCGGTGCGCCTCGGATGCGGCCAGCCAGTCCTGCGCCTCGTCGACGATCAGGTCAGGGGTGATCAGCCCGAGGCCGCCGGCTGCCGCGAGGTCGCGGGCGAAGGCGTCGACCCCGTACCGCAGCACCGGGTTCCAGTAGGTCATCACCACGGCGCGGCCGCCGGTGCTGCTGATCGCTTCGACCGCGGCCAGGGTGTCCCGCACCCGCACCCCGCCCTGCAGGGCGACCTCGGTGGCCCGCTGGATCGTCGGCCCGTCCATACCCGGGTCGGAGTACGGGATCCCGACCTCGATCAGATCGCAACCGGACTCGACCAGCGTCCGCATCGCCGCGATCGATCCGGGAACATCGGGGTATCCGGTGGGCAGGTAGCCGATCAGCGCCGCCCGGTTCTCCTGCCGGGTCTGAGCGAAAAGCGGTGCCAGCCCGCCGGTTTCGATCCCTGCGCCGATCACTTCTGGCCTCCGATCACCTCATCGGCGCCGCCGAGCAGGCCGAACCACTTCGCGGCGGTCTCGACGTCTTTGTCGCCCCGACCGGACAGGTTCACGACGATCACCTTCCCCGGACCGAGTTCGGCCCCCAGTTGCAGCGCACCGGCGACGGCGTGCGCGGATTCGATGGCCGGGATGATCCCCTCGGTCCGACTGAGCAGGCCGAACGCGGACATCGCCTCGGCGTCGGTGACGGGCCGGTACTCGGCGCGGCCGTTCTCGCGCAGCCAGGCGTGCTCCGGGCCGACCCCGGGGTAGTCCAAACCGGCCGAGATCGAATGGGATTCGACGGTCTGGCCGTCCTCGTCCTGCAGCAGATACGAGAACGACCCCTGGAAGGCTCCCGGCGACCCGCCGGTGAACGTCGCTGCGTGCCTTCCGGTTTCGACACCGTCACCGGCCGCCTCGAACCCGACCAGCCGAACCTGCGGGTCGTCGAGGAACGCGTGGAAGATCCCGATCGCGTTGGATCCACCGCCGATGCAGGCGACGACGGCGTCGGGCAGCCGCCCGGCCTGGCGCTGGATCTGCACCCGCGCCTCGAGTCCGATGATCCGCTGGAAGTCGCGGACCATGGCCGGGAACGGATGCGGGCCGGCGGCGGTGCCGAAGCAGTAGTAGGTGTCGTCGGCGTGCGCGACCCAGTCCCGGAACGCCTCGTTGATGGCATCCTTCAGGGTCGCCGAACCGGTTGCGACCGCGATCACCTTGGCGCCCAACAGTCGCATCCGCGCGACGTTGAGCGCCTGCCGGTCGACGTCGACCGCGCCCATGTAGACGATGCAGTCCAGGCCCAGCAGTGCGCACGCGGTCGCGGTGGCGACCCCGTGCTGACCGGCGCCGGTCTCGGCGATAACCCGGGTCTTGCCCATGTGCCGGGCCAGCAGGGCCTGACCGAGCACGTTGTTGATCTTGTGCGAACCGGTGTGGTTGAGGTCTTCGCGCTTGAGGAAGATGCGGGCGCCACCGGCATGCTCGGACAACCGGGTGGCCTCGTACAGCGGCGACGGCCGCCCGCTGTAGTGCGTCTGCAGGTCGTCGAGGGTGTCGAGGAACTCGCGGTCGGCGCGCACCTTCTCGTAGGCGGCGGTGACCTCCTCGATGACGGCCATCAGCGCCTCGGGCACCAACCGGCCGCCGTAGGGGCCGAAGTGGCCACGGGCATCCGGGTCATGGGCGCTGCGCTCGGCCACCCCGGCACTGGTGTGCGGAAACTCCGGGTCCATCCGCGACATTCAGCGAGCCGACTTCGGGCAGGACGGGTGCCTGCCCGCACTGACCAGGTCCGCGACCGCCGCCCGCGGGTCACCGCTGGTGACCACACCCTCGCCGACCAGCACGGCGTCCGCGCCGGCACCGGCGTAGGCCAGCAGGTCGGCGGTGCCGCGCACGCCCGACTCGGCGATCTTGACGACCTCGGTCGGCAGGCCCGGCGCGATCCGCGCGAAGCAGTCCCGGTCGACCTCCAGCGTGGTCAGATCGCGGGCGTTGACCCCGATCACCTTCGCGCCGGCGGTGAGCGCCCGGTCGGCCTCCTCCACGGTGTGCACCTCGACGAGCGCGGTCATCCCGAGCGACTCGGTGCGGTCGAGCATCGACACCAGCGCCTGCTGTTCCAGGGCGGCGACGATCAGCAGCAGGATGTCGGCGCCGTGGGCGCGGGCCTCGTGAATCTGGTAGGGCCGCACGATGAAATCCTTGCGCAGCACCGGAACCGACACCGCGGCCCGCACTGCGTCCAAGTCTGCCAGCGAGCCGTTGAAGCGGCGCTGCTCGGTCAGCACGCTGATCGCGCGGGCCCCGCCCTCGGCGTAGGCGGCGGCGAGCTCGGCGGGGTCGGCGATGGCGGCCAGCTGGCCCTTGGACGGGCTCGCACGCTTCACCTCGGCGATCACCGCGATGCCCGGCTCGCGCAGCGCCGCCATCGCGTCCAGCGGCGCGGGCATGGCCTCGGCTGCCGCCTTGACTTCGGCGAGGCTGACGGCGGCCTCGCGGGCGGCAACGTCGGCAAGGACTCCCTCGATGATGGAGTCGAGCACGGTTGCCGAAGTCATGACTGCCGGTTCCTCTCCCGCATTCGGTTGACCTTGATCGAAAGGGTAACGACCGTCACGACGCTCGGTGTCACCGGCCCTCATCGGCGGCACCGTCGGACGTCCGTTCGGTCGGGTCGCAGCCCTCGTCGAGGGCGTCCCAGATCATCCGTTCGGACAGTTCCGCGGCCGGGCCGGCGGATTCCGCCCCCTCACCCCGGGCCGCCGACCGGCGCGCCCCCGGGGCGGCGTACTTCGCGGTGGCCGCGGCGCCGGCCGACGCCGAACGCATCAGCAGCGCGGCGCCGATAATCGCGCAGACCCCGGCTACCAACGTCAGCACAGCGCCGGTCGGGCGGCGCTCAGCGCTCAGCAGTGCGGTCAGCGGGACGCCCGCGATGTCCAGCGCCCGAAGTTCGATGTCCCGGGCCACCCAGATGCTGACGGCCAGGTAGCCGCCGGCCAGGCTCGCCACGGCTGTCAGCACCGCCAGCAGCCGCAGTTTCCAGCCGCGGACCGCCACCGCCGCGATGGCCGCCGCCAGGCAGAGCAGTGCCAGCGGCAGCAGCGCCGTCGACCAGGATGCGCCGGTGACCGCGACCTGCCGCGGCTGCCCGAGGCCGTCCGAGGACCGGATCACCACCCACGGCAGCCGCGCCGCGGCCCACAGCCCGCCCGCCGCGGCCAGCAGCAGCAGTTGGGCCACCCGCAGGGCACGCCGGCCGTCGGACTCACCCATCGCGGCCGGGCACCGTCAGCGTCTCCGCCGCCGCGATCGCCGCGAGCACCGCTCGGGCCTTGTTCGACGACTCGGTGTACTCGTAGGGGCCGTTGGAGTCGGCCACCACCCCGCCGCCGGCCTGCACGTAGGCGGTGCCGTCGCGCATCAGCGCGGTGCGGATCGCGATCGCGAAGTCGGCGTTGCCGGCGAAGTCCAGGTAGCCGACCACCCCGCCGTACAGGCCGCGCCGGGTCTGCTCGACCTCTTCGATCAGCTCCATCGCCCGCACCTTCGGCGCCCCCGACAGGGTGCCGGCCGGGAAGCAGGCGGTGACCGCGTCCAGCGCGGTGTTGCCGTCGGCGAGCTCGCCGGTGACGGTCGACACCAGGTGCATGACGTGGCTGTAACGCTCGATGTGGCTGTAGTCGCGGACCTCCACGGTGCCCGGCACGCACACCCGGCCCAGGTCGTTGCGGCCCAGGTCGACCAGCATCAGGTGCTCGGCCCGCTCCTTGTCATCGTTGAGCAGCTCCTTACCCAGCTGCTCATCCTCCGCCTCGGTCGCGCCGCGCCACCGGGTGCCGGCGATCGGGTGGGTGGTGGCCCGCCCGTCCTGCACGGTGACCAGTGCCTCCGGGCTGGAGCCGACGATCGAGAACGCGACCTCGGCTCCGTCGTCGGCGGGCACCTGCAGCAGATACATGTACGGGCTGGGGTTGGAGACCCGCAGCATCCGGTACACGTCGATCGGGTCGGCGTCGGTGGTCATCTCGAAACGCTGCGACGGCACCACCTGGAAGGCCTCACCGGCTTCGATGTCGCCGACCAGCCGCTCGACGATCCGGCCGTATTCGTCAGGCGTGCGCTGCTCGCGATAGTGCGGATCGGGGCGACTGAACGCGGCCACCGTCGACTCCAGCGGCCGGCTCAGCGCGGCGGTCATCACGTCCAGGCGGGTCAGCGCGTCGTCGTAGGCCTCGTCGACGTGCTCGTCGGTGCCGTTCCAGTTCACCGCGTTGGCGATCAGCGTGATCGTGCCCTCGTGGTGGTCGACCGCGGCCATGTCGGTCGCCAGCAGCAGCAGCATGTCGGGCAACCCGAGGTCGTCGACCGCCAGTTCCGGCAGCCGCTCGAGTCGGCGCACCAGGTCGTAGGCGAAGAACCCGACCATCCCGCTGGTCAGCGGCGGCAGCCCGGGCGGTGCGACGGTGTGCAGCAGGCTCAGCGTCTCCCGGAGCGCGATCAGCGGGTCCCCGCCGGTGGGGGCGCCCTGCGGTGCCGCACCGAGCCAGACCGCCTCACCGTCACGCACGGTCAGCGCCGACGGCGCCCCGGCGCCGATGAACGACCACCGCGACCACGAGCGGCCGTTCTCCGCCGACTCCAGCAGGAAGGTGCCGGGCCGGCCGGCGGCGAGTTTGCGGTACGCCGACAGTGGTGTCTCGGCGTCGGCCAGCACCTTGCGGGTCACCGGAATCACGCGGTGCTCGGCGGCCAGCGCACGGAAGTCCTCCCGCGACACCGTGCCGGTACTCGAAGCGCTAGCGGTTTGCACGCCCCTCATCCTCCCAGACGCGTGCCGTGGCGATCGCAAGCGCGGCGGAGTCGGGCGCAGCGGGTCGCCGCGCATTACACCCAGCCCCTCGGTCGCTTGGTCAGGCGTCCAATCGGGTGAACTGACCGCGGCGGTACCGCTCCCCGCAGGCGGCGCGCCGGATCTTGCCGCTTGTGGTGGTCGGGATGGACCCGGCCGGGACCAGGACGAGGTCGGCGACGTTCAACCCGTGCACGGTGGAGATCGCCGAGGTGACGTCGGTTTTGACACCGTCGAGCCAGGTCGCCGCCTGCTGATCGGCACCGTCCGGTTCCTTGAGTTCGACGATGGCGACGAGGTGCTCGGTGCCGTCCAGTGGCACCGCGATCGCCGCGACCCGGCCGTGGGTGATCTGCCGGATCGTCGCCTCGATGTCTTCGGGGTAGTAGTTGCGTCCGCGGATGATCACCAGGTCCTTGATGCGGCCGACGATGAACAGCTCCGACCCGGAGATGAACCCCAGGTCGCCGGTTCGGAGCCAGGGCCCCGCCGGCGTACCGGGTGACGGGTCGGCGAGTGTCGCGCCGAAGCACTGCTGCTCGGCCGGCGGTCGGCGCCAGTAGCCTTCCGCGATGTTGTCGCCGTGCACCCAGATCTCACCGACCGCGTCCTGCGGGAGTTCGCGCTGCGTGCTGCCGTCGACGATCCGCACCGCGGGTGAGTGCGGCACCGCGTACCTGACCAGTGCGGTGCCGGTCCCCTCCGCGCACCGCGTGACCCGGGCCGCGGACGGGTCTCCGAGATCGAAGTGCGCCGCCGGCGAGGATTCACTCCAGGAACCGGTCGCCACGAAGACGGTCGCCTCCGCCAGGCCATAGGACGGGCGGATCATGTCGTCTCGAAAGTTGAAGTGCGCGAATCGATCCACGAACCGCTGCAGGGTGGCCGGTTCGACACGTTCGGCGCCGCTGATGATGCCCAGTACCCCGCCGAGATCGAGTCCGGCGAGGTCGGCGTCGGTTGTCTTCCGGGCGGCCAACTCGAAGGCGAAGTTGGGCGCCGACGACCACGCGTGCGGATTCTCGGCCAGTGATCGCATCCAGCGGGCCGGTCTTTCCAGGAATGCGACCGGATCGGACAGTTCCGAGCGGAAGCCGCCCAGGATCGGTGCGCAGACTCCCAGCATCAACCCCATGTCGTGGTACAGCGGCAACCACGACACCATCGTGGTGTCCGGTGGGAGCTTCGTGTTGGTGAAGTAGCCGCGCATCAACTGGTCGAAGTTCGCGGTCACGTTGCGATGCGTGATCATCACGCCGGTCGGCGAACGGGTCGACCCGGAACTGTATTGCAGATACGCCAGGTCTGGCAGATCGGTTGCCGGAGTGCCGATTCCACCGTCGGCGTGCAGATTCAGCCGATCCATCTCGACGATCTTCGGCGCGGTGTCGACCCGTGACTGATCGACGTGATTGCCCACCTCCGCCGCGACCGCCGACGTCGTCAGAACGACGACGGGCGCCGTGTCGGCAAGCACTGAACCCACCCGTTCGTGACTCGCTCCGCGATACGGCAGCGGAAGCGGGACCGCGATGAGTCCGGCCTGCAGGGCTCCCAGGAATCCGACGACGTAGTCGAGGCCCTGGGGTGCCAGGATCACCGCCCGGTCTCCGGCCGCCCCGTGCAGGCGGAGTTCACGTGCCATGTTCAGCGTTCGGCGCGCCAACTGCGACCAGGTGACGCTCTCGCGAACACCGGCGACGTCGCGCTGGTAATCGGTGAAGGTGAAGGCGACGTCATCGGGCCGCAGGCTGGCGCGTCCGTGCAGGATTGAGATCAGCGATGACTGCGCCATCAGATGTTGGTTCGCATCCGCACTAGTTACCCGGCTCCGTCTGCTGACGTTCCGGCGAGCCCATGCCGCCGGACAACACCGACATCGCACCGTTGAGTATCTGCGAGAACGGATCGGCGCCACCGCCGAACGTCGCCTGCGTGGCAGGTGCGGTGACCGCGGCCGGGTCGAAACCGTTCACCGGGTCGACCTGGATCGGCGCGGTGGCCGGGTCGTCGTTGCGGGAATAGCCGGCATTGACGCGCGGGGCCAGGATCGCGTCGAGTTGGTTCAGCGTGTCCTCGGGAACCCCGACGTACGCCAGCGGCATCACCAGCGGCAGGTGCTTCTCCGGGATGAGGTAGGTCGTCGTCGTCGCGCCGCGGGAGTTGACCGTCGTCCGGATGTTCTGCGGCGGCACCATGCTCGGGTTGGTGAAGGCCACCGCGGTATGACCGGTGGCCAGCCCCAGCAGCGTGTTGGCGAGGGCGAACAGGTTGTCCGGCCGGTCCGGGAAGTCGGCGATCGAGTCGTAGGCGGAGACGAAGATCTTGGTGTCGTACTGGCTCTCGAACGGCGGTGGGATCCGGTAATCCATTGCCGGGACGACGCTGCCGACCGGGAACATCGCGGTCAGGAAGCTCTGCCCGAACGCGTGGCGCGCAATCGGATCGCCGAACGTGGCGAAGCTCAGCCGGTCCGGGGGTGGGGCGGTCGGGTCGTTCGCCAGGCGCGCCTGTTCGGCCTCCAGCACCAGCGAACCCTCCGACAGGCCGATGGCGGTGCCCGGGCCGCCCCGGCGGATCGCGGCGTCGAGGTTGCCCTCCCCCTCGTCGACCGACTCGCCGATGCTGGGGCCGTTGACGCCCAGACCCGGGAAGCTCTCGTCGAGTTTGCCGATGCCCGGGAAGAGCCGTTCCAGCACGTGGCCCTGGACCTGCCCCGCCGGGTAGCGGACGATCTGTCGCTTCAAGCCGGGAAACCACTCGTCGCCCTCACGGCGGATGTACTCGTCATAGGGGATGCCGAGTACGTGGGCGCCCCCGAGTGCGTACGCGGTCCCGCCGGTCGCCGTCCCCGGAGTCTGCGTGTCGTCGGTCGGCGTGTCGTCGCCGGTCGCAGACCCGACGCCGAAGCAGCCTGCGGCGCAGACCGTCACCAGCGAGGTCACCCCTGCCAGTAGCTTCTTCATCCGTACCCCCAGCCGTTCGGCTTCGCTCTGCAGTGTCACACAGATCACCTCCTGGTCGCCAACATGTTTCATCCGCCGTGTCCGGTCGACGGCGACACCGCGGATCCGGCCCCGAGGCGCGACGGCCACCACGCCGCCTTCCCGAGCAGTGCGGCGATCGCGGGAACCGTCACGGTCCGCACCAGGAAGGTGTCCAGCAGGATCCCGACGCCGATCACGAAACCGCCCTGGACCACCGTGCCGATGTGGGAGAACAGCAGGCCGAACACCGACGCGGCGAAGATCAGGCCCGCCGCGGTGATCACGCCGCCGGTGGACCCCAGTGTGCGAATGACCCCGTAGCGAACGCTGTGCGGCGACTCGTCGCGTAATCGTGAGACCAGCAGCATGTTGTAATCGGCCCCCACCGCCACCAGCACCACGAACGCCAGCGGCGGCACTGACCAGTGCAGTTCCTGACCCAGAATGAATTGGAACACCACGACGCCGATTCCCAGTGCTGACAGATACGAAATCACCACGGAAGCAATGAGATACAACGGCGCGATGATCGCGCGCAACAGTGCTATCAAGGTCAGCAGCACAACGGCCAGGGTCACCGCGATGATGAATCGGATGTCGTGCCGGTAGTAATCCCGGGTGTCGGCCAGACTGACCGGGTATCCCGCCATCGTCACGGTGGCGTCCGCCAGCGCGGTGTTCGGTTGCGCTCCCCGGGCTGCCGCGCGAATCGCGTCGACCTGATCCATGGCCGCGCTGCTGAACGGATTCAGCCTGGTCTGCACGATGTAGCGCACCGAGTGGCCGTCCTGCGAGATGAACATCCTGGCGGCCTCTTTGAACTGCTTCAAGTGCAGTATCTGCGACGGGATGTTGAATCCCGCCATCGTCGGTTGCGCCGCTTCTTGTTTCAGCATCAGCAGGAACATCGCCGAGTCGCCGAGCATGACGCCCATTTCCTTGACGCGGCTCACGAGTTCTTCCACACCGTCGGCAACCTGCCTGCTGCCGCCGGCCAACCGATCCGCACCGGTTCGCATCTGGTTCAGGTTTCCCTGCAGCCCGCCGGGCCGATCCATGCCCATCGAGTGCATCACCCTGGTGAGGTTCGTCAGCGCGGCCCGCACCCGGTCTATCGACCCGGTCAGCGACTTCCGGTCCGGGTAGGACTGCAACTGCTGGGCCAGGTCGCCGATCGCGTCGAGGTCTTCGCGATCATTGGTTTCCAGCATCCGCTCGAACTGTCCGCGGGTGGCGACGCACGATTCGCTGCCGTCACACACCGGGTTGGCCTGCAGTGCCGCCAGCACCGGACCTATCCAGGTGAACATGTCCCGGCCGGCCGAGAAATTCCAGCCCATGGCGTTACTGAGCGAGTTCACGTGGTCGACCAGTTTGGCTGCGGTGTCGACCTCCTTGACCAGGGTGTCGCCGCTGTACTGCCCGCGCATCGCGGAGAAGGAATCCACCACGCTCTGGATGCCGGCGCTGAACTGTCTGATCTGGGTGCGCACATCGGCGAGGTTGTCGGCGAGGGTGTCCGCCCCGTCGACCAGCCGGTTGAGGTCAGGGGTCCGGTCGTTGATCTGGTCGGATCCGTCGCCCAGAAACGCGCCGATGGCGCCGGCCTGGTAGGTGGCCCGGAATTCGTCGGGTACGACGCCGGTGGGGCGGGTGACGCCGCTGACCGCGGCGATGTTCGGCAGCTGGCTGACCCGATCGGCAAGCTGCTCCAGATCGGCCAGCGCCTGCGGCGTGCGCAGGTCCTGCGGTGACTGGATGAGGATGTACGACGGGATCAGCTGGTTCACCGGGAAGTGCCGCTCCAGGGCGGTGTAGCCGATGGAACTCGGGACGGTGGACGGCAGCGCCTTGCGGTCGTCGTAGTTGTACCGCACCAGCCCCGCGTAACCGGCCAGCACCATCAGCACCAGCAGGCTCGCCACTAGGTGCAGCTTCGGCCGCCGCACGATCCGGATGCCCGACCGCCGCCAGAACCGCGCGGTGAGTTCCCGACGGGGTTTGACCCAGCCCCGGGGACCGGCGACCGTGAGGATCGCCGGCAGCAGCGTGACCGCGGCCAGGAATGCGACGCCGATACCGATCGCCGAGGACGTTCCGACCGTCTTGAACACACCCATCCGGGCGAATCTCATCAGCAGGAAGGTGATTCCCACGGTCGCCGCCGACGCCGCGATCACCTTGCCGATCGAGACCATCGCCTCGGTCACCGCCCGGTCGTACTCGGCGCCGGTCCGTAAATGGTCGTGATAGCGGCTGATCAGGAAGACCGCGTAGTCCGTTCCGGCGCCGGCGATCATCGCGCTGAGGAAGACGATGGACTGATTGGAGACGCCGGATCCGGTCAGTTCGGAGAATCCGGCCACCGCCGCCTGCGCGATCACCACCGAGACCCCGATGGTTATCAACGGCAGCAGCATGGTGACCACGCTGCGGTAGATCACCAGCAGGACGACGAGTACCAGAACGGTGATCGCCAATTCGATCACCGTCCGATCCCGATCGCCCACAACGGTGAGGTCGGCGACGGTCGCGGCGGGGCCGGTGAGGTTCGCCGTCAACGGGGTTTCCGCGACGATGCCCTTGACGATGTCACCGATGTGGTTGAAGGCGTTGTAGGACAGCGGCGTTCCCAACTCGCCGGCGACGCCGACGGGAATCACCCAGGATTTGTTGTCCTTGCTGGTCACGATCGAACGCAACGGCGGCGTGCTGACGAAATCCTGCACCATCACCACGTCGTGTTCGTCGGCGCGCAGTGCGGCGACCAGTTTGCGGTAGACGGCCTCGTCGTCGGGACCCAACCCGTTGTCGTCGGTCAGAACCACCAGCAGCAGGTCGTCGGAACCGGCCTCCTGAAACGTCTCGGCCATCTGCCGGGCCGCGACACTCGACGGCGCATCGGCGGGCAGGATGGCAAGCGGGTGCTGCTGCGCCATCACCGTCAGGGAGGGCAGGGTCAGCGGCAGGGCGATCGCAGCGGCGATCCAGGCGGCTATCACCACCCAGGGCCAGCGCACCACGAAATTCGCTAGGCGTCGCATGTCGTCCCCGCTCCGATCGGCCCCGTCACTATGCGACGCGTCCCCAGTGCCCGCTGTCGGCGACCCGGATGCAGACCGAGCGCATCGCCGCCATATAGCGGGCGACCGATTTTCGGGCGACCGGATTATCAGGGTGCATGATCGCCATCATCGTGCCCTCCCGGTAGCGGAAGACGTAGATCGTCAATTGATACGAATACCGACCGTCGGGATAGATCCCGATGTTGTTCGCGAGTCCCAGGTCGGCAGCGGCCAGGATCGCGTTGAGCGGCGCCGCACCGCCGTGTAAGAAGTTCGACACCGGAAAGTTCGCCTGCGGCCACTTGAGCCACGGCGCCAATTCCAGAACCCGGTAGTACGGCACCTTGGCCATATCCAGGCCTGAATCGAACGAGGTCTGCGCCGCCCACGCGGCATCCGCGAAGGACGCCGCAGCGATCGGCACGGTGATCGGGATGAGGCCGGTGAACCAGCCCTGCGTCATGAAATTGTCCGAGGCGGTCCGCGAATCCCGCGGTGTCAGTCCGTAGTACGTGAGGACACCGGTGAATTCGTGTTCGACGAGAGCCAGGCAGGCGAACAAGCCGCCCACGAAACGCGCGCCGGCCGCCGTACAGGCCGCTTCGAATCGCTCCGCCTGCTCCGGGCTCATCAGCAGTTCGGAGGTCATCTCGCTGCGGGTCGCATCCGATCGGGTGCCCAGCGGCAGTGGGAACTCCGGGAAGCTCCCATTGTTGTTCTCCGCGAAGTCAATCCACGCGCGGACCTGCGGCGAATCCAGGGTCAATCCCGACGTGTACTCACGTTCCCGGGAGCAGAAATCGTCGAAGCTGCCGGCGGCGGGGAGTTCGAAGGGCTTGCCGTCCTGGCTCAACGCCGTATACATCCCGTTGGCCTCGAGCATCGTCGTGCCGATCAGCGTCGCGTCCCCGTGCACATGATCCATCGCGGCGAAGAACGCGAAACGGTCCGCGCTCTGGACGATCCCGAAAGTGAAGCAACCCCATTCGAGGGGATTCGGTATCGCGGTGACGTGCTCGCGTATCTGCTCCACCGTCATTTCACCGTGGTCGACCGGCACGAATTCGATGTCCGCGGGATCACTCAGGCTGCGCCGGACGAATTCCCCGTCGCCGGTGTCCTCGAACCAACTGCGGAACGTATCGTGCCGGCGCAGGTACGCGTTGAGCGCGTGATTCATTGCGGCGACGTCACATTGGCCGGGCAGTTCACAGCTGGCGATGATCTGGCGGGAGAACCCCAGCCCCGCGGCGGTCTGCTCGTGATAGTTGCGAAGATGCTGGCGCTGCATGTAGCTGACCGGCACCGGGCTGACCGGCGCCTGCCGGGCTTTATCGAGTGCCGTGGCGGTCGGGCGCCAGGAGATGACGGTGCCGGGGGTCAGCACCCATTCATCGAGTGCACCGATCGTGATTTCCCCGATACGCAAGACGTCTCCCCCTTGGCTTGAGCAGCTCCGACACCCCGCTCGACATGAGCGGTTCGGACTCGGCCACGCTGGCAGCGCGGCCAGGATAACCCCGCCAGCGGCCGATGTCGCCCCCCTGGCGACCCGCGTTCAGCCGCCCCTCGGTGCAGCCTGACACTCTTCCCTGGCAATCGCATGGGAGAGCCGACACAGCCCTTGCAATGGCACGCGAGCCGGGATTGGCTGGAGCGATCAGCCGCCTGTGAGGGGAGCCCGGGTGGCAGGGTGTTTCGTAGATCTTCACCGGCATCTTCACCAGCCGAAGTCAGGGAGGGCGATAGCTATGGCAGCTAGGACATCGAGCGAGGATTCGAGCGGAGCACCCGCAGGTTTCGCGGTCATCGGCTACGCGGCGCGCTTCCCGGGAGCCGTCGACGCCGCCGGGTTCTGGGACGTGCTGCGAGACGGCCGGGATGCGGTGTCGGAGATCCCGGCGGACCGCTGGGACGTCGACGAGTTCTTCGACCCCGACCCCGGCGCCCCCGGCAAGGTGGTCGCACGACGGGCGGGCTTCGTCGATGACGTGACCGGGTTCGACGCCCCGTTCTTCGGGATCTCCACCCGCGAGGCCAGGCTGATGGACCCCCAGCACCGCCTGCTGCTGGAAACCGCGTGGCGGGCGGTCGAGCATTCCGGCACCGCGCCAACGGCTTTGGCGAACACCAACACCGGTGTCTTCGTCGGCCTGGCCACCCATGACTACCTGGGAATGGCATCGGATGAACTGACGTACCCGGAGATCGAGGCCTACATGGCCATCGGGACGTCCAACGCCGCCGCGGCAGGCCGGATCAGCTACCGGCTGGGGTTGCAGGGCCCCGCGATCGCCGTGGACACCGCATGCAGTTCGTCGCTGGTCGCGATCCACCAGGCATGTCAGGCGCTCAGTTCGGGAGAATGCGACCTGGCACTGGCCGGCGGCGCGAACGTACTGCTCACGCCCGCAACCATGATCACGTTCTCGCACGCGCACATGCTCGCCCCGGACGGGCGATGCAAGACGTTCGACGCGGCCGCAGACGGCTATGTGCGCGGCGAGGGCTGCGGCATCATCGTGGTCAAACGGCTGGCGGACGCGATCCGCGACGGAGACCGGATACGCGCGGTCATCCGTGGCAGTGCCGTCAACCAGGACGGTGCCTCGGGCGGCTTGACGGTGCCCAACGGGGTGGCTCAGCAGCGGGTGATCGCCGATGCGCTGAGACGTTCCGGGGTGGCCGCCGCCGAGGTCGACTACCTGGAGGCGCACGGCACCGGAACGTCGCTGGGCGATCCGATCGAGGCGCAGGCCGCCGGGGCGGTGCTCGGCGAAGGCCGCGCGGTGGACCGGCCGCTGCTGATCGGCTCGGCGAAGACCAACATCGGCCATCTGGAGGCCGCGGCGGGGATCGCCGGTGTCATCAAGGTGATCCTTTCGCTGGAGAACGAACTGCTTCCCAAACATCTGCATTTCCACACCCCGTCGCCGCACATCCCCTGGGATCGGCTTCCGGTTGAGGTCGTGCGGGAGGCCACCGCCTGGGAACGCAACGGACGGCCCCGGATCGCCGGGGTGAGTTCGTTCGGTTTCGCCGGCACCAATGCGCACGTCATCATCGAGGAGGCACCGGACCGGTCCGGGTCCGCCACAACGGTTCCGCCTGCCCCCCCGAGGTCACGGATTCTTCCGATCTCCGCGCAGACACCGACCGCGCTGACGCAGGTCGCCGAGGAGTACCGCGACTGGTTGGTGGCGAACCCGCAGGCGACCGTGGCGGACATCTGCTTCACCGCCGGGGTGGGGCGCGCTCACCTGCCGCACCGCGCCGCGCTGGTGGTCAACTCCGGCGAGTCCGTCCGTGACCTGCTCGGTGCGCTGGCCGATGACCGCCCGGCGCCCGGTCTGGTGCACGGGGTTTCGGCTGATCCGCCGAAAACCGCCTGGCTGTTCACCGGTCAGGGCAGCCAGTACCCCGGCATGGCGCGGGGGCTGTTCGACGCCGAACCGGTGTTCGCCGAGACACTGACCCGATGCGCCGCAGTGGTCGCGGACGTGCTCGACAAACCGCTGCTGGACGTGATCTTCGCTGCGGACGGCCCGGACGGTGACGAGACCCTGCGGCAGACGACGTACGCGCAGCCCGCACTGTTCGCCGTCGAGCTGGGCCTGGCCCGGCTGTGGCAGTCGTGGGGTATCCAGCCGGATGTCGTGCTGGGCCACAGCGTCGGCCAGTACGCGGCGGCGTGCGTCGCCGGGGTGCTCAGTCTTGAAGACGGTGCGCTGCTGATGGCCGAGCGCGGCCGGCTCTTCGGCAGCCTGCCCGCGGGCGGGCGGATGGTCGCGGTGTTCGCCGCCGCCGAGCGCGTCGAGGGTCTTACCGACGAGTTCCCGGCGCTGTCGGTGGCGGCCTACAACGGCGCGAACACCGTACTGTCGGGCCCCGCAGCGGAGCTGGAGAAGGCGGTGGCCACGCTCAGCGCCGACGGGGTGCGCTGCGACTGGCTGGAGACCAGCCACGCGTTCCATTCGGCACTGCTCGACCCGATCCTCGACGAGTTCGAGGCGTACGCCGACCGTTTCGAGTTCCGGGCGCCGGAACGCATTCTGGTGTGCAACCGCACCGGTTCCGCGCTGGGCCGCAGCGTGCGACTGGACGGCAACTACTGGCGCCGGCACGCCCGGCAGCCGGTGGAATTCGCCAAGAGTGTGGCGACCCTCGCCGATCTGGGTTGCAAGATGCTGCTGGAGATCGGCCCGCAGCCGGTGCTGACCGCCGCCGCCCTGCGGGCCTGGCCGGACCCGGCCGGCGCCCCGCGGGCGATCGCCTCGTTGCGCCGCAACACCGACGACCAGCGGCAGATCACCGAAGCCCTCGCCGACGCGTACGTGCTGGGCCACCTGCCCGATTTCGGTGCCGTCGGCGGTCCGGCACGCAAACTGGATCTGCCCGGCTACCCGTTCCAGCACCAGCAGTACTGGTATCGCGACAACCGCGTCAGCCCCAACCAGCAGCAGAACGTCGCCGCGCGCACCGAAGCCGTGCGGCTGCTCGAGGATGGCCGGATCGATGAGCTGGCCGCCCTGCTCGGCGACACGGGCGACGATCCGCAGACCGTGGCTGTGCTGACCAGGCTTGCCGCCCAACACAATCAGCAGCGGGCCACGCAGTCGATCACCGATGCTCGCTACGAGATCCGCTGGCAGGAGTCCGCCGCGGGTCTGCCCCCGACGACCGGAACGGACGGCGGCTGGCTGCTGATCGGCGCCGACACCGACGCCGACCTGATCTCGCCGCTCACCGACGCGTTGGCCGCGTCCGGACAGCGGTACCGCCCGCTGGGCCTTCCCGAATCCGACGCCGACGAAGAACACCTGACGGCGGCTCTGGCCGCCGCGCTGGCCGACGATCCGGCACTGCGCATCCTGCACGTGGCGGCACTGCACCCGGAGACCGCATCATCGGCGCGGTCGCTGCTGCGGATGCAGCACCGGATTCTCAGTGGAACCCGACGCCTGTTCCGCGCGGCGGCCGCCGCGGAACTGCGCCGGCCGATCTGGGTGGTGACCCGCGGCGCACAGCGGGTCGTCGACGGCGACGCCGTGTCGCCGGACCAGACCTGCCTGTGGGGCTTCTGTCGGGCGGCGTCGCTGGAGTACCCGCAACTCTGGGGCGGTCTGGCGGATCTTGCCGCGGCGGGAGTCGACGAATGGTCGGCGCTGATCAGCCACCTGGCAACCGGATCGAACGGGGAAGATCAAGTCGCACTGCGGGATCGGTCGGTTCACGTTCCACGGCTGGTTCGGTCGCCCGGACGGCCGAAGGCCGCACCACCGGCGCTGCGCGGTGACGCGACGTATCTGGTGACCGGCGGCCTGGGCTCGATCGGGCTGGAGATCGCCGGGCACCTGGCCGCGCACGGTGCCCGCCACCTGATGCTGACCAGCCGGCACGCACCAGGAGATGCCGCGCAACAGCGGATCGCCGCGATGCGCGAACAGCACGGATGCGACGTCCGGGTCGTTACCGCCGACGTCGCCGACCCGCACGACATCACCCGCCTGCTGGGCACCGTGCGCGCCGATCTGCCGCCGCTGGCCGGTGTCGTCCACGCCGCCGGTGAACTCGGCACCACCCCGCTGAGCACGCAGGACTCCGAATCCCAGCAAGCCGAAGTGGATCGCGTGTTCGCCGGAAAGGTGTGGGGCGCCTGGCATCTGAGCGAGGCGACCGCGGACCTGGGGCTGGACTTCTTCGTCAGCACCTCCTCGATCGCCGCGGTGTGGGGCGGCTTCGGTCAGACCGCCTACGCCGGCGCGAACGCGTTCCTGGACGGCCTGGCCTGGCGGCTGCAGGCAGAGGGTGTGCCCGGTGTCAGCGTCGACTTCGGGCCGTGGTCGACCGGGATGGCCGATGCACAGGCCCGGGAGCGGTTGGGCAAACGCGGTATTCGCCCGCTCTCCCCCGCCGACGCCCTCGCGGGCATGGACGACGTGATCGCCGCCGCCGGGGACGGCCCCGCCCAGGGAGTCGTGGCGCATGTCGACTGGGCGAAGTTCCTGCCGCTGTACCAGCAGGCGGGTCGGCACGCGTTCCTGGCGGAGTTGGAACGCGAAGTGCCCAGCGCGGCACCCGCACCGACGGCGTCCGGAAAGACCGAACTGGTCGAGCGGCTCACCGCGGCGCCGGTGGGTCAGCGCCGCAGGCTGCTCTCCGACTACCTGCGCGACGCGGTGGCGCAGGTGACCCGGGTCAGCCCGGCGGAGATCCGGGAGGACGCGGGCTTCTTCGACCTCGGCATGGATTCGCTGATGGCGGTGGAACTTCGCCAGCGCATCGAACAGGGGGTGGGAAAGGAGATCCCGGCAACGCTGGCGATGGATTACCCGCGCCTGTCCGATGTGGTGGACTACCTGCTCGGCGAGGTGCTCGACCTCGGCGAGCAATCGGCGCCCAAGCGGCCCGAGGCGACGGTGTCGGCGCGCACCGACGAGCCGATCGCGATCGTCGCGGTGTCGTGCCGATTCCCGGGCGCACCCGATCCAGAAGCCTTCTGGGAGGTGCTTTCCGGCGGTGTCGACGCGATCCGGGAGGTTCCGGAGGACCGTTTCGACATCGACGAGTTCTACGACCCGGACCCGGAGACACCCGGCAAGATCTACACCCGCTTCGGCGGGTTCATCGACGGCGTCGACGGATTCGATCCGGAGTTCTTCGGCATCTCCCCGCGCGAGGCCGTGTGGATCGAACCGCAGCAGCGCCTGGTGCTCGAAACCGTCTGGGAGGGACTCGAACGCGCCGGGTACGCCCCCGCAGCGCTGCGCGGCAGCCGCACCGGCGTCTTCGTGGGCGTGGCCGCCAACGAATACGCGCACCTGCTGTCGGCGGAGTCGGTCGAGAAGATCGAGCCGTACTTCATCACCGGAAACGCACTCAACGCCGTCTCCGGCCGGGTCGCCTTCGCACTCGGGCTGGAAGGGCCGGCGATGGCGGTCGACACCGCATGCAGTTCATCGCTGGTCGCCGTTCATCAGGCCTGCCAGGCGCTGCACTCCGGTGACTGCGATGTCGCGTTGGCCGGCGGCGTGAACGTGCTGCTGAGCCCGGTGACGTCGATCGCCGCGTCGCGGGCGAGGATGCTCTCCCCCGTCGGCCGCTGCAAGACGTTCGACGCGTCGGCCGACGGCTATGTGCGCAGTGAGGGCTGCGGGATCCTGGTGCTCAAGCGGCTGAGCGATGCGGTGCGCGACGGCGACCGGGTCGCCGCGGTGATCGGCGCCAGTGCGGTCAACCAGGACGGCGCGTCCAGTGGCCTGACGGTACCGAACGGCGGTGCGCAGCAGCGACTCGTCGGTACGGTATTGGCTCGTGCCGGACTGGTCGGCGCGGACGTCGACTATCTCGAGGCGCACGGGACCGGCACCCCGCTGGGCGATCCGATCGAGGTGCAGGCCGCCGGCGCCGTTTACGGTGCCGGCCGCACCCCGGACCGGCCGCTGCTGATGGGGTCGGTGAAGACCAACATCGGTCACCTGGAATCGGCGTCGGGGACCGCGGGTCTGATCAAAGTGGTGTTGTCGCTGCAGCACGAGATGCTGCCACCGAGCCTGCACTTCGACACGCCGTCACCGCACATCCCGTGGGACACCCTGCCGGTGCGGGTGGTGGACAAGCCGACTCCGTGGCAGCGCAACGGCCGGCCGCGACGTGCCGGCGTCAGTTCCTTCGGATTCACCGGAACCAACGCGCACGTGCTGATCGAGGAGGCACCGGCACCGCCGGTGGACCCAGGCGGCGAGGCGCCGACAGCGCACGACCAGGCCGAGTCGGGCGGCGCCAATGTGTTGGTGCTGTCGGCGAGGTCACCGGAGGCGCTGGTGTCGTCAGCGCAGCGCTACGCGACCTGGCTGGCCGACCACCCGGAGGCGGACATCGCCGACGTCTGTTTCACGGCCGGGGTGGGCCGGTCTCATTTCGAGCATCGGGCCGCCGTCGTCGTGGATTCGGGCACGGATGCGATTCAGCGGGCCCGCGAAGGCCTGGCCGAGTTGGCGGAGGGCCGACTGCGGCCCGGCGTCATCCGCGGCGAGTGCACCGACCGACCGACGACGGCGTGGCTGTTCACCGGGCAGGGCAGCCAGTACCCGGGGATGGCGCGCGAATTGTTCGACGCGGAACCGGTTTTCGCCGAGACGGTGCGACGCTGTGCCGACGCGGTCGACGGGATGCTGCCGCGCCCGCTGCTGGAGGTGCTGTTCGCCACCGACCGGGAAACCGGCGGTGCGGCCAGCGCGACGCTCAAGCACACGTCGTTCGCGCAGCCGGCGCTGTTCGCGGTCGAGATGGGCTTGGCCCGGCTGTGGCAGTCGTGGGGCATTCAGCCCGATGTGGTGCTCGGGCACAGTGTCGGCCAGTACGCGGCGGCCTGTGTGGCGGGTGTCTTCAGTCTTGAGGACGGGGCCCGGCTGATGGCCGAGCGCGGTCGGCTTTTCGGCAGCCTGCCCGAGGGCGGGCGCATGGTGGCGGTGTTCGCCGATTCCACCGCGGTCGAGAACGCCGCCGCCGGATTCCCACGGTTGTCGGTCGCGGCCTACAACGGCCCCAACACCGTGCTGTCGGGTCCCGAGGAGGATCTGGATCAGGTCGTCGCCGCCCTCGAAGACGAGGGGATCCGCTGCAGCCGACTGGAGACCAGCCACGCCTTCCACTCGGAGTTGCTGGAACCGGTGCTCGACGACTTCCAGGCCTACGCCGCGCAACTGTCGTTCGCGGTGCCGACGCTGCCGCTGATCTGCAACCGCACCGGCACCGTGCTGACCGCCGAAACCCCACTGGACGCCCGGTACTGGCGTCGGCATTCCCGCCAGCCGGTGCAGTTCGCCGAAAGTGTGCGCACCGCGGCGGCACTGGGCTGCTCGGTGCTGATGGAGATCGGCCCGCAGCCGGTGCTGACCGGGGCCGCGGTGCAGGTCTGGCCGGACCATCTGGCCGCGCCCCGGGCGATCGTCTCGCTGCGCAAGGGCGTCGGTGACCGACGTCAGATCGCCGAGGCGCTGGCCGCGGCCTATGTCAGCGGCCATCAGCCCGCTTTCGCCACGCTGCGCAGCGGTCCGCATCACCGGCTCGAACTGCCCACCTACCCGTTCCAGCGGCGGCATTTCTGGCCGAAGACGTCCGGTATCGCCGGCTTCGACGGTCAGGCTGTCGCGGCGTCCGGAATCCTGGGCAGTGCAAAGGATCTCAGCTCCGGCGATTCGGTGTACACCAGCCGGCTGTCGGTGAAGTCGCAGCCGTGGCTCTCCGATCACGTCATCTACGGCACCGTCGTCGTGCCCGGTGCGACCTATGCGGCGATGGCACTGGCCGCTGCCGGTCCGCCCGCGCACGTGCGGGACGTCTTCTTTTACGAGCCGATCATTCTCCCCGAGAAGGACTCCCGTGAGGTGCAGCTGACTCTGCATCCGCTTGACGGCGGCGCCGGCTGGACCTTCCAGGTGCACAGCCGCCCCTACGGCGTTCGCGATGTGGACTGGTCGCTCAACGCCGACGGCACCCTGGTCGCGGGTCTCGCCGACGAGCAGGACGGGGCCGAAGCCGAGCCGGCCGACGTCTCGGTGATCGACACCGCGATCGAGCGGATGCAGCGGATGCGTCCGCAGCAGCTGTTCGAGACCTTCGCCGACATGGAACTGGCCTGGGGGCCGGCGTGGTCGGGTTCGCTGAAGTCGCTGTGGCTCGGTGACGGCGAGGCGGTCGGGGACATCATGATCGGTGCGGAACTGGCCGAGCACCTCGGCGGCGAACCGATGCATCCGGTGCTGCTGGACCTGTGCACCGGGGTCGCGTTCCCGGCGTTTCCGGCGGTCCTCGCGGCCGAGCAGGGCGTGAGCGACCTGTATCTGCCGTTGCGCTACGGACAGGTGGAGCTGCGCGAGACGATGCCGCGCAGGTTCTACTGCCGGGCGCGATGGCACACCGCGGCGCTGGACAGCGAGACACAGGTCTTCGATCTCGACTTCATCAGCCGGGATGGCAACCGGTTGGGCGGGATTCGCGAGTTCACCGTCAAGCGCGCCCCGCGCGAGGCGTTGCTGCGCGGGCTCGGCGGCGACGCCACCCGGCTGCTGTATGTCCTCGGCTGGCACGAGGTGCCGCCATCGCCTGCGCAAGACGACACCGAGCACCCGGCCGGGACCTGGCTGGTGACCGGATTCGACGAACTCGCCGCCGGGATACCGGGCTGCATACCGTCCGAACGGTCCGCGCTGCCGACCGCGCAGGTGCTGGCTCAGGCCGCCGAACGGGGTATGCCGTTCTCGGGGGTGGTCTTCCGCGCCACCCCGCCGACGGGCGACGAGTCGACCTCCGACACGGCCACGCGGTTGGAGTCCGACATCGCCGACCTGCTCGACGTCGTGCACACCGTGCAGTCCGGTACACCGGCCGGACTTCCCCACGGACTGTGGATCATCACCGAACGGGCGGTCGCAACCGAATCCGGCGAACCGGTCGACCCGGCCCAATCGGCGCTGTGGGGACTCGGACGCACGATCGTCAACGAAGAGCCGGCGCTGCGCTGCCGACTTGTCGATCACGACGGAACCGATGAGGGGCTGCGGCTGCTGACGGGTCTCGTCGACTCCCGGAATGCGGATATCGGCGAACCGGAACTCGCAGTGCGGCAAGGAAAGCTGCTGACGCCCCGGTTGCTGCAGTGGGCGCGCAGCGGCCACCTCACGGTGCCGCGGACAGCCGACTACGCACTGGCGCCCACTGAGCGCGGGGCCATCGACAATCTGCGGCTGACCGAAGCCGAGGTGGCTGCCCCCGAACCGGGTTATGTGCAGGTCCGGGTCGAGGCGGCCGGGCTGAACTTCCGGGATGTGCTCAATGTGCTCGGGCTCTACCCCGGTGACCCGGGACCGATCGGCGGCGACTTCGCCGGCGTCGTCACCGCGGTGGGCGACGGTGCCACCGGAGTCGAGGTCGGTCAGCGTGTGTACGGCTTCATGCAGGGCGCGTTCGCCAGCCGGTTCAACGTTCCGGCGCAACTGCTGGCGCCGATTCCCGCTCGCGTCAGCGCCGTGCAGGCTGCCACCATTCCGGCAGCCGCGCTCACCGCTCGGCTCGCCTTCGACTGGGCGGAACTCAAGCCCGGTGAACGGGTGCTGATTCACGCCGCCAGCGGTGGTGTCGGGCTGGCCGCCATCCAGATGGCCCAGCAGCACGGCGCGGTCGTCTTCGCCACCGCGAGCACCTACAAACGCGCGACGCTGCGCAGTATGGGCGTGGAGTACGTCTACGACTCGCGGAGCACGGATTTCGCCGACCAGATCCTCGCCGACACCGACGGCACCGGAGTCGACGTGGTGCTCAACAGCCTCACCAACGAGGGGTTCGTCGAGGCGACGGTGCGGGCCACCGCCAGGAACGGCCGGTTCGCCGAGATCGCCAAGCGCGACATCTGGACGACCGAGCAGATGGCGGCGGCCCGTCCCGACATCGCTTACGAGATCGTTGCGCTGGACGTGACGACCTTCCAGGAGCCCGAACGGATCCGCACGCTGCTGGGTGAGGTGTCGGACGGGCTGGCCAACGGCGAGTGGGCTCCGCTGCCCGCGGAGATCTACCCGCTGACCGAGGCCAGGACGGCGTTCCGCCGGATGCAGCAGGCGCGGCACATCGGCAAGATCGTGCTGCAGATGCCGAAACCGCTGCAGCCGCGGGCCGATCGGAGTTATCTGATCACCGGCGGGCTCGGGGCGATCGGACTGCACCTGGCGGCGTACCTGGCCCAGCTCGGAGCCGGCGACATCGTGCTGACCAGCCGGCGTGCGCCGGATGCGGAGGCGCAGCGGACGATCGACGACATCGCCGAGCGGTACCGCTGCCGGATCCATGTCTTCGCAGCCGACGTCGCCGAGCAGTCCCAGGTCAGGGAATTGCTGGCGCGGATTCGCGCGGAGCTGCCGCCGCTGGCCGGGGTTGCGCACCTGGCGGGTGTGCTCGACGATGCGCTGCTGTCCGATCAGGACCTGGAGCATTTCCGAACGGCGTTGCAGCCCAAGGCGTTCGGGGCCTGCTACCTGGATGACCTGACCAGCGGCGACGACCTGGACTTCTTCGTCGTGTCATCCTCGGTCTCGAGTCTGCTCGGCTCACCCGGCCAGGCCAACTACTCGACCGCCAATGCGCTGCTCGACGGCCTGGTCGCCCAGCGCCAGTCGCAGGGCCTGCCGGCGACCGGGGTCAACTTCGGCCCGTGGGCGCAGGGCGGGATGGCGTCGTCGGCGGCGGCGCGCGCCAATATCGGTGCGCAGGGCCTGATTCCGCTGGAGCCCTCGGCTGCGCTGGCGGCGCTCACCGAGGTCGTCGCCAACGGGACCGCGCAGGCGACCGTGATCAAGGCCAACTGGCAGCGTGCCGCCAAGGTGCTGGGCAGTTCGCGGCCGCCGATCCTCGACCTGGTCTTGCCGAGTGCCGCCACCGAGACGATCGGCGACAGCGAACTGCTCCGGCAACTGCAGGACACCCCGGTGGCGCAACGTGGCGCGTTCGTCACCGAATTCCTGCAGCGCGAGGTGCAGGGCTTCCTACGGCTCGCACAGCCGCCGGCGGCGACCAGTCGGTTCCTGGACCTGGGCACGGACTCGCTGATGGCGGTCGAACTCCGTAATCGGCTGCACAGTCAGTTCGGTGGTGCGTTCACGATCAATGCCACCGCGGTGTTCGACTACCCGACGATCGGCGGGCTCGCCGAGTACCTGGCCGGGCAGTTGCCGGATGCGCCGGCGCAAGCCGGGGCGGACTCAGCGGCCGGTGAGACCGGCGGCGAGCAGCAGGGCGCCGACGACCGCGAGGAGGGTGGCGACCTCGACGCGCCGGCGTGAGCGGATCCAGTCCTGCACCGCGGTCATCGCAGATCGCGTTGTCCGGGGCGCGAAAACGTAGGCCAGTAGCGGAATCTCGATCACCGCGAACGCCAGGACGTGGAACAGCACCAGCGCTCCGACCTGCGCGGTGACCGCGGCGCCGGAGGCCAGAATGATCGCGAGTGCGGCCAGGTAGTCCACCGACGGCAACGCGATGCCCAAACCGGCTACTCCCGCAACCCAGAGCGAATCGGCGGTGAGCAGTCGTTGCGCCTGTGCCCCAAGCATTCCGGTGCGGGGTCGCCGCCATCGGGTGGCGTCGGCCGTCGCGATCACGGCGGCGGCGAGCAGCGCCATCGTGCCGATGAGGATCTGCACCGCGGGCAACGTGACGTGACTGGAGCCGGCGAAGCTGCGCCGGAAGACGAACAACACGGCCAGTCCGACCGTCATCCCCATGGCGAAGCCGCCGCACAGGAACGCCAGCAGTTGCAGCAGCGGCCTGGGCCTGTTCAGCATCAGGACCGTCATGCCGATCCGGAACGGTTCGAGGCTCACCGCGAACGCCATCACCGCGATCGTGATCAGCATGAGCCGGTCGGCACGGCGTCGCTCATCCGCGGTACCCGCACGCCGATCATCGCCAGCAAGCCCGCCACCAGGACGACGCACAAGCCGCCCATACCGGCCCGATCGGCGCTGAAGAGGTCGACGAAGGTGAAGAACATCCACGGCGCCAGGAACGACGCGGCACGCCCGGCGGTGGTGTACAGGCCGAACGCCACACCTTCCTTGCCGTCCACGGACATTCGCAGCATCAGCGACCGCGCAGCGGCCAGAATCGGCCCGACGAACAGGCAGAGCAGCAATCCGCAGATCCAGAATGCCAGCGGGCCGGAGAGGGCCACCAGCGCTAGCTCGACGGCGATCATCGCGGTGAGCGAGACGGTGATCACCGGCTTAGGACCCACCCGGTCGGCGAGGTGCCCGCCCGCCCCCGCGCCGATCGCTGCGACGATGCTGGCGCACATGCCGAACACGAGCACGTCGGCTTGTGAGACGCCGTAGACGGTGACGCCCAGGACCGCACCGAACGCGAAGACCCCGGTCAGGCCGTCCCGGAACACCGCGCTGGCCAGCAGGTAGTAGACGACGTTGCGGTCGCGCCGCCACTCCCCTTTCACCTCCCGCCACAACTCCCGGTAGGCGCCCCAGAGGCCGACGGGCCGACGACGGTCACCGCGGTGCGGGGTGCGCAGGGTCACCAGCAGCGGGCCGGCGAACAGCGCCAGCCACCCGGCCGCAACAAGCATCGCGATCCGGACGTTCTGCCCGTGTGCCGCCGGGATTCCGAGCAGACCCCGGGTTTCGCCGTCGCCCTGCATGAATCCGATGTAGAGGATCAGCAGCAGCAGCACACTGCCGCAATACCCGGCAGCGGAGCCGATCCCCGATATCCGGCCCGAGGTGCGGGGGGTGGCGAGTTGGCCGAGCACCGCGTTGTACGGCACCGTAGCCAGGTCGCTGCATGCCGCGGTGCACGCCAGCAGGATCAACCCCGGCCAGAGGTAGTGGTAGTCGGTGTCGATCAGGCTCATCGCCGCCGTCATCGCGACGACCGCGCCGGTGAGCACTGCCAGTGCGGTACGCCGGCGGTGTGGGGCGTCGACCCATATTCCCGTCGCCGGGGCCAGAAACGCCACGGCCAGCCCGGCGAAGGTCAGCGCTCTGCCCAGCCAACTCGCGGGTGTTGTCGCGCCGGGCAGTCCCAGCCCGACCTCCCCGGTGAGGTACACGGAGAAGACGAACGTGATGACGACGGCGTTCACACCCGTCGCGCCGAGATCCCACAGTGCCCAGGCGGCCACTCGCGATCGCGAGGCGGGAGGAGAATCCGCCGCCGGATTGCTCATGGCTGCACTCTAGTGGGGTGGCGGTGCGGCACCTGCGAGGGTGGGCCGCCCGGCGCGTGTTCCCAACCCGCGGCGCAGCGCCGCGTAGCGTGATCGTCATGAAAACCGGGGACACCGTGGCGGATTTCGAGCTTCCCGACCAGACCGGAGCACCGCGCAGGCTCAGTGCGCTGCTCGCCGACGGCCCGGTGGTGCTGTTCTTCTACCCGGCCGCCGGCACCCCCGGCTGTACCCGCGAGGCGTGTCACTTCCGCAACCTGTCCGCGGAGTTCGCCGCGGCCGGTGCGGTCCGGGTCGGCATCAGCGCCGACCGGGTCGCCAAGCAGGCGAAATTCGCCACCGATCACGACTTCGACTACCCGCTGCTGTCCGACACCGACGGCGCGGTCGCGGCGCAGTTCGGGGTCAAGCGCGGCCTGCTCGGCAAGCTGATGCCGGTCAAGCGCACCACATTCGTGATCGACACCGACCGCACCGTGCTGGACGTGATCGCCAGCGAGTTCAACTTCAACGCGCACGCGGACCGCGCGCTGGACGTGTTGCGGACCCGATAGGCGACGCCCGGCAGAACGATCGGGAGCACGCACCGGACATGGAATCGTTGCCAGCGCGGGCGCATCTCGCTCCGGCACTGACGGATGCCCGCATTGCCGACTGGTGCCTGGCCAACCTGGGCTCGACACCGCGGCAGCGGTTATTCGAAAGACACCACCTGTCCCGCGTCATCGGCTTGGCGTTGGTTGACGGACGACGCATCGTCGTCAAAGTCCGACCAGATCATCCGCGACTCGACGGGTGCTATCAGGTGCAGCGACATCTTGCGGCCACGGGTTTTCCCTGCCCCCGACCGCTGACTCCACCGGTTCGTGTCGGAGCCCTTGCGGTGTCGGCGGAGACGTACGTTGCGGGCGGGCGAATCATCCGGTTCTCGGACGCCAGGCCCGAGTTGTTCGCACGCGCACTGGCCCGGTTGATCAGCAGCACCGAGGGACTAGCGGAGAGCGTGGATGTGAGTCCCTCACCGCCGTGGGTGTCGTTCGAGTCCGGAAGCAGCCGGCTGTGGCCCCAACCCGACGACGTCGAAGGCGATCTCAACGATCCCCGACTGTCGGGGTGGATCGACGACGTGGCACGCAAGGCGCGAGAACGGATCGCACGACACAGCGGCCGACGCGTCTATGGACATGGCGACTGGTACGCCGCCAACATTCCCTGCCGCGGCGACCGCATCCACACAGTCCACGATTGGGACAGCGTCGTCCGTGAACCGGAATGCGTGATAGCCGGCGTCGCATCGGCGATATTCCCCGGAACCGGTGCGCCGGGCGAGGTTGCGTCGGTAGCTCAATCGGATGCATTCCTGCGCGCGTACGCCGACGAGCGAGGTGTGAAACGGTCGACCGACGACATGCAGATCTGCTGGGCCGCGTCGGTATGGACCAGAGCATTCGATGCGAAGAAGGAGATGCTGCGCGGTGGCGACATTCTCGCGCTCGATCGCCAGGAAGCGACTGAACGGCTGAGGCGGGCCGGAGTCCGTTTCTGACGTCGTCGCGATCGACGACACCGCCGGCAGTCACACCGTGTCACGGCGGTACCGCCAGCGGTCACGACCGCTAGTCGGCGGCGACCTCCGCCAAGTCCTTCACTGGCGCGGCCTCCTTGACCGGTGTCGGATTCTTGGCCGGCGCCGAATCCTTGACCGGCGCGGCGTCCGCCACCGACTCCAGCGCATCAGCCGGCAGCGCGGCCTGGTCGCCCCGTCCGGTGCCGACCGCGGTGTCGATCCAGCTGCGGATCTCGTTGAGGTGGGTGACGATCCCGGCCCGCTCCCGGACCAGCATGTCAACCTCGGCGTGGGTCCGCTCGGTGAGCGACTTGGCCTCGCGCTTGGTGGTGGCGATCAGGGTGGACGCCTCCAGGCGCGCTTCCTTGTCCAGCTTGGCGATGCGCTCCTCGGCCTGCTCCCAGGCGGTCTTCATCTGCTGGTCGAGCCGACGCTGCGCATCGCGGCGGTTGCGCTCGTCGTCCTCCCACGCCAGCTTGATCTGCTCGTCCAGGGATTCCTGCGCGGCCCGGCGGTTACGCTCGTCCTCCTCGGCCAGCCGCTGGTACAGCTCGCGGCGGCTGCGCTCGGCCTCCTCGATCTCCCGTGCGACGCGGCTGCGGTCCTCATGCGCGGCGCGCAGGATCTCCTCGGCCTCCGCGGTCGCCGCGGCGAGGATCTTCTCGCGGCGGACGTTGGTCGACGCCTGGAACTCCGCCAGCGCCTCGCTGGCCGCGGCCCGGTCCTGCTGGGCCGCGTCGACCTGCTCGCGCAGCTCACTGGTGAGCGCTTCCGCGTCCTGACGGGCCAGGTCCTTGGTGCGTCGCGCCTCCTCGGAGGCGATCCGCATCATGCGGGCGATCCGATCGGACATGCCCTCGACCGACTCGCCCTGGACGACGCCGCCGCCCTGCGCGATCTGACCCTGCAGCTGTGCGATCTCCCCGGCGAGGCGTTCGCGCTCCGCCTCGGCGTCGGCGGTCATCCGGACGGCGTCGCTCTGCAGCCGGGAGATCTCCGCGGTCAGCTGCTCACGGTCGAAACGGGTCTGCGTCTTCGCCGCCTCAAGGGAGTTCACCTTCCCCTGCAGAACTTCGACCTCGCGGTGCAGCCGCACGATGTAGTCGCTGACTTCGTTTCGGTCGAAACCACGCATCTGGGTTTCGAATTCGGGAATCTCCAGTGGCACCGGGCTTCTCCTAGCAATTCGCGGAATCGATGTGCGATCTGACGGACGATCGGCGGGCCCCTGTGTTGACTTGGGGCCGGGCGAAGCAGGCTGCCGCTCCGCTAAGCCCACCGTGCCGGGCAGCGTAACAGATCAGGAACGCCGACTGAAAGGAGCAGTCACCCTGGAAACCCTTCCTCATGGTCGAAATTTGTTCCGCGAGGCAGGGATTCGCGATTAACTTGCACTGTGGACCGCCTGATCTGATCGATGATCTTCGCCCGTGCACCGATCAGTTCATTGAGCCGCTCCTGCGCCTCGGTGACCTGTGCGGTGATGCTGTCGTTCATCTGAGCCAGGATCACCATCGCCTGACTCTCGGCTTCCTCCATGATCTCCGCCGCACTGAGCACCGCTTGCTGCCGCAGCTGTGCGGCGTGCGCCCGCAACTGGCTGTGCTGAGCTTCCAGCTCAGCCCGCAGTTCCGCGACCGACTCGCGCTCCGCGCGGGCTTCGGCGAGCAGCGCTGAGGCTTCCCGCTTGGCCGCACTGCGCGTCTCGGCGGCAAACCGCTCGGCCGCCGACCGGATGTCCTCGGCCTCCGTCATCGCGCCGTTGAGAATGCCCGAGAGGCGCTCGCTCAAATCGCTGATGTCACCCGGGATAGCCGCGGCGACCTCGTTGAAACGCGCTGACGTCGATTCCAGGCTGGACTGCGATTTATTCAACTGTTCACTGAGTGCGACGATTCGGGAACCCATTCGCGGAAGTGCACTGCGGAACTCGTTGAGGGAACCGGTCGCGTAGTGGGTGTCTATCTGGACGGAGACACGTTCCACCTCGAATTTCGCCGAACTGCTGGTGTGCTCCAACTGGTACACGTCGTCGGCGTCGTCGGAATTCACAGTCGGCCAGCATACCGGCCCGCAGACGTCGCGGTATCAGTCCGCGGAAGCGAGCAGGACATCCGCATCGAAACAGCTGTGGTCACCGGTGTGGCAGGCACCGCCGGTCTGATCCACCTGAAGCAGCACCGCGTCACCGTCACAGTCCAGTCGCACCGCGTGCACGTACTGGGTGTGCCCGGACGTCGCACCCTTGATCCACTGCTGCCCGCGGGAGCGGGAGAAGTACGTCGCCTCCCGGGTCTGCAGGGTTCGTGCCAGCGCCTCGTCGTCCATCCAGGCGACCATCAGCACGTCACCGCTGCCGCGCTCCTGCACCACCGCGGTGAACAGGCCGTCGACGTTGCGTTTGAGCCGGGCGGCGATCGTGGGGTCCAACTCGAACGTCATCGGACCACTATCCCCTCGGCCGCCATTGCCGCCTTGACCTGCGGAATGGTCAACTCACCGAAGTGGAACACGCTGGCGGCGAGCACGGCGTCAGCGCCGGCGGCGACGGCCGGGGCGAAGTGCTCCAGCGCGCCGGCCCCGCCACTGGCGATCACCGGCACCCCGACCGCGGCGCGGACCGCGCGCAGCATCGGCAGGTCGAAACCGGCCTTGGTGCCGTCGGCGTCCATCGAGTTCAGCAGGATCTCGCCGACGCCGAGGTCCACCCCGCGCATCGCCCATTCGACGGCGTCGATTCCGGTGCCCTGCCGCCCGCCGTGGGTGGTCACCTCCCAGCCCGACGCAGTGGGCGCCGACCCGGCCGGCACCGTGCGGGCGTCGACGCTCAGGACGATGCACTGGGAACCGAACTGGCGGGCCAACTCGGCGAGCAGCTCCGGGCGGGCGATCGCCGCGGTGTTCACCGACACCTTGTCGGCGCCGGCCCGCAGCAGCACGTCCACATCGGCCACGGTGCGCACCCCGCCGCCCACGGTGAGCGGGATGAACACCTGGTCGGCGGTGCGCTGCACCACCTCCAGCATGGTGGCGCGCCCCGACGACGACGCGGTCACGTCGAGGAAGGTCAGTTCGTCGGCGCCCTCGGCGTCGTAGGCGGCAGCGAGTTCGACCGGGTCACCCGCGTCGCGGAGGTTCGCGAAGTTGACCCCCTTGACGACGCGTCCGCCATCGACGTCCAGGCACGGGATGACCCGCACCGCCACATCACCGGCCATGCTCAGTACTCCCCCGGTTCGCCGACCCGTTGCAGGATCTCGATGATCTCGCCGTGCACACCGGGCGCGGCCGCCAGCGCCGAGCGCGATTGCGCGGTCCAGTCCGCCCCGGCCAGATCGGTGACGATCCCGCCGGCCGCTCGCACCAGCGCGACACCGGCGGCGTGATCCCAGATGTGGTCGCCGAAACTGATTGCGCCACCGAGGATTCCACCGGCCACATAGGCGAGGTCGATCCCGGTGGCACCGTGCATCCGCGGCCGTGAGGTGACCCGGCTCAAACCCTCGAGCACGGCCTGCCGGTAGCGCCCGGGGAATCGGCCGCGCCAGTCCACGTTGAACGTGCCGATCCCGACCAGCGAGTCGGCCAGCGCGACCGGCGTCAGCGCCGGCTGCGGGATGCCGTCGCTGATCAGGGGTCCGCCGCTCACCGCGGTGTAGCGCTGGCCGGTGAACGGCAGCCAGGTCAGCCCGGCCACCGGTTCGCCGTCGCGCAGCAGGCCGAGCAGGATCGCCGCCATCGGCGATCCCGCGGCGTAGTTGAAGGTGCCGTCGATCGGGTCGAGCACCCACACCAGTGGCGAGTCGACCGGCGGTCCGCCGAACTCCTCACCGTGCACCCCGATCCCGGTGGCCTCGGTCAGCGCGCTGGAGATCTGACGCTCCAGTGCCAGATCCACTTCGGTGGCGAAGTCGTTGCCGCCCTTGCGGACCGCGGAATCCGCGCGGTGTCCGGCGATGAACGGCCCCACCGCGGCGTCGAGGATCGCGGTCGCCTCGGCGACCAGAGCGCCCAGGTCCGCGGTGTCCAGCGCCACGACGGATCTACCCCCGCACCGCTGACAGCGCCTCGGGCAGGGTGAACCGGCCCGCGTACAGAGCCTTGCCGACGATCGCGCCCTCCACGCCGTCCGGCACCAGGGTGGCGATCGCGGTCAAGTCGTCCAAGCTGGACACACCGCCGGAGGCGATCACCGGGGCGTCGGTGCGGCCGGCCACCTCGCGCAGCAGTTCCAGGTTCGGCCCCTGCAACGTGCCGTCCTTGGTGACGTCGGTGACCACGAACCGGGAACAGCCCTCGCGGTCCAGGCGATCCAGCACCGGCCACAGGTCGCCGCCGTCGGTCTCCCAGCCGCGCCCGCGCAGCCGGTACGTCCCGTCGACCAGTTGGACGTCGAGGCCGACCGCCACCTTGTCGCCGTGCTCGGCGATCGCCTTAGCGCACCAGGCCGGGTTCTCCAGCGCCGCGGTACCCACGTTGACCCGACGGCAGCCGGTCGCCAGCGCCGCCGCCAGCGACTCGTCGTCGCGGATGCCGCCGGATAGCTCGACCTGAACATCAAGGCGCCCAACCACATCGGCGAGCAACTCGCGGTTGGAGCCGCGGCCGAAGGCGGCGTCCAGGTCGACCAGGTGGATCCACTCGGCCCCGTCGCGCTGCCAGGTCAACGCGGCGTCCAGCGCGTCGCCGTACGCCGTCTCACTGCCGGCCTTGCCCTGCACCAGGCGGACCGCCTTGCCGTCGACGACGTCGACGGCGGGCAACAGAACCAACGATGTACTCACAGTGCCTCCACCCAGTTGCTCAGCAGTGTCGCCCCGGCATCCCCGCTCTTCTCGGGGTGAAACTGGGTGGCGGCCAACGGCCCGTCCTCGACAGCCGCCAGGAACCGTACCTGATGGGTCGCCCAGGTCACCAACGCGTCCGGGCTGCCCTCCCAGCGCTGCGCGGCGTAGGAGTGCACGAAGTAGAACCGGGTGTCGGCGTCCAACCCGCGGAACAGCGTGCTGCCGGGCGCGGCGTCGACGGTGTTCCAGCCCATGTGCGGGATGACCGGGGCGTCGAGACGGGTGACCGCCCCCGGCCACTGCCCGCACCCGGTGGTGTCCACCCCGAACTCGACGCCGTGCGCGAACAGGATCTGCATGCCGACGCAGACCCCCAGCACCGGCCGGCCGGCGTGCAGGCGCTCGGCGATGATCTTGTCGCCGTTGACCTCCCGCAGCCCGGTCATGCACGCCGCGAAGGCGCCGACGCCCGGCACCACCAGGCCGTCGGCCGCCGCGGCCGCACCGGGATCGGCGGTCACCTCGACGTCGGCCCCGGTGCGCTGCAGTGCGCGCTGCGCCGAGCGCAGGTTGCCTGAGCCGTAATCCAGTACGACGACCCGCTTGGTCACAGCGCACCCTTGGTGGACGGCACGCCGGTCACCCGCGGATCGGGTTCGACGGCCTCGCGCAGCGCACGCGCGACCGCCTTGTACTCGGCTTCGGTGATGTGGTGCGGATCGCGCCCGTAGAGCACCCGCACGTGCAGGGCGATCCGCGCATTCGACGCCAGCGTCTCGAACACGTGCCGGTTGATGACGGTGTGATACGGAACCTGCGATCCGGCGATCACGGTGTGCGCCAGGTGATCTGGCTCGCCGGTGTGCACGCAGTAGGGCCGCCCGGAGACGTCGACGGCGGCGTGCGCCAGCGTCTCGTCCATCGGGATGAAGGCGTCCCCGAACCGGCGGATGCCTTTCTTGTCGCCGAGAGCCTGCCCGAGCGCCTGACCGAGCACGATCGCGGTGTCCTCGACGGTGTGGTGTGCCTCGATCTCGACGTCGCCCTCGGCGCGCACTGTCAGGTCGAAGCTGGCGTGACTGCCCAGCGCGGTCAGCATGTGGTCGTAGAACGGCACGCCGGTGGAGATGTCGACGACCCCGGTGCCGTCCAGGTCGAGTTCGACGGTGATGTCGGACTCGCGGGTCTTGCGCGTTACCCGGGCGCGGCGGTGTTCGGTCACGATGCTCCTAACGGCTGGGCGAGTTCGAGGGCGGCCAACTCGGCGCTGACCGCCAGGAACGCGTCGTTCTCGGCGGCCAGACCGGTGGTGGCCCGCAGATAGCCGGGGATGCCGACGTCACGGATCAGCACGCCGGCGTCCAGGTAGCGCTGCCAGGCACGCGGGGCGTCGGCGAACTCACCGAACAGCACGAAGTTGGCGTCGCTGGGGATCACCCGGAAACCCATGCCGGACAGGGCCGCCCCAACACGTTGACGTTCAGCGATGAGCTGGGCGACGGTACCGAGGGTGTCGTCGGCGTGCCGCAGGGCGGCGCGGGCGGCGGCCTGGGTGACCACCGACAGGTGATAGGGCAGGCGCACCAGCAGCATCGCGTCGATGACCGCCGGCGCGGCGACCAGGTAGCCCAGTCGGCCGCCGGCGAACGCGAACGCCTTGCTCATCGTGCGGCTGACCACCACTTTCGCCGGGTACTGCTCGATCAGCGCGACCGCACTGCGCTGCGACGAGAACTCGCCGTACGCCTCGTCGACGACGACGATCCCGGGTGCCGCATCCAGCAGCACCCGCAGGTCATCGAGCGGGATGCTCTGCCCGGACGGGTTGTTCGGGCTGGTCACGAAGACGATGTCGGGCTGCATCTCGGTGATCGCGGCGGCGGCGACGGCGGTGTCGAGGCTGAAGTCGTCGGCCCGCACGGTCTGCAACCACTCGGTGTGGGTGCCGTCGGTGATGATCGGGTGCATCGAATACGACGGCACGAACCCGACCGCGCTGCGGCCCGGGCCGCCGAACGCCTGCAGCAGCTGCTGCAGGATCTCATTGGATCCGTTCGCCGCCCACAGGTTTTCGACACCGACCCGAACCCCGGTGCAGCCGGTCAGATACGCGGCGAGGTCGGTGCGCAGCGCGACCGCGTCACGGTCGGGGTAGCGGTGCAACTCCGCGGCGGCCGCCTGCACCGAGGCCGCCACGTCGTCGATGAGCGCCTGACTCGGCGGGTGCGGGTTCTCGTTGGTGTTGAGCTGCACCGGCACCGATAGCTGCGGCGCGCCGTACGGCGACTTGCCGCGCAGATCGTCGCGGAGCGGCAGGTCGTCGAGTGTGATCCGGTCACCCGGCCGCGGTTCGCCGGTCACCGCTCGAACCTCCGCCGGACCGCTTCGCCGTGCGCCGGCAGGTCCTCGGCGTTGGCCAGCGTGATGACGTGACCGCTGACGTCTTTGAGCGCGGCCTCGGTGTAGTCGATGACGTGAATGCCGCGCAGGAAGGTCTGCGTGGACAGCCCGCTGGAGTGTCGGGCGCAGCCGGCGGTGGGCAGCACGTGGTTGGACCCGGCGCAGTAGTCGCCCAGGCTCACCGGCGACCACGGCCCGACGAAGATGGCGCCGGCGTTGCGGATTCGGGCCGCGACCTCAGCGGCATCGACGGTCTGGATCTCCAGGTGCTCGGCGGCGTAGGCGTTGACCACCCGGATTCCGGTATCGACATCGTCGACCAGCACGATCGCCGACTGCGGGCCGGACAGTGCGACCCGCACCCGCTCACGGTGCCGGGTGGTCTGCAGTTGGTCTTCGACGGCGGCGTCGACGGCGCCGGCCAGTTCGGCGCTGTCGGTGACCAGCACGCTGGCCGCCAGTTCGTCGTGCTCGGCCTGGCTGATCAGGTCGGCGGCGACGTGCACCGGGTCGGCGGTGTGGTCGGCGAGGATCGCGATCTCGGTCGGCCCGGCCTCGGCGTCGATGCCGACCTGGGAGCGGCACAGCCGTTTGGCGGCGGTGACGTAGATGTTGCCCGGCCCGGTGATCATGTCCACCGGGGCCAGCTCCGCGCCGTCGGTGTCCGTGCCGCCGTAGGCCAGCAGCGCCACCGCCTGCGCGCCGCCGACCGCCCACACCTCGTCGACGCCGAGCAGCGCGGCGGCGGCCAGGATCGTCGGGTGCGGCAGGCCGGCAAAGGCGGCCTGCGGCGGGGAGGCGATCACCAGCGAGTCGACGCCGGCCGTCTGGGCCGGCACCACGTTCATCACCACGCTGGACGGGTAGACCGCGTTGCCGCCGGGCACGTACAGGCCGACCCGCTCGACCGGCACCCAGCGCTCGGTGACGGTCGCCCCGGGGGCCAGCGTCGTGGTGGTGTCGGTGCGGTGCTGGTCGGCGTGCACGGCGCGAGCGCGGGTGATCGCCACCTCCAGCGCGGCCCGCACGTCGGCATCCAGTTCGGCCAGCGCCGTGACCAGCGCGGCAGCCGGCACCCGCACCGCAGGGGGACGCACGCCGTCGAACTGTTCGCCGAACTCCAGTGCCGCCGCCCCACCGCGTTCGGCGACCTCCTCGACGATCGGGCGCACCTTCGGCAGCACCGCTTCGACGTCGACACCGCCACGCGGCAGCGCCGCCCGCAGCCCGGCCGCCGACAGACTGGTGCCACGCAGGTCGATGCGGGAGATCAGGGAGCCCGTGTTCACGTCGACCATTGTCCCAGAGCCGTTCAAGTCGATTTCGCCGCACATGGCTAGGCTGGCGACATGCGCATCGAGGACGAGTACAAGAGCAAGCCCGGAGTGCCCTACATCTTCCCGGATTGGCTCGACGGTATCCAGAACAAGTACGTCAGCCCGCTGGTGAAGCGATTCCAGCGTTACATCCCGACGTTCACGGTGATCGAGCACAAGGGCCGCAAGTCCGGCAAGCCGTACAAGACCGTCGTACACGGCTACACCAAGGGTTCGTCGTTCGCGGTGATGCTCGGCCACGGCAAGGCCGACTGGGTGCGCAATGTGCTGGCCGCCGGCGGGGCCGACGTGCATCTGTTCCGTCGCAGCGTGCACATCACCAACCCGCGCATCGTGCCGATCGGCGGCGACGTCAGCAACCTGCCGCTGATCGTGCGACTCGCGGCACGCCGGGTCGGCATTCTGGTCGCCGACATCGACAGCGCGGCCTGAGTTCGGGTTCGAGGAGAAACGGAGTCGTCATGACCGAGGGTGCGAAGCTGCCGGTGATCTTCCCACCGTGGCTGGACCGGCTGCAGATCAAATACATGAACCCGGTGGTCAAGCCGCTGGCGAAGTACCTGCCGGGCACGTCGACGATCAAGCATCGCGGCCGCAAGTCCGGCAAGCCCTACGAGACGGTGGTCACCACCTATCGCAAGGGCAATGTGCTGGCGGTCGCGCTGGGCCACGGCAAGGCGGACTGGGTGAAGAACGTGCTGGCCGCCGGCGAGGCCGACGTGCGGCTGTTCCGCACCGAACTGCACCTGACCAACCCGCGGATCCTGCCGCCGGGGACGGCCGGCAAGGATCTGCCGCTGGCGGTGCGTTTGCAGAACCGCAAGGTCGCGGTGCTGGTCACCGACATCGCCTGAGGTCGCCTGATCAGCATCCCCGCCGAAATCGACAACAGCGCGGAAAACACCGAGTAGGGAACACGCTCGCGTCGATCTCGTCGTACCGCACCGGTGCGGGCAGGTCACATGTCCAGGCCGATGTCGAGCACCCGGACGGAGTGGGTCAAAGCCCCCACCGCCAGGTAGTCGACGCCGGTGGCGGCGTAGGCGGCCGCACTGTCCAGGCTCAGTCCGCCGGAGGACTCCAGCCGCACGCCCGGGGCGCGGGAGTCGCGGCGTTGCACGGCGGTCTGGGTCTGCCAGACCGGGAAGTTGTCGAGCAGCACCAGTTCCGGCCCTTCGGCGAGCACCTCGTCGAACTGCTCCAGGGAGTCCACCTCGACCTCGCACGGGATGTCCGGCGCCGCGGCCCGGACCGCCCGCAGCGCGGCGGCCACCGACCCGGCTGCGGCGACATGGTTGTCCTTGATCAGGGCGGCATCTCCCAGCCCCATCCGGTGGTTCACCCCGCCACCGGCGCGCACGGCGTATTTCTGCAGGCCACGCAGGCCCGGCAGCGTCTTGCGGGTGTCGCGGATCTTCGCCGAGGTGCCGTCCACCGCATCCACCCAGGCCGCGGTGGCCGTGGCGATCCCGGACAGGTGGCAGACCAGGTTGAGCATCGTGCGCTCGGCGGTGAGCAGCCCGCGGGTCGGCGCCCGCAGCGTCAGCACCGCGGCGCCCGCGGCGACCCGGGCGCCGTCGTCCACCCGGCCGAGAACCGTGTACCCACCCTCGCCCAGCACCTCGTCGAGCACCAGCAGGGCCACGTCGATCCCGGCGATCACCCCCGATTCGCGGGTCACCATCGCCGCCTCGGCGACCGCGTCGGCGGGCACCGTCGCGATCGTGGTGATGTCGGGCCCGTAGCGCAGGTCCTCGTTGAGCGCACGGGTGATGAGTTGGCGGGTTTCGGTCACCTCCGCGTCGGACAGTCGCATCAGCAGGCCACCGCCATCGCGTCGCCGGCGAGCCGGTAGATCCGGCTGTGCGCCTGCGCCGGATCGGCGTCCGGTTGCTCGGCGCGGTGGTGGCAGCCCCGGCTCTCGGTGCGGGCGTCCGCCGCGGCGGTCACGACCCGCGCGGCCAGGGTCAGCGCCACGTTCTCGAAGTCGCTGCGGCCCAACACCTTCCGCGGCTCGGCCGAGGCCAGCAGTTCGGCGAGCCGGTGCAGCCCGGCGGCGTCGCGGACCACCGAGGCGTCCCGGGACATCGCCGCCTGCAGCACGTCGCGCTCGAGTGCGACGTGCTCATCCTCGGCGGGGACGCTGGCCTGCACCGGCCCGGCCGACGCCGCGTGCGCCGCCGCGGCCGCGCCGGCCCGGTCCCCTACCACCAGTCCTTCGAGCAGGCTGTTGGAGGCCAACCGGTTGGCGCCGTGCATGCCGGTGCGGCCCACCTCACCGGCGGCGAACAGCCCCGGCAGTTCGGTGCGCCCGGTGACGTCGGTGACGACGCCGCCGCAGCTGTAGTGCGCACCCGGGACCACCGGAATCGGCTGCCGAGTCGGGTCGACGCCAGCCGCCAGGCAGGCCGCCATGACGGTCGGGAACCGCCGCGGGAAGTCGTCGATGCGGCGGGCGTCCAGGTACACGCAGGGGTCGCCGGTCTGGCGCAGCCGGGTGTCGATGGCGCCGGCGACCACGTCGCGCGGAGCGAGGTCGCCCATCGGGTGCACGCCCTCGGTGACCGAGCGGCCGGCGGCGTCGATCAGGGCCGCGCCCTCGCCGCGCACGGCCTCGGTGATCAGTGGCCGGCGGCCTCCAGGACCGGGCCCGGTATCGGCGCTGTACAGCATGGTCGGGTGGAACTGGATGAACTCCACGTCGGCCACCGCGACGCCGGCCCCCAGCGCCAGCGCCAGCCCGTCGCCGGTGGCGCCGTCCGGGTTCGTGGTGGCCCGGTAGAGGTGCCCGAGTCCGCCGGTGGCCAGCACCACCGACGGCGCGTGGATGACGCCGATCCCGTCGGCGTTGGCCACCAGCACCCCGGTGACTGCACCGCCGTCGCGCAGTACGCGAAGTGCGGTGTGACCGCGCCGGATGTCCAGTGTCGCGGTCGCGTGATCGAGTGCCCGCTGCACCTCGGCGCCGGTGGCGTCGCCGCCGGCGTGGATGATGCGGCGCCGGGAGTGCCCGCCTTCGCGGGTCAGCGCCCAATCACCGTCGGCGCCGGCGTCGAACGTCGCCCCGGTGCCGACCAGATCGGTCACCGCCCGGTAGCCGTCGGCGATGATCGAGGTGACCGCGGCACGGTCGCACAGCCCGCCACCGGCGGCCAGCGTGTCGGCGACATGCGCCTCGACGGAATCGTCGGTGCCCGGCAGCACCACCGCGATGCCGCCCTGCGCGTAGTGGGTGGCGGTGACCCCGGTGACGCCGCCGGCCTTGTTGAGCACCGCGACACGGCGCCCGGACCGCTGCGCGACGCGAGCCGCGACCAGCCCACCGACGCCGGTGCCGATCACGACGACGTCGGCTCGGTCGTGCCAGGCCAGACCGGTGGTCACTTGCTGACCGGCGCCGAGTGCCCTATCGAGACCATCCGCTGCACGCTGCGCTCGGCCAGCTTCGCGGTCTCCGGGTCGACGTGGATCTCGTCGGCGCCCTCGGTCAGGCAGCGCAGCAGCGCGGCCGGGGTGATCATCTTCATGTACTTGCAGAACGCCTTGGAGTTCACGGCCTCGAAGTCGACCTCCGGCGCCGCTTTCTGCAGCTGGTAGAGCATGCCGATCTCGGTGGCGACCAGCACCTTGCTGGCGTTGGTCTTGCGGGCCTCCTCCAGCATTCCGCCGGTGGACAGGATCTTGACCCGCTCCTCGGGGAAGTGACCCTCCCCGACCAGGTACAGCGCCGAGGTGGCGCAGCCGCACTCCGGGTGCACGAACAGCTCGGCGTCCGGGTACAGCCGCGACTTCTCCTCGAGCTCGTCGCCGTTGATCGCGGCGTGCACGTGGCACTCGCCGGCCCAGATGTGCATGTTCTTGCGGCCGGTCACCCGCTGGACGTGCTGGCCGAGGAACTGGTCCGGCAGGAACAGCACCGGCCGGTCCGGGTCGATCGAGTTCACGATGTCGACGGCGTTCGACGACGTGCAGCAGTAGTCGGTGAGCGCCTTCACCGCGGCGGTGGTGTTGACGTAGGAGACCACGACGGCGCCCGGGTGCTCGTCGCGCCACTCCTGCAGGTCCTCGGCGGTGATCGACTCGGCCAGCGAGCAGCCGGCCCGGTCGTCGGGGATCAGCACGGTCTTCTCCGGCGCCAGGATCTTGGCGGTCTCGGCCATGAAGTGCACGCCGCAGAACACGATGGTGTCCGCGTCGGCCTGCGCGGCGACCCGGGCCAGGCCCAGCGAGTCCCCGACGTGGTCGGCGATGTCCTGGATCGGCGGCAGCTGATAGTTGTGGGCGAGGATCACCGCGTTGCGTTCTTTTTTCAGCCGCAGGATCTCGGCCACCCATTCCTCGTCCGCCTCGATGCCGCTGTAGCCGGCCGGCGAGTTGACGATGCGGTCGACCAGCTTGCCGGTGTCGGTGAGGGTGGTCATGGGGTGGCTCCTCTCGCCAATAGGTTTTCGACTTATAATCGAAAACATGGTTCATACTAGCACTGCGCATGAAGTGCTCACCGTCGTCTTCCGGGTTGGCGACCTCGGGAGCCGACAGCCGGGACTCAACGTGCTGCTGTGGCAGCGGGCCCGCGACCCCCAACTGGGCCGCTGGTCACTGCCGGGCGGCGTCCTGCGCGACGACGAGGACGTGATGGCCTCGGCCCGGCGGCAACTCGCCGAGAAGGTCGATCTGCGTGAGGTCGCCCACCTCGAGCAGCTAGGTGTGTTCTCCGACCCGGGCCGGGTTCCCGGCACGCGCACCATCGCCTCGACGTTCCTGGGCCTGGTCCCCGCCCCCGCCGACCCGGAACTGCCGGCCGACACCCGGTGGCACCCGGTCGACGCACTGCCGGAGATGGCGTTCGACCACGCCGTGATGGTGGCCGACGCCCGCGCCCGCCTGGTCGCCAAGATGTCCTACACAAATATCGGGTTCGCTTTGGCCCCAACGGAATTCGTACTGTCCGCACTGCGCGAGATCTACAGCGTGGTGCTCGGGTACCAGGTCGACGTCACCAACCTGCAGCGGGTGCTGGTGCGCCGCGGGGTTATCACCGGCACCGGCACCACAGCCCGATCCGGGCGCAGCGGCGGCCGGCCCGCCGCGGTCTACCGGTTCACCGATTCCGAACTGCGGGTGACCGACGAATTCGCCGCGCTACGCCCGCCAGGGTGAGTCGGACTGGATTCTTACTGGTCCCTTAAGCAACAATGCCTGGATGGACTACGACAGTCTGACTCGCGAAACGCCGGTTCCGTGGATCGGACAGGCCCCGCACCAGGAGTTGCAGCCGGGAGCACACCCGCTCGCCCCGGCCAATGATCCGTTCTACGAGCCGCCGGCCGGCTTCCAGCACGCACTGCCCGGCACGGTGCTGCGCTCCCGCGACGTCGAACTGGCGTTCCTGGGGCTGATCCCGCAGCGCCTGCACGCCACCCAGCTGCTCTACCGCAGCTCGGACCGCTACGGGCTGCCGCAGGCCGCGGTGACGACCGTGCTGGTCCCGGCCGAGTCGAACGCCACCGGCGCCCGCCCGATCGTGTCCTACCAGTGCGCGATCGACGGCGTCGACGCGCGAGCATTCCCCTCCTACGCGCTGCGCCGGCGCGCCGGCCTCAACGGCTCGTTCACCCAGCTGGAGTTCGTGCTGATCGCGGCGCTGCTGGAGCAGGGCTGGGCGGTCTCGGTGCCCGACCATGAGGGCCGGCACGGTCACTGGGGCGCGCCGTACGAACCCGGTTACGTCGTGCTGGACGGCATCCGCGCCGCACAGGCCAGCGACCGGCTGGACGTCGCGTTCGACGCGCCGGTCGGCATGTGGGGGTACTCCGGCGGTGGGCTGGCGACCGCCTGGGCCGCCGAGGTCAGCGCCGACTACGCGCCGGAGCTCAACATCGCCGGAACCGCGCTGGGCTCACCGGTGGGCGACCTGGGCAACACCCTGCGCCGGCTGGACGGCAGCTTCTGGTCGGGATTGCCGGCCATGATGATCGCCGCACTGACCCACAGCTACCCGGACCTGGATCAGGTCGTTCAGGAGCACGCCACCGCCGACGGTCGGGCGCTGATGAACTCGCTGGAGTCGATGACCACCGGGACGGCAGTGCTCAAGATGCACCACCGCACGCTGAACGACTACATCGATCGGCCACTCGACGAGCTGATCGCGACGGCCGCCGTCCAGCACGTCTTCGACGACACCCGGCTGGGGTCGACGGCCCCGTCATGTCCGGTGCTGCTGTTCCAGGCCACCCACGACCAGGTGATCTCGGTCGACGACATCGATGCGCTCGCCGACGCCTACGCGGCCGGCGGCACCCGGCTCACCTACCACCGCGACCAGATCAGCGAGCACATCCTGCTGCACCCGCTGTCGACGCCGATGGTGCTGGAGTGGCTGCGCGACCGGTTCGCCGGCCGGCCGATCGCGAGCGGCGCGGTGCGAAGCGGGTGGCCGGCGCTGCTGAACCCGAAGACCTACCTCGGCCTGGCCCGGCTGGGCCTGATCGCCGTCCGGGTGATCACCGGTCGAGCGGCGCAGCACTCTCCGCACTGAGCGCCGGAGCCGGGGCGATGCCGCCGGGTGGGTTGGCGCCCAGGTCGTCGCGGGTGCTGACGGCCGCACACAGGCCGTAGACCAGCGCCGCCACCGCGGCCGGCAGCAGCAGGGTGGCCGCGATCTGCAGCGGCGAATGCCCGAAGAACACCGGCGGGGCGTCGGCCACGTAGAACACCCGGTGCTCCGGCGTGACCGGCACGGCGTCCACGTCGACGACGCCGTAGCGGCGGTGCACCAGTTGCCCGCCGACCAGAACGGCCACCGCCGCGGCCCCGGTCAGACCGACCGACAGCGCCGCCACCATCCCCGGCCCGCGGTACCTGCGCCACTGCCAGGCCAGCGTCGCGGCCAGCACGGCGACCACGCCAAGGATGCTCAGCAGCAGCACCGGCGCGACGAAGAAATGATCGGCCTCGTTGCCCAGGTAGGCCTGCACGCGTTCACCGCTGCGGGTCAGCGCCACCACGCCGTGCACCGGCGGCGCCAGTTGCGCCCAGCCGAATCCGACAGCCGCACCGACGGCGATCGCCGCCACCGCGATGCCGCCGAACCCGGTCACCCGCAGGATCCGCGGTGCACCGGCATCCGGCACCGGGGCCACTACTTCGCACCCAGGTCCGCCGAGTCGACCGTGCCGTGCCGGGAGCAGCGCGCCCACCAGCCGCTGGGCCGGACCTGCACCGCCATCTTGCGGCCGCAGGCGGCGCAGAACCGGGGCGGCCGCAGGGCCAGCTGGGCGGCGGTCTGATGCACGACCTCGGTCGAGTCGCCGATCAGGGCGCCGTTGTGGACGTTGTAGACGCCGGCCCCGACCAACTCCGGCAGTTCTGCGCTCATCAACGCCTCGCTCATCAGTACCCGGGTCCCTTACAGGCTCTCGCTGAGGACCTTGATCGGCATCTTCAGCTCCTCGAGCATCTCCAGGTCGTCGTCGATGGAGCGGCCCAGGGTGGTCAGGTAGTTGCCGACGATCATCGCGTTGGCGCCGCCCATCAGGCTGCGCTTGGCGCCCAGGTCGCCCAGGGTGATCTCGCGACCGCCGGCGAACCGCAGCGTGGTGCGCGGCAGCACCAGCCGGAACGCGGCGATGATCGTGAGCGCCTCCACGGCCGACAGCGGCGGCATGTCCTCGAACGGGGTGCCGGGCTGCGGGTTGAGGAAGTTGATCGGCACGTCGTCGGGGTTCAGTGCGGCGATCTGGCTGGCGAACTCGGCGCGCTGCTCCAGGGACTCACCCATGCCGAGGATGCCGCCGGAGCACAGCTCCATGCCGTTGTCACGGACCAGTTCCAGGGTCGCCAATCGCTCGTCCCACTCGTGGGTGGTGACCACCGACGGGAAGTAGGACCGGGCGGTCTCCAGGTTGTGGTTGTACTTGTGCACGCCGATCTCTTTGAGCTTCTTGGCCGTGCGCGGGGTCAGCAGCCCCAGCGAGGCCGCGATCGGGATGTCGATCCCGGCCTCGCGGATCGCCTTGATGCCGTCGTCGACCTGCTTGAGCAGCTTGTCGTCGGCGCCGCGCACCGCCGCGACGATGCAGAACTCGGTGGCGCCGGTCGCGGCGGTCGCCTTGGCGGCCTCCACCAGTTCGTCCTTGTCGAGCCAGACGCCGCGCACCGGCGAGTCGTCGAAGACCGCCGACTGCGAACAGAAGTTGCAGTCCTCGGTGCAGCCGCCGGTCTTGAGGCTGATGATGCCCTCGACCTCGACCTCGATGCCGCACCAGCGCGTCCGCACCTCGTGGGCCAGGTCGAGCAGCTCGTCGAGACGCTCCTCGCCGAGTCGCAGCACCGCCAGCACCTGCTCCTGGTTGAGCCCTTCACCGCGGCCCAGCACCTGCTCGCGGGCGATCGCCAGGATGTCGGTGCTGTCGGTATCGGTGCTGGATACGGCTGCCTGAGTCACCTGATGCTCCTTGTTACTCGAGTGCGGCGGACCGGCCGCCTTGAACGCTGTTCAGGCTATGGTAGCGGTGTGCAACCGCACCAACGCGACCACCGTCACGATATCGTCACCGCGGCCGCCGCGATCCTGGACAACTACGGGATCGCGGACCTGACCATGCGCCGGCTGGCACGCGAACTCGGAGTCTCCCCCGGCGCGCTGTACTGGCATTTCGCCGACAAACAGCAGTTGCTCGGCGCGGTCGCCGACCGGGTGCTGCAACCGGTGTCCACCAGCGCCGACGCGGCCGACTGGCGCCAACTGGCTATCACGGTCTGCACGCAGATGCACGACGCGCTGCTGTCGCACACCGACGGCGCCGAACTCGTCGCGGCGAGTTTCGCGGCCGGGCAGTCGCAGCGCGTCGTCGCGATCCTGCGGGTCCTCGCGCAGGCCGCCGGCCTGGCAGGCCTGGGCACCGAGCAGGCGGCGCTGGCGGCCCGCAGCCTGGTCTACTACGTGCTGGGCGCCACCATCGACGAGCAGTCGCGGTTGCAGTTCGACGCCGCCGGTGCGCTGGCGCACGGCACCGCGTTCTCGCCGACGGCTGTGCCGGCCGCCGACTTCGCGTTCGGGCTGCGACTGCTGATCGACGGCGTGGCCGTGCACGGCGGTGTGCCGGTCAGCTGATCGGGTGCTCAGTGCGCGTGTCCCCCTGCCAGCGTCGCAGTCCGGCGAACCGGCCCTGAATCTCGCTGGGGCGCCCGGTGATTCGCGCGGCGCGGGCCAGGTGCGCCGGGCCGACGTGCCGGGCGCAGGTGACGTGCGGTGTCCACTGGCCGGGGGCGGTGTGCGGCAGCGGGTGCGGCACCAGGTGCGGCAGGCTCAACCGGTACACCTCGGCGTGCACAGCCAGCAGGTCGGCGCTCGGCACGACCAGTCGGGCGAGCACTGTTCCGCCCTTCCCGAACAGCACCGGCGGCCCCAGCGTGCAGGCCGGCGGATCGGCGACGACGCCTGTCAGCACCTCCTCGACCTGCGGATCGATGCGCTGCGCCACCACCAGGGTGACGTGCGGCCGGGCCGCCGGGGCCTGGCTGGGCACTCCGGCGCCGGCCAGGCCCGCCCAGATCCGCCGGATCGCCGCCTCGGTGTCGGCGTCGAAGACCAGCTCGATCGAGTGCACCATCGCTAGCCGGCCAGCGTCGCGACCCAGTCCGGTGCGAAGGCGGCGGCGCTCATCGCGGCGAAGTCGGCGACCGGCAGCGCACCGCTGCCCGCGGGCAGCATCGCCCGCACCGGTGCCAGCCGGGCCAGCGCCGTCCGATTCGACGTCTCCGCGGCGTCGGGCCGTTCCGGCCAGCTGCCGATCACCAGCCCGGCGCACGGGATCCCCTGCCCGGCAAGCGATTCGACAGTCAGAGCGGTGTGGTTGAGGGTGCCCAACCCGGCGGCGACCACCACCAGCACGGCCGCACCGCACTCGGCGGCCAGATCCCGCAGGGTGGTGCCGTCGGCGGTGAGTTCGACCAGCAGCCCGCCGGCGCCCTCAACCAGCGTCAGGCGGCCGGGGCGGTCGACGGCGTCGATCAGGGTCAGCAAATCCCGGCGGGTCGGCAGCGTCGCGCCGGCATCTTCTGCCGCGGCCACCGGGGCCAGCGGCTGCGGGTAGCGGGCCAGCCCGACCAGTTCGGTGACACCGGTGAGCCGACCGATCTCGGCCAGGTCGTCGTCGCCGTCGATTGTGCCGGTCTGCACCGGTTTGCAGACCGCGACGTCCAGGCCGGCCTGCCGGGCGGCGGACGCCAGCGCCGCAGTGGCGATCGTCTTGCCGACGCCGGTGCCGGTGCCGGTGACGATCAGCGCGGTCACGTCCGCGCCGCCGACAGCACGCCGGCCAGCACCCGCCCGGCCATGTCGAGTTCGTCGCGGGTCAGCGACGCGCGGGCGGTCAGCCGGAGCCGCGACGTGCCGACCGGCACCGTCGGCGGCCGAAAGCAGCCGACCCGGACACCCGCGTCCAGGCAGGCGGCAGCGGCGGCCACCGCCACCTCGGGGTCCCCGAGGATCACCGATATCACCGCTGATTCCGGCGGTTTAGCGAGGCTCGACGAAGGAGAGGCGAAGCTGGAACCGCCGCATTGACCCAGCGGTTTAGCGAGGCTCGACGAAGGAGAGGCGAAGCTGGAACCGCCGCATTGGCCCGGCGGTTTAGCGAGGCTCGACGAAGGAGAGGCGAAGCTGGAACCGCCGCATTGACCCAGCGGCTCACACACCCCGCAGGCCTCGGCCAGGACGCGCGCGTTGTCCAGCACCGCCGCCGGCAGCGCCGGTTGCGCCACCAGCACCCGCAGCGCCGCCAACGCAGCGCCGACCGCGGCCGGGGCCAGCCCGGTGTCGAAGATGAAGGTCCGGGCGGCGTCGATCAGGTGATCGCGCACGGCGGCCGGGCCGAGCACCGCACCGCCCTGGCTGCCCAGCGCCTTGGACATGGTGGTGGTCAGGACGATGTCGGGGGCACCGGCCAGGCCGACCTCGTGCACCAGGCCCTGTCCCCCGGCGCCGCGCACCCCCAGACCGTGCGCTTCGTCGACGATCAGCAGCGCCCCGTGCCGCCGGCACACCGCGTGCAGTTCCCGCAGCGGCGCGCGGGTTCCATCGGCGGAGAACACCGACTCGGTGACCACGACCGCACGCCGTTCGGTGCGGGCGGCGAGCGCTGCGGCGACCGCGTCCACGTCGCGGTGCGGGGTCACCACCACCCGTGCCCGCGACAACCGGCAGGCGTCGACCAGGGAGGCGTGCGAGTAGCGGTCGGAGACCAGCAGCGCGTCTGGTCCGGACAGGCTGACCACCGCGCCGATGTTCGCGGCGTATCCCGACGAGAACACCAGGCCGGCCTCGGCGCCGACGAAGGCGGCCAACTCCCGCTCGAATTGCTGGTGCAGGTCGGTGTCACCGGTGACCAGCCGCGACCCGGTGGCACCGGCACCCCAGGTCCGCAGCGCCGCCACCGCCCCGTCGACGACGGCCGGATGCGTCGACAGGCCCAGGTAGTCGTTGGAGGCGAGGTCGAGCAGGTCGCTGCTCGGCGGCCGCGGCCGCAGCGCACGGCGCAGCCCGGCTGCGCGGCGCTGCCGCTCCACGTCGGCCAGCCAGCTCAGCGCACCGGTCCCGTTCTCTGCACCCATCATCGGCTTGCAGCCTAAAGCGGCGACGGGTCCACACATGCGGCGACCTCGACCATCGCGGCGGCGATCTGAGCGGTTTCGGACGGCGTGCAGATCAGCGGCGGCATGGCGTAGATCAGGTTGCGGAACGGGCGCAGCCACACACCGCGGCGCAGCGCGGCCGGTGTGGCAACCGCCAGGTCCACCGGCTCATGGCATTCGATGACGCCGATCGCCCCGCACACCCGCACGTCGGCCACCCCGGGCAGCGCCCGGGCCGGCGCCAGTCCGGCGCTGAGTTCCCCGCTGATCCGGGCGACCGTCGTCCGCCAGTCCGAGGCCAGCAGCAGCTCGACGCTGGCCACCGACACCGCGCAGGCGAGTGGGTTGGCCATGAACGTCGGCCCGTGCATCAGGGCCCCGGCGGCGCCGGTGCTGATCGTCCGGGCGATCTCCGTGGTGCAGAGTGTGGCGGCCAGCGTGAGGTAGCCGCCGGTCAGCGCCTTGCCGACGCACATGATGTCCGGGCTGACCTGCGCGTGGTCGGCGGCGAACAGTTCACCGGTGCGGCCGAATCCGGTCGCGATCTCGTCGAAGATCAGCAGCACGCCGTGCCGCCGGGTGATGTCGCGCAGGTCGGTCAGGTAGCGCGGGTCGTGGAACCGCATCCCGCCGGCGCCCTGCACGACGGGTTCGACGATCACCGCGGCGATGTCGTCGGCGTGGGCAGCCAGCTGGGCCTCGAACGCCTCGCTGTAGGACGGGTCGTAGTCGTCGGGCACCTGGGGTGCGAAGATCTGCTCGACCAGGGTGCCCCGCCAGAGCGTGTGCATGCCGCCGTCGGGGTCGCAGACGCTCATCGGGGCGAAGGTGTCGCCGTGGTAGCCGCCCCGCCAGGTCATCAGCCGCCGTTTGCCGGGCCGGTCGCGTCCCCGCCAGTACTGCAGCGCCATCTTGATCGCGACCTCCACCGACACCGAACCGGAGTCGCTGAAGAAGACGGTCTGCAGGTCCGGCGGGGTGATCTCGACCAGCAGTTGGGCGAGCCGGGCGGCGGGTTCGTGGGTGAGGCCGCCGAACATGACGTGGTTCATCACCCCGAGCTGGGCGGTGATGGCCGCGTCGAGCACTGGGTGGCCGTGGCCGTGGATCGCGGTCCACCAGGAGCTCATCGCGTCCAGCACATCGACCGGGACATCGTCGACCAGCACCGTCAGCCAGGCGCCGTGCGCGGCCACCGCCACCACCGGGGCCTGCCCCGCGACGCCGATCGTGCTGTAGGGGTGCCACACGTGCGCGGCGTCGATGGCCCGGATCTGCTCGGGAGTCAGGGCGGACATGAGCACTGAGGGTAGGCGCAGACCCGGCCGGCGCCCGAACAGCCCGTCACCGTTCGGTCACGGAACTCCTAATTTCTCCCCGGCGAGACCGGACCGCGACTAAACGCCACTAACCTCTGTGACAGAAGTGATTGAAGTGGCCGTTGAGTATCGACGGCCGGGAGGGGGAACCACCGATGAAACGCATCTGCGCCACCGCGATCGCGCTGTCCGCGGCGCTGGCACCGGTCTGGGCCGCAGCCGGCCCGGCCACCGCCGATCCGCGCCCCGGGTCGACCGGCTACGGCCAGCCCATCGACACCGTGATCCAGCGCGCCCTCTCCCAGCGCGGTGTGCCCTACGTCTACGGCGGCGGCAACATCGCCGGTCCGACCGCCGGAGCCCCCTCGCGGCCGACCCTGGCCCCCACCACCTTGGGCCCCACCCTGGGCACCGCAGCCACCCTGCCCGGCCTGTCACCCGCACCGGCCGTCGGGGGACCGGCCATCGGGAGCCCGGCCCTGGGAAGTCCGGCCATCGGGAGCCCGGTCAGCGCTCCGGCCGGCATCCCGGGCCTCGGCCTGCCGCAGACCGTCGGATTCGACGCATCCGGGCTGATCCAGTACGCGTTCGCCGGCGCCGGGATCAAGATGCCGCGCACCTCTGGTGAACAGTGCAGCGTCGGCCACAAGGTGGCTCCGGCGCAGGCCCGCCCGGGCGACCTGCTCTGCTACGGCCCCGGCGGCACCCAGAGCGTCGCGCTGTACCTGGGCAACAACCAGATGATCGAGGGCACCAACCCCGCGGTCACGGTCTCACCGGCCCGCACCAGCAACATGGTCCCCTACCTGACCCGCGTCATCGGCCAGTAGGCGCAGCGGTCCGCAACGTGTGAGCGGGCGATCTCACAGCGCAGCTCACAGCGTTGGAATGCCGTTTAGACAGGCTGATTAGGTAGATTGTCGGGCGATCATGGTTGCCCTGTCCCCGCCCCGGCCGGCGTCAGCGCCCGTTGCGGGGCCGGCGTCGACCACTGCGATGGGCACCCGCAAGGCCGGTTTCTACCGACACGACCTCGACGGGCTGCGCGGTGTCGCGATCGCGCTGGTCGCAATGTTCCACATCTGGTTCGGCCGGGTCTCCGGCGGGGTGGACGTGTTCCTGGCGCTGTCCGGCTTCTTCTTCGGCGGCAAACTGCTGCGGGTCGCACTGAACCCGCACTCGTCACTGTCGCCGGTGCCGGACCTGATCCGGCTGGTCCGCCGGTTGCTGCCGGCGCTGGTGGTGGTGCTGGCCGCGTGCGCGGTGCTGACGATCCTGGTTCAGCCGCAGACCCGCTGGGAGACCTTCGCCGACCAGAGCCTGGCCAGCCTGGGCTACTACCAGAACTGGGAGTTGGCCCGCACCGCGTCGGACTATCTGCGCGCCGGTGAGGCGGTCAGCCCGCTGCAGCACATCTGGTCGATGTCGGTGCAGGGCCAGTTCTTCGTGTCGTTCCTGGCGTTGATCTTCGGTTTCGCGTTCCTGTTCCGCCGGCTGCTCGGCCGCCGCCTGCGCAGCGCGTTCGTGCTGCTGCTCGCCGGGCTGACGGTGGCGTCGTTCGTGTACGCGATCATCGCCCATCAGGCCGACCAGTCGCAGGCCTACTACAACAGCTTCGCCCGTGCCTGGGAGCTGCTGATCGGTGCACTGGCCGGCGCCGCGGTCCCCTACATCCGGTGGCCGCAGTGGCTGCGCACCACGATCGCCATCGTCGCCCTCGCCGCGATCTTGAGCTGCGGCGCCCTGATCGAGGGCGTCAAGGAGTTCCCCGGCCCGTGGGCGCTGGTGCCGGTCGGCGCGACGGTGCTGTTCATCCTGACCGGGGCCAACCGGCACGCCCACCCCAGCACCCGCGGGCAACTGCCCTGGCCGAACCGGCTGCTGGCCGCCGGACCGCTGGTCACGCTCGGCGCGATGGCCTACTCGCTGTACCTGTGGCACTGGCCGCTGCTGATCTTCTGGCTGTCCTACACCGGTCACCGGCACGCGTCGGTGCTCGAGGGCACGGTGATCCTGCTGGTCTCCGGCGTGCTGGCCTACCTGACCAGCAAGCTGATCGAGGAGCCGCTGCGCTCCCGCAAGGCGGCCGGCCTGGGCCCGACGCCGGTGCTGACCATTCCCTGGCGTACACCGTCGCCCGGCTGGTGGCGCCGGCCCACGCTGGCGCTGGGGTCGACGGTGGTGCTGCTGGGCGTTGCGCTGACGGCGACGTCGTTCACCTGGCGCGAGCACGTCACCGTGCAGCAGGCCAACGGTAAGGCGCTGGTCGGACTCAACCCGCGGGACTACCCGGGGTCACGCGCGCTGACCGGCCACGTCCGGGTCGCCAAACTGCAGATGCGCCCGACCATCCTGGAGGCCAAGAAGGATCTGCCGTCCTCCACCCGTGATGGCTGCATCAGCAGCTTCAGCAACGGCGCCCTGCTCAAGTGCGACTACGGCGACACCGAGGCCACCCGCACCATCGCGCTGGCCGGCGGCTCGCACGCCGAGCACTGGCTGCCGGCCCTGGATCTGTTGGGTCGCGAGCACCACTTCAAGGTCGTCACCTACCTCAAGATGGGCTGCCCGCTGTCCACCGAGGAGGTCCCGCTGATCATGGGCAACAACGCCCCGTATCCGCAGTGCCACACCTGGGTCGAGAAGACCATGGCGCAGCTCATCACCGACCACCCGGATTTCGTGTTCACCACCTCCACCCGGCCGTGGAACATCAAACCCGGCGATGTCATGCCGGGCACCTACATCGGGATCTGGAAGAAGCTGTCCGAGAACAACATTCCGATTCTGGCCATGCGGGACACCCCGTGGCTGGTGCACGACGACAACAGCCCGTTCGAACCGGCGGACTGCCTGGCGTCCGGCGGTGACGCGGTGTCCTGCGGGATCAAGCGCTCCGCGGTGCTCGCCGACCACAACCCGACCCTCGATTTCGTGAAACAGTTCCCACTGCTCAAGCCGTTGGACATGTCCGATGCGGTGTGCGACGTCGACATCTGCCGGGCCATCGAGGGCAACGTGCTGGTCTACCATGACTCGCATCACCTGTCGGCGACCTACATGCGCACGATGGCCGGTGAGCTCAGCAAGCAGCTCGGCACCGCCACCGGCTGGTGGTGAACCGGCCCGCGGTTTCATCCACCTACCGGCTGCAGCTGCGCAGCCCGGGCAGCGGCGCCGGTTTCACCTTCGCCGACGCCGAGAATCTGCTCGACTACCTCGACGCGCTCGGGGTGTCCCATCTGTACCTGTCGCCGATCCTGACCGCGGTGTCCGGGTCGGCGCACGGTTATGACGTCACCGACCCGACGACGCTGTCGGCGGAACTCGGTGGCGCACCGGGTTTCACAAGGCTGTCGGCTGCGGCACGGGCCCGCGGCATGGGGTTGATCGTCGACATCGTGCCCAACCACCTGGGTGTCGGCCGACCGGAGCAGAACCGGTGGTGGTGGGATGTGCTGCGGCACGGGCGATCATCAGACTACGCAGACTTCTTCGACATCGACTGGGAACTCGACGACGGCCGGATCGTGCTGCCCGCGTTGAACTCCGGCACCGACCTGGCCGGCCTGACCGTGCACGACGACAGGCTGGTGCTGGGCGGGCTGATGCTGCCGATCGCGCCGGGCACCGGGTCGGGCACCGCCGCGCAGGTACTGGACCGCCAGCACTACCGGCTGGTCGACTGGCGTTCCGGAGCCTGCGGCTACCGCCGGTTCATGACGGTCGATTCGCTTGCCGCACTGCGGCAGGAGGACCGGGCCGTGTTCGACGCGACGCACGTCGAAGTGGCCCGCTGGTTCGCCGAAGGCCTGGTCGACGGCATACGGATCGACCATCTCGACGGCCTGCCCGACCCGATCGGGTACCTGCGCTGGCTGCGCGAGTTGACCGGGTCCGACGCCTGGATCGTGGTGGAGAAACTGCTGGCCCCCGACGAGCCGCTGGAACCGACGCTGCCGGTGGCCGGCACCACCGGGTACGACGTGCTGCGCCTGCTGGACGGCGTGTTCGCCGACCCTCGGGGCGAACCGGCGTTGACCGCACTGGCGGCCGCGGCCCCGGCCGTGCCGCTGGCCGAGCTGAGCCGACAGGTGCTGACCGGCCCGCTCGCAGCCGACCTGCACCGGCTGCGACGACGGGTGGCCGCCGCGACCGGCGACGAGCCCCTCCTGCAGCAGGCACTGGTGGCGCTGATCAGCCGGATCGGTGTCTACCGCGACGACTATCCGATACTGGCACCGATCCGGGCCGCGGCGCTGGCCGAGATCGCCGCGGCCGCACCGGAGTTGGCGCCTGCACTGGCCCTGGTCGAGACTGCGGTGGGCACCGGGCGCGAGCTGGCGGCGCGGCTGGCTCAGGTGTGCGGGGCCACGCGCGCCGGCGCCGTCGAGGGGCGGCTGATGCACGGCGACGCCCGGCTGGTGTCGGTGAACGAACTCGGTTGCGATCCGACCCGATTCGCGGTGGACGCCACCGAGTTCCACACCCGGATGCGGGCGCGGGCCGCGCATCGGCCGCAGGCGATGTCGACGCTGTCCACCCACGACACCCAGCGCGGCGAGGATGTGCGGGCGCGCATCCGGGTGCTGTCGCAGGTGGCCGAGCGGTGGGCGGGCTGCGTGACCCGGTGGGAGGAGATGGTTCCCTCCCCCGATGCCGGCACCGGGTTGTTCCTGTGGCAGAACATCTTCGGGGTGTGGCCGGTCGACGGGGTGATAACCGGCACGCTGCGCGAACGGCTGCACGCCTACACCACCAAGGCACTGCGGGAGGCCGGGCGGCACACCTGCTGGGCGGATCCGGCCGTCGACTTCGAGGATGCGGTGCACCGGTGGCTGGCGGGGGTGTTCGACGGCCCGGCAGCCGCCGAGTTGACCGCGTTGGCCGCCGAACTGGCGCCGCACGCCGAGAGCGACGCACTGGGACAGAAGCTGCTGCTGCTCACCGCACCCGGTGTGCCCGATCTGTATCAGGGCACCGAACTGTGGGGGGACAGCCTCACCGATCCGGACAACCGCCGCCCGGTGGATTTCGCCGAGCGCCGGGCCGCGCTGAGCGCCCTGCGCCATCCGAAGATCCGGGTGGTGCACGCCGCGTTGCGGCTGCGGCGGGACCGCCCGGCGGCGTTCGGCGACGTCTACCGCCCGGTGCGCGCCACCGGGTCGTCCGCCGGCCACCTGCTGGCGTTCCGGCGTGGAGAGGACGTGCTGGTGGCGGTCACCCGGTTCACCGCCCGGCTGGGTGAGACCGGTTGGGGCGACACCGCTCTGGGGCTTCCCGACGGCCGGTGGACCGATCGGCTGACCGGTGCGGACTTCGCCGACTCCCCCGTCGCAGCCGCGCTCTTCGCTGAACTGCCGGTGGTGCTGCTGGAGCGCACCCCTGTGGATGAGTGACTGGCCGGATCGGCACCGTCCGCCGATGATGCGTCGCATGACTCATCCCGAACCACCTCCGATCCCGCCGATCGAGACCGCCGAAGATCCGATCCACTCCCCAGCCGACCTGCAGGAGCGCTGGCGGGCGCTGATGGGGCCACTGGGCTTCGGTGAACGACTGCTGTGGCTCGGCTTCATCGGGCCGGATCACCGATTCGTGAAGATGCTGAGCCGGGTTCCGCTGAGACCGCGACCGCAGGCCCGGGTGCTGCACGAGTTGATGTCCGCCGTGCACAGGCTGCTCGACCGGGACGACCTCACCGGCAGCAGGGTCGCGCTGTTGCTGACCGGACCCGGCCGCGGCGGCGTCAGCCCGGCGGACCGCATCTGGTCAGCCCGACTGGTCGAGGCCGCCGCACGGTTCGACATACCACTGGAGCCGATCTTCGCGGCGAACGACGAAGTGCTGCTCCCGGTCGATGCCGCCTGACCAGGAAGAATTGACTGTGAAACTGTGATTCGGTGATATTGTATGGACGTGCGGAACATCACGGTGGCGGTTCCCGACGAGGTGTACAGAACGGCCCGGATCCGGGCGGCAGAACTCGGAAAGTCGGTCAGCGCACTCGTCGGTGAGTTCCTGACCTCGCTGTCCGACCGTGAGGCGGAATTCGCAAGGCTGCTGGCCCAGCAGCAGCGTGTGCAGGGTGAGATCGACCGATTCCGGGCAGCCGATCGGCTGTCCCGTGACGAACTCCACGACCGTGCGATTCGTTGACACCAACATCTTGCTGTACGCGATCTCCACGGATTCCGCGGAAGCGGGGAAAGCCCAGCGCGCCAACGAGATCCTGACGTACCGCGATCTCGCCCTGTCGGTTCAGGTGTTGCAGGAGTTCTACGTTCAGGCGACGCGACAGGGCCGGCCCGACGCCCTCACCGGTGAGCAGGCCGGCGAGTTGGTGGAGTCGTTCATGCGCTTCCCGGTGGCGCCCTTGACGACCGCGGTGATGCAGGCTGCATTCACAACCCAGCAGCGCTGGCGGATCTCCTATTGGGACGCGGCGATCATCGAGGCGGCCCGGGCACTCGGTTGCGGCACCGTGCTTTCCGAGGATCTAGCCGACGGCGCCGACTACGGCGGGATCCTGGTGCAGAACCCGTTCAGCGGTCTCTAACGGCTCCGCCGAAGCGCCGACTTCAGAGCAGGTAGCGGTACGCCGCCGACCCCGGCTCGAGCGGTTCGACGTGGATCTCCGACGAGCGCATCCGGGCCACCAGCCCGGGCAGGTCGGCGGCCGACCCCAGCTGCACGCCGACCAGCGCGGTCCCGGTCTCCCGGTTGTTGCGCTTGACGTACTCGAACAGTGTGATGTCGTCGCTCGGTCCGAGCACCTCGTCGAGGAACCGGCGCAGCGCACCGGGCGCCTGCGGGAAGTCCACCAGGAAGTAATGCTTGAGACCCAGGTGCACCAGCGAGCGTTCCAGCACCTCGCCGTACCGGGAGACGTCGTTGTTGCCGCCGGAGATCAGGCAGACCACCGTCGAGCCGGGCTCAACCTCAGCCTCCAGCAGGCCGGCGACCGACAGGGCGCCGGCCGGTTCGGCGATGATGCCCTCGTTCTGGTACAGGTCGAGCATCGCAGTGCAGACCGCACCTTCATCGACGGTCGTGACCGACACCATGTCGCCGGCTGCGGCCAGCGCCGCATACGGTTGCGCGCCAGCCCGGGCGACCGCGGCACCGTCGACGAACTGATCGACGTGATCGAGCGTGACCGGTTCGCCCGCAGCCAGTGCGGCCATCATGTCGGCGGCGCCGGCTGGTTCCACCCCCAGCACCGCGGTGTTCGCGGTGCGCTCGGCCAGGTACGTGGTGACGCCGGAGATGCAGCCGCCGCCGCCGACCGGGACGATCACCAGATCCGGGGCGGTGTCGAGCTGCTCGAGGAGTTCGACGGCGATGGTGCCTTGGCCGGCCATCGTCCGCAGGTCGTCGTAGGGCGGCACCAGCGTCGCCCCGGTGCGGGCGACGTCGTCGCGGGCGGCTTCAGCCGCCAGGTCGTAGGTGGCGCCGCCGACGATCAGTTCGATGAAGTCGCCGCCGTGGTAGCGGATCCGGTCGCGCTTCTGCTGCGGGGTCTTCGCCGGTACGTACACCCGACCGTGGATACCCAGCGTGCGGCAGGCGTAGGCGAAGCCCTGAGCGTGGTTGCCCGCCGAGGAGCACACCACCCCGGCCGTGGTCTCGGCCGCCGACAGCTGCACCATCAGGTTGTAGGCGCCGCGGATCTTGTAGGACCGCACCGACTGCAGGTCCTCACGTTTGAGGTACACCCGCGCGCCGGTGATCATCGACAGCCGGTCGTTGAACTGCAGCGGGGTCGGGCTGACCACGCCAGCGATCCGCGCCGCCGCCGCGTCGATGTCGGCCGCGGACAGCAGCGGGCCGGTCACGGACTGGTTCGGTTCGGCGGACACCGGTTCATGGTGCCACCCAACCGGCGGTTCACCCCACCGGGGTCAGCACGAACACCGGGATCTGCCGCTCGGTCTTGGCCTGGTACTTGGCGTAGTCCGGCCAGACGGTGACAGCGCGCTCCCACCAGATCGCCTTCTCGTCGCCGAACACCTCGCGGGCGTCGTAGTCGCCGGTGACGGTCTTGTCCTGCAGTTCCACCCGCGGATGTGCCGTGATGTTGTGGTACCAGACGGGGTGGGTGGGCTGCCCGCCCATGGACGCGACGACGGCGTACTCGCCGTCGTGCTCCACCCGCATCAGCGGGGTCTTGCGGATCTTGCCGGTCTTGGCCCCGATCGTGGTCAGCAGGATGACCGGCTTGCCCTGCATCTCGGTGCCCTCGGTGCCCCCGGACGCCATGTACTGCTCGGCGTTCTTGCGGGCCCAGTCCACCGTGCTCGGTGCGTATTCTCCGGAAAGTGGCATGTCGACCAGCCTAGACCTCTGGAGGCGACGGGCGGTCGTAGACGAGCACGTCACCGTCGACCCGCGCCTCGACGGTCGGCCGGTGTTCGCGCAATTTCCCGTCGTGCATCAGATGGCGCACGTCGACGCCCCGCACCAGGGTCAGATAGTCCGCGATCAGCTTGCGATGGCAGCGCCACCACACCGTCTCCGCGCACATCACCGCGACCTGCTCCACGGCGGCGAGTGTCAGCAGGTCGTCGATTCCGGCCCGGAACTCCGGTGTGCGCATGTAACCGGCGTACGAGCGGAACGACTCGTTGCGCAGTCCGACATCGGGGCTCTCCCCCTTCACCCGACGCCACCCGCCCAGTCGCGGCTCCCACTGGTAGGCGATCCCCGCCTGCGGCAACCACTGCCCCATCGCCTCGCGGGAGCTGTCCGGGTTGTGCCGGCTGCCCGGCGCGGTGCGGACGTCCACCAGACGCGCGACACCGGCGCCGGTGAGCAATCGGGTGATCTCACCGGCGTCGGCGGTCCCGTGCCCGAAGGTGAAAACCGTTGGCGCCGTGGCACTCCCCCTTCAGACAGTGACCGGGGCGGCCGCGGGTTCCCGGACGGCCGGACCGGGGTCGGTCGCGTAGAGTTCGTCGATCTCCGCGGCGTACTTGGCGGCGATGGGACGGCGTTTGAGTTTCATGGTCAGCGTCACCTCGTCGCCGCCCGGCTCCCACAACGCCGGCAGCACCCGGAACCGCTTGATCTGCTCCACCCGGGAGAGCCGGGTGTTGCCCTCGGCCACCCCGGCAGCGATCAGCGACAGCACGCCCGGATCGGCGGCCAGCGCCGCCGGGGTCGCCTCGGTCAGTCCGTGCGCGGCCGCGTACGGGGCGATCGAGTCAGCGTCGAACACCATCAGCGCGGTGTTGTACGGCCGGGAATCGCCGATCGTGACCATCGCGCCGATCATCGGGCAGGCCGCCAGGATGGCGTTCTCGATGTTCGCCGGCGACATGTTCTTGCCGGCCGCGTTGATGATCAACTCCTTTTTGCGGTCGACCACCCGTAGGTACCCGTCGGCGTCCTCGACGAGGATGTCGCCGGTGTGCAGCCAGCCGTCGGCGTCGATCGCCTCGGCGGTCTTGGCCGGCTCCCGGCGGTAACCGCGCATCACCAGGGGGCCGCGGACCAGGAACTCGCCGTCGTCGGCGATGCGACTCTCCAAGCCGGGCAGCAGCTTTCCGACCGTCCCGAGGCGGGCGTCGCGCGGGTGCGCGGTGGACGCGACGCAGCTCAGTTCGGACATCCCCCACACCTCACAGATCGGGACGCCGATGCCGGCGAAGAATCCCAGGGTCTCCTTGGGGATCGGCGCCGCCCCCGACACCGCGTACCGCAGTTGGTCCAGGCCGATCTTCTCCCGCAGTTTCGACAGCACCAGGTCGTCGGCGGTGGCCCATTCGGCGGCGATCGCGTCGGAGACCGGCTCCCCGGCGATCAGCGCCGCGGAGCGTTTCGCGCCGACGCCCAGCGCCCACTGCAGGGCGGCCTGCCGATTCTGGTCGGGTTCGGCGGCCACCGCGAATTCGATTGCGGCCTTGAGCTTCTCCCACACCCGGGGCACCGCCGCCCAGGTGGTCGGCCGCACGTCGGGCAGTGCCGCGGCGATCTCCTTGACGTCCGGGACGACGGTGATCTGGGTTCCGAACACCTCCTGGTTGTACAGCGCCATGACCCGGTCGGCGATGTGCGCCGACGGCAGGTACGACGTGGTCCGGTCACCGAACTGAACGCCGAGGACCTCGTCGACGGCGGCCGCCTCGAACAGCAGATTCGCGTGGGTCATCTCCACGCCCTTGGGCGCGCCGGTGGTGCCGGAGGTGTAGATCAGGGTGACGACGTCATCGGGTTGCACTGCCCGCCAGGTGGATTCGAAGTCGAAATCCTCCCGGCCGGCGGCGATCAGATCCTCCACCGACATCGTTCCCGGCGGCGTCCCGTCGATGCAGATGATGTGCTCGAGCGCCGCATCGCTGGCCCGGATCCGGTCGACGTACTGTGCTTCGCAGATGACCACCCGGGTGCCGGCGTTGGCGAAGACATAGCTCAATTGTTCGGCGGGCAGCGTGTTGTACACCGAGAACGACGTCGCTCCGACGTGCTGGGCGCCGACCTCCAGCGGGTAGAACTCGATGCGGTTCGCCATCATCAGCGACACCGTGTCGCCGCGCTGCACTCCGATGCCGGCCAGACCGGCTGCCACCTGACGGACCTGCGCGGCGTACTCCCGCCAGGTCAGCGTCTGGGTACCGCCGACCGTGCGCAGGGTGACCGCGTCCGGGTCGATCGTGGCGGTGCGCTGGAAGGCCTCGCACAGCGTGACCGGCGCCTGCATACTGCTCATCGCTGATTCTCTCCTGATGTCCGATTCGGTCAGCGACGGCTGACCCGCTCCAGATACGCCGTTGCCGCCGCCCGTGATTCGGGATCGTTGACCGCAGTGACCAGCGCGTCGGCGTCGTTCCAGCAGCGGGCCGTGGCAACCATGCCCTCGGTGACCGCGTTGGTGTGGCGTTTGGTTCCCGTCAGTGTCAGGGCGGACTTGGTGACCAGCAGCCCGACCAGGTCTTCGACCTCGGCGTCGAGGTCGGCCGCGGGTACCACCCGGTTGACGAACCCGGCCGCTTTCGCCTCGTCGGCGCCGAACGGCCGGCAGGTCATCACCAGTTCCTTGGTGAGCGCCGGGCCGATCTCGCGCACCAGGCGGGGAATGCCGCCCCACGCCAGCGGGATGCCCAGGTCGACCTCGGGGATCGAGAAGCGGGTGTCGGCGGCCGCCACCCGAAGATCGCAGGCGGCGGCCAGCACCAGCCCGCCACCGACGCAGTGGCCGTGCAACCGGGCCACGGTCACCGCCCGCATTGCCTCCAGCGCGTCGGCCATCCGCCGGCCGGCGTCGGCCGCCTCGCGCATGGCGCCGGCCCCGTCGGCCACGGCGGCGAACGCGGCCAGGTCGGCGCCGGCGGAGAAGGCCCGCCCGGCCCCGGCGACGACCACGACCTTGACCTGCGGCCGCTCATCGAACCAGCGGGCGGCCGACACCAGTTCGGTGAGCGTCTGGGTACCGAGCGGGTTGAGTTTCTCGGGGCGGTTCAACGTGATCGAACCGCGCGCGCCATCGGCGATCACCTGCAGGCTGCTCGCCTGCTGCGTTTCCATGCGTTCGACGTTAGCGGCCGCAGCGCGACTGCGGCAGGTGTTTGACTCCGCGTGTCCGGGTGGATCCGGGCGGTAGCGTTGCGGGCATGTCGATTTCGATCACCGATTTCACCCCGCTGGAGCAGACGGCACTGCTGACCGAGTACGCCCGCGCCCTGGACAGCCGGGACGCGCACTCGATCCTGCACGACACGCTGGCCGATGAGGTCGTCGGCCAGATCGACTACGACTTCGCCGGTTTCCGCATTCCGGCGAACGTGGTGCGTCAGACTGCACTGCGCGCCAAGCTGCTCGACACCAGGGTGGCGAAGTTCATCGCCCAGCACCCCGATGCGGTGGTGGTCGACCTCGGCGCCGGTCTGGGCACTCCCCGGCAGCGGGTGGCGCCGCCGGCCGGGGTCGACTGGTACAGCATCGACCTGCCGCGGGTGATCACACTGCGCACCAGGCTCGTTCAGCCCGCTGCCGGCGACCACCCGGTGGCGGCCGATCTCACCGGCGGGGAGTGGGTGGACGCCGTACCGGCGGGCCGGCCCACGATCGTGATCGCCGACGGCCTGTTCGCGTTCCTGTCCGAACAGCAGGTGATCGAGCTACTGGGCCGGGTCATCGACCGATTCGGTTCGGGCCAACTGGCCTTCAACGACTACGGCCGGATCGGCCTGCTCAGCCGGCTCTCGATGAAACTCGCGCCGCGGGGCATGTTCCGCATGCTGAATCAGGTGTGGGCCAACCCCGGCTTCAGCGATCCGCAGACCCCGCAGCGCTGGGAGCCGCGGCTGCGCCTGGTGGAGCAGGCGTGCCTGGCGCACGCCGCGGAGGTCGACGACTTCCCCGGCGCGGCCCGGCGCCTGACCAAGCTGTCCGGGAAGGTCAAGTCGATCGCCCAGCGAGCCCGGGTGCTGCGCTACCGGTTCTGAGCCGGGCCGCTACAGGTTCGCGAGGATGCCGCCAAGGAAGTCGTTCGGGTCGAAGTCCAACCCGGCGAACGGGTCGGCGGGCAGCAGGTAGTCCGGCACGGTGGGGATGTCGGAATGGAACAGGCTGTTCCACAGCAGTTGCGGGGCCGCGTCACCGATCTGGACGAAGTCCGCCGACACGTGGTTGACGTTGTCGGTCACCACGGTGTTGGTGTAGTCGCCGAACGTGAAGACCCAGTAGCTCAGGTCGTGCTCCCCGACGTTGTTGATCGTCAGATTGCTCATCAGGCCGTCGAGCATGGTGACCTTGTACATCGAAGCCCCGGACAGGAATTCGAACTTGCCCAGATCCAGGTCGTCGGAGGCGTCGGGGTTGGCCGTGAAGTCGCCGAACTGGTAGGCCGAACTGGTGAACGTCGGGTTCCAGAAGTCCTCGATCTTGACGTTGTAACTGCCGGCGTCGGTCACGGTGCCGTCTTCGTGGGTGTACTCGACGGTGTAGGCCTGGTGGTCGGCCTTCCAGTCGGTGAGCAGCGGGCGGATCCCGCTGTAGGTCCAGCCACCGTCGCGCGGGTTGTCCATCACCAGGCAGACCGCCCCGTCGCAGTTCTCGAACGGCCCGGCGTCACCGCCCCACGGGTCCACCGCATGGGCGGTCGCGGTCGGCAGCACGATTGCAGCGAACGCGGCGGCGGCACCCATCCCGACAAGTGTGAGGACACGACGGGGGTTCAACATGACGGCTCCCAAAAATTACTGTGACAGATGCGAACGATGAAACCAAATGTATCAGACGTTACACCGATGACATCCAGCAGATACCCAGGTTAGATGTAAATGCGCTAAACCGCCGCGAATGCCGGCCGTCGGCTATAGCGACGCGACCGACCCGTCGAGGAACTGACTCGGGTCGAAGTCGATACCGGAGTACGGGTCGTCGGGGATGAGGTAGTTCGGCACCGAGACGAAGGTGGGATCGGTCAGGCTGTTCCACAGGAAGCTCGGGGCGGCATCGCCGGTGTGCTGGATGTAGTCCTGCGAGGCGCCGTCCATGGTCACCACGGTGTTGACGAAGTCCGGTGTGGTGACGATCCAGTACGTCGCGCCGTTGGAGGCGTCGATCGTCACCTGGTGGAAGTCGCCGACGGTGGTGGTGTAGACCGACGTCCCGGTCAGGTCGGCGAATGCGCCCAGGTCGGCGCCGGTTTCGCCGGCAGCCGGAGTGAAGTCGCCGTAGTGGTAGGTGCTGCTGGAGATCAGTGGGGTCCAGAAGTCCTCCACCTTCACGTCGTAGCTGCCGGCGTCGGTGGACGTGCCGTCGGCGCCGCTCAGGTCGACGTTGTAGGCCTGGTCACCCTTCCAGTCGGTGAAGTACGGCCGGAAGCCGCCGTAGGTCCAGGTGTCGGGATTGTCGACACCCATCACCAGACACGTGCCGTCCGCACAGGTCTCATAGGGACCGCCGCCCGCAGTGTCGGCGTGAGCGAGTGCCGCGGGCACAGCGAACAGTGCGAACGCCGCGGCAGCGGCTCCCCCGATCAATGCCAGCACACGGCTTTTCTTCAGCACTGGAACCGCCCCTCCCCGGTGACAGAACATACAAACCAAGCGTGAAGTTTCAGACGTTACACCAGGGATGCCGGACCGTTACTGGGAATTGATCTAAAGCTCCACTGGAGGTGCAGCCCAACCGGTTCACGCCCCGTCTGCTACCCGCCGAGGCAGCCCGGCCCCAGCAACGCTTTCAGATCGCCCATCAGCGCCGAGGACGGCGTGACCCGCAACGACGGATCCAGTTCCAGCACGGTGATCCGGTCCCCGCTGATCAGTCGCAGCTGCACCTGCGCGGTGCCCGGGTGCCGCGTCAGCACCTGCTTGAGGGCGGTGACCTTGTCGATCGTGCACTGCCGGGTCGGCAGGCTCACCGCCAGCGGCCGGTTCGCCGAGGCGCTGGTGAAGTCCGGTACCACCACCTCGTTGGCGATCAGTGAGATCCGGTCGTCGCGGATGTTGACCTTCGCCCCGACCAGCACGACGGCGTCGTCGGTGATGTCGGCGCCGTAGGCGGAGTAGGTCTGCGGGAAGAACATCACCTCCACCCCGCCGGTGAGGTCTTCCAGCTGCGCCGACGCCCAGGGCAGCCCGTTCTTGTTGACCCGCCGGTTCACCGACGCCAGGATGCCGCCGATCCGGACCTGGCTGCCGTCCTTGACGTCGCCGTCCAGGATCGCCGGTATCGCGGTGTCGATCTGGGCGGCCAGCAGGTGCGCCACCCCGTTCAGCGGGTGCCCGGAGACATACAACCCGAGCATCTCGCGTTCCAGCGCCAGCTTGTGCTTGTCGGCCCATTCCTCGTCGGGCACCTTGACGCCGAACACCGAAACGGACTCGCCGGCGTCGTCGTCACCACCGCCGAACAGGTCGAACTGGCCCATCGCCTGCGCCTTCTTGGTGCCCAGCACCGAGTCGACGGCCTCGGTGTGCACCAGGAACAGGCCTTTGCGCGGATGCCCCAGCGAGTCGAACGCACCGGCCTTGATCAACGACTCGGTGACCTTCTTGTTGCAGGCCGCGATGTCGATCTTGTTGAGGTAGTCGGAGAAGTCGGTGAATCTTCCCTTCTGCGTGCGGGTTTCGATCAACGAACCCACCACGTTCGCGCCGACGTTGCGGACCGCGCCCATCCCGAACCGGATATCCTCGCCGACCGAGGCGAAGTTCACCACCGACTCGTTGACGTCCGGCGGCAGCACGGTGATGCCCAGCCGCCGGCAGTCGGCGAGGTACACCGCGGCCTTGTCCTTGTCATCGCCGACAGAGGTGAGCAGCCCGGCCATGTACTCGGCCGGATAATTCGCCTTGAGGTAGGCCGTCCAGTACGACACCAGGCCGTAGCCGGCAGCGTGCGACTTGTTGAACGCATACCCGGCGAACGGAAGGATGGTGTCCCACAACGCTTTCACGGCCTTCTCGGAGAACCCGTTGGCCGTCATCCCCTCATAGAAGCCCTTGTACTCGGCTTCGAGCACCTCCAGCTTCTTCTTGCCCATGGCCTTACGCAGCGCGTCGGCCTTACCCATCGTGTAGGAGGCGACCTTCTGCGCGATGAACATGATCTGCTCTTGGTAGACGATCAGGCCGTAGGTCTCCGACAGGATCTCTTTCAGCGGCTCTTCGAGCTCGGGGTGGATCGGCTTGATCGCCTGGCGGTCGTTCTTCCGGTCGGCATAGTCGTTGTGGGCGTTCATGCCCATCGGCCCGGGCCGGTACAGCGCCAGCACCGCGACGATGTCGTTGAACTCGGTGGGCTGCATGCGGCGCAGCAGGTCTCGCATCGGGCCGCCGTCGAGCTGGAACACCCCGAGAGTGTCGCCGCGGCTGAGCAACTCGTAGGTGGCCGGATCGTCGAACGGCAGCGCATCGAGGTCCAGGTCGATCCCGCGATTGGCCTTGATGTTCTGCAGGCAGTCGCCGATGATCGTCAGGTTCCGCAGCCCCAGGAAGTCCATCTTCAGCAGGCCGATGGCCTCACACGACGGGTAGTCCCAGCCGGTGATGATCGCGCCGTCCTGCGGGCGCTTCCACAGCGGGATCGCCTCGATCAGCGGCTCGGAGCTCATGATCACCGCGCAGGCGTGCACGCCGGCGTTGCGGACCAGGCCCTCCAGGCCGCGCGCGGTCTCGTAGATGGTGCGCACATCGGGGTCGGTGTCGATCAGGCCGCGCACCTCGGCGGCTTCCTTGTACCGCTCGTGGTTGGGGTCGGTGATGCCCGACAGCGGGATGTCCTTGGCCATGATCGGCGGCGGCAGCGCCTTGGTGATCCGGTCGGCGATCGCGAAACCCGGCTGCCCGTAGTTCACCCGGGCCGAGTCCTTCAGTGCCGCTTTCGTTTTGATGGTGCCGAAGGTGATGACCTGGGCGACGCGGTCGCTCCCCCACCGCTCGGCGGCGTACCGCACCATCTCACCGCGGCGGCGGTCGTCGAAGTCGATGTCGATGTCGGGCGCCGACGGCCGCTCCGGGTTCAGGAAGCGCTCGAACAGCAGCCCGTGCGGGATCGGGTCGATGTCGGTGATCCGCATCGCGTACGCGACCAGTGAACCGGCCGCCGAACCGCGGCCCGGCCCGACCCGGATGTCGATCGAGCGGGCGTAGCTGATCAGGTCCGCGACGATCAGGAAGTAGGACGGGAAGCCCTTGCCGCAGATGACGTCGATCTCGTAGTCGGCGCGGCGGGTGTACTCCTCCGGCACACCGCCGGGAAAACGCCGCTCCAATCCGGCCTGCACCTCGTGGCGCAGCCAGGACTCCTGGTCGTGGCCGTCGGGCACCGGGAAGATCGGCATCCGATCGCGTGGAGCCCACACGTCCTCGTAGGACTCGACCCGCTCGGCGATCAGCAGGGTGGAGTCGCAGGCGCCGGGGATCTCGTCGTCCCACAGCGCCCGCATCTCGGCGGCCGACTTGAGGTAGTAACCGTCGCCGTCGAACTTGAACCGGGTCGGGTCCGACAGCGTCTTGCCGGTCTGCACGCACAGCAGCGCCTCGTGGTTGTGCGCGGCTTCCCGCGTGACGTAGTGGCAGTCGTTGGTGGCCAGCGCCGGGATGTTCAGCTTGCGGCCGACCTCCAACAGCCCTTCGCGCACCCGGCGTTCGATGGACAGGCCGTGATCCATCAACTCCAGGAAGTAGTTCTCGGCACCGAAGATCTCCCGCCACTTCGCTGCCGCCTCCAGCGCCTCGGCGTCCTGGCCGAGCCGCAGCCTGGTCTGCACCTCCCCGGACGGGCAGCCGGTGGTGGCGATGATGCCCGTCGCGTTCTCGGCGATGATCTCGGCGTCCATCCGCGACCACTTGCCCAACTGGCCCTCGAACGACGCCAGCGAGGACAGCTTGAACAGGTTGCGCAGCCCGGTGGCGTTCGCCGCCACCATTGTCATGTGCGTGTAGGACCCACTGCCGGAGACGTCGTCGCTCTTCTGGCCGGGGTCACCCCAGAGGATCCGGCGGGTCTCGAACCGCGACGCCGGCGCGATGTACGCCTCGACCCCGATGATCGGTTTGATGCCCGCCTTGGTGGCGGCGTTGTAGAACTCGCTGGCACCGAACATGTTGCCGTGGTCCGTCATGCCGATCGCGGGCATTTCAAGGCGCTGCGCCTCGGCGAGCATCGGGGAGATCTTGGCCGCCCCGTCCAGCATCGAGTACTCGGTGTGGTTATGCAGGTGCACGAAGGACCGCGAGGCAGAACTGTCCATAGGACCGCCAGTCTATGACCGGCCACCGACGGGTCGCGGCGTGTCGGCGGGTGTGTCCGCCGAACGGTGTAGCCGCGGACACGGCCGCCACCCGTTGTGCTGCATTTTCACCGTACGGCGGTGCACAGTGATTAACGTTGCGCGTGGGGGGCGATGGGCGAAGGGACCTTCACCATGCACCTCGCAACGATGACGACCGCCCTGCTGATCGCCGGCGGTATCGGTGCCGTCGGCCCGGTGCCGGGCCCGGCCGTCGCCGCGATCGAGTGGACGCTGACCGCGGGCCTGGGCGACGGCGTCGCGCTGATCCTGGGCCCGATGGGCACCGTGATGCCCAACGACACGCTGATGGCCAGCGCCGACCGGATCTTCCTGGAACCGCTCGGTTTCACCGGTCACACCGAAGGGGTGGCAACTCCCTACTCCTTCAGCTTCAGCGGCTACGACTGGGACGCCACGGTCGCGCAGGGCGTCACGAATCTGGTCGACGCGGTCAAAACGCAGATCGCCGACGGCCACGTCAGCGCCGAGGATCCGCTGGTGATCTTCGGCTACTCGCAGGGCACGACGATCGCCACCCAGGCGATGCAGCAACTCGTCGACGCCGGGGTGCCCGCCGACTACCTGCATTTCGTGCTGACCGGGCACGCCGCGTCGGCGTTCGGCGGGTTCCTGAACGCGTTCGTGCCGTCCCTGCCGGACTGGCTGCAGGAACCGGTCCGGCAATTCCTGGACTTCATCAACCTCGGCGACCTGATCGGCGCCACCACCCCCGATGGTCCGTACGCCACCGACGTGTACACGCTGCCCGGCGACGGCTGGTCGGACTGGCCCAGCAGTGTCACCGCCGACCCGTCAGCGACGTGGGATGCCCTCATCGGCGCGTTCAGCGTGCATCTCGCGTACTTCGGGCTGACCCCGGAGCAGGTCGGTGACGCGGTGCTGACGCACACCGACGGCACCGCCGACTACTTCACGATCCCCGATGCGCACATCGATTGGCTGACGACGCTCTGGAACTCGGCGATCAACGTCGGGGACATCCCGGCGTGGCTGGCCGGGCTCTGAAAAGCGGGGCGGGGAAACCGTTTCCGGGACAGCGGCGACTGGTGTGCACTACGTTGAGTTTTCGTGGAGCGGAGGAGACACACATGAGCGTGTACCGGGTGATCGACATCATCGGGACCAGCCCGTCGTCGTGGGAGAACGCCGCAGCCGAGGCGATTCACCGGACCAAGCAGACCATCGATGACATCCGGGTCGCGCAGGTCGTCGAGCAGGACCTCACCCTCGACGACAAGGGCGGCATCATCTACCGCACCAAGCTGCGGGTGTCGTTCAAGATCCGGCCGCCCAAGGGCTCCTAGACCACCTCCGCAGCGGACCGCCTGACGCGTCGGCTGCGGCACTGGCGAATAATGCCGGGCATGGCGCGTAGCTTCGATGAACTGGTGTCCGAGGCGGCCGCCGCCGCGGTCGACGGATGGGATTTCTCCTGGCTGGACGGGCGGGCCACTGAGCAGCGCCCACCCTGGGGCTACCAGCGGATGATCGGCGAACGGCTCGCCGGGGTGTCGGCCGCCCTTGATCTGCAGACCGGTGGCGGCGAGGTGTTGGCCGGGGCCGGCCAGTCCGGCGGATTCCCGCGCACCATGGTGGCGACCGAGGCGTGGCCGCCGAACGCCGCCCGCGCCACCGCCCGGCTGCATCCGCTGGGCGTCGCGGTGGTGTCGGTGCCGGAACGGCCGCCGCTGCCGTTCGCCGACAACGCGTTCGACCTGATCACCAGCCGGCACCCCAACGAGATCTGGTGGACCGAGATCGCCCGGGTGCTGCGATCCGGCGGAACCTACCTGTCCCAGCAGATCGGCCCGGCGTCGATGATCGAGCTGACCGAGTTCTTCCTCGGGCCGATGCCCGGCAAGGGCGCCGGCTACGCCCCGGACGTCCAGCGCGCGCAGGCGGTCGAGGCCGGTCTGGAGGTCGTCGACGTCCGCGCCGAGCGGCTGCGGGCGGAGTTCTTCGACGTCGGCGCCGTCGTCTATTTCCTGCGCAAGGTGATCTGGACGGTGCCGGGCTTCACCGTGGAGCCGCACCTGGACCGGCTGCGCGAACTGCACCAGCGAATCCTCGACGACGGCCCGTTCGTCGCGCACGCCACCCGGGTGCTGATCGAGGCCCGCAAGCCGTAGGCCGCGGCGTTGACTCTGCGCCCACGGCGGGGGCCACTCGCACTTGTGCGCCGTGGCCGCAGAGTCAACGCGAAACGTCGCGCAGCACGTCCAGCGCGTGCTGCAGGTCCGCCGGGTATTCGCTGGTGATCTCGATCCACCGCCCGTCGTCGGGGTGGGCGAACGCCAGTGAGCGGGCGTGCAGCCACTGCCGCTCCAACCCCAGCTTCTTGGCCAGCGTCGGGTCGGCGCCGTAGGTCGCATCACCGCAGCAGGGGTGGCGCAGCGCGGCGAAGTGCACCCGGATCTGGTGGGTGCGGCCGGTTTCCAGGTGCACGTCGAGCAGGCTGGCGGCGGTGAACGCCTCCACCGTGTCGTAGTGGGTGATCGAGTGTCGGCCGTCGGCGGTGACGGTGAACTTCCACTCCGGCCCGTGGTGACGGCCGATCGGCGCGTCGATGGTGCCGCTGGACGGATCCGGGTGGCCCTGCACCAGCGCGTGGTAGCGCTTGTCGACGGTGCGTGCCTTGAACGCGCGCTTGAGCACGGTGTAGGCGCGTTCCGAGATCGCCACCACCATCACCCCGGACGTGCCGACGTCCAGCCGGTGCACGATGCCCTGCCGCTCCGGCACCCCGGAGGTGGTGATCCGGTAGCCGGCGGCGGCCAGCCCACCCAGCACCGTCGGCCCAGTCCAGCCCACCGAGGCGTGCGCGGCGACCCCCGGCGGCTTGTCGACGGCCACGATGTCGGCGTCGGAGTACAGGATCTCCATGCCCTCGATCTCGACCGGGGTGTTCTCGATCGGCGCCGGCGCCTCCGGCAACCGGACCTGCAGCCAGGCGCCGGCGGCCAGTCGGTCGGATTTGCCGGCGGGCGCCCCGTCGAGTTCGACGTCACCGTTCTCGGCGAGCGTCGCCACCACGGTCCGCGACAGGCCCAGCAGTCGGGACAGCCCGGCGTCCACCCGCATCCCGGCCAGCCCCTCCGGCACCGGCATCGACCGCGAACTCATCAGGGCTGGTCGGCCTTCTGCCGGCCGACGCTGTCGAAGTCGAAACCGAACACCGAGAGCCCGACCAGCAGCATCGCGCCGCCCACCACGGCCGGGTCGGCGACGTTGAACACCGGCCACCAGCCGATCGACAGGAAGTCCACCACGTGGCCCTGCAGGTGGCCGGGGGCCCGGAAGAACCGATCCACCAGGTTGCCCAGCGCCCCGCCGAGGATCATGCCCAGGCCGACCGCCCACCACGGCGACACCAGCCGCCGCGACATCCAGATGATGCCCAGCACCACCGAACTCGCGATCAGCGTCAGCACCCAGGTGTAGCCGGTGGCCATCGAGAAGGCGGCGCCGGAGTTGCGCACCAGCGTCCAGGTCACGGTGTTGCCGATGATCGGCACCGGCTGACCGGGGGTGAGCATCCGCACCGCGAGCACCTTGGTGATGACGTCGGCGACCAGCACGACCGCGGCCACCGACACCAGCAGCGCCAACCGGCGGCGCGGCTTGGCGGGTGGTTCGGCGGCTTCGGCCGCGTCATCCACCACCACGGCCGGCTCGCTGGAGTCGGTTGTTTCCTCGGTCACGCCACCATCATCCATGAGTCCGGGTGCGGCATGATCACGGCATGGCGCCGCCGTCCCCATATCTGACAGTCATCACCACCGGCGGAACCATCGCCACCAGCACCGATGCGGCCGGTGTGCGCCGGCCCACCCGACACGGCGCGGACCTGATCGCGGGCCTCGGGGCGGGGCTCGAGGTGCGCGTGCTGGACCTGATGGGCAAGGACAGCTCCGAGCTGACCCCGGCCGACTGGAACCGGATCGCCGCGGCGGTGCGCGACGCAGTGGAAGGCGGCGCCGACGGGGTGGTGGTCACGCACGGCACCGACACCTGCGAGGAGACCGCGCTGTGGCTGGAACTCGGCTACGCCGGGGACGCGCCGGTGGTGATCACCGGGGCACAGCGCAGCGCCGACGCCCCCGACGCAGACGGCCCGGGGAACCTGCGCGACGCGATCATGGTGGCGGCGAACCCGGCGGCCCGCGGACTGGGGGTGCTGGTCTGCTTCGCCGGGCGCCTGCTGGCGCCGCTGGGCCTGTACAAGGCGAGCACTCGGGATCTGACCGGATTCAGCGGTGACCTGATCGGTACCGTCGCCGACGGCCGGGTGGAGTTGACGGCCGGCAAGACCCGGCCTCAGCTGGGTGCGGTGGCCCCGGACCCGCGGGTGGACGTCGTCGCGCTGTACGCCGGCGCCGATGCCGTCGCCCTGGATGCGTGCGCGGCCGCCGGGGCGCGCGCGGTGGTGCTGGAGGCGCTCGGCTCCGGCAACGCCCCGGCCGCGGTGATCGACGGCGTGCGGCGGCACTGCGCCGACGGACTGGTGGTCGCGGTGTCCAGCCGGGTACCGGGCGGGCGGATCGGACCGGATTACGGGCCGGGCCGGGCGCTGGTGGACGCCGGCGCGATGGTGGTTCCCCGGCTGCGGCCGGCGCAGGCGCGGGTGCTGCTGATCGCGGCGGTGGCCGCCGATGCGCCGGTGGGCGACGTCGTCGACCGGTGGGGCTGAGCCCGCCTCAGTCGTCGTGGTCGGCCAGCGCGGCGAGGTAGTCCGGCCAGGCCAGGCTGTCCCGCGGATCCGCGTCGGCGAGGTCGGGGGTGTCGGCGGGGAACGTTCGGGCGCGGCCCGGTCCGGTTGCCCGGGTCTCGAACCGCACGGTCACCACCCCGTGGCCGGCGCCCTGCACCCAGCCGTGCCCGAACTCGGGGTGTGCGACGTCGTCGCCGATCTGCCAGCCGCCGTCGTCCCCACCGACCTCAACAACCGCATCGGGGGCCGGCCCGGTGTCCGGCGGCGGCACCTGGTCCGGTTCGGTCGGATCCCCGGCCGCGTCATCGGAGGCCTCGGGGGCCTCGAACAGCGGTTCCTGACGGACCTCGTCGAGCCGCGTCAGCCCGGAGAACCCCACCCCGAGCAGCCGGATCGGGCCGACCTCCCGCGGGTCGAGCAGCAGGCGGCGGGCCGCGGCGATCAAGGTGGCCGCATCGGTGGTCGGCAGGCCCAGGGTCACCGACCGGGTCAGCACCGACATGTCGGATTTGCGGAGTTTGACGGTGACGGTGCGCGCCCCGCGGCCGTCGGCCAGCAGCCGCCGGTGGGTGTGCTCGCCGATCGGCCCGACCGCGGCGTGCAACTGATCGAGCGTGGTCAGATCGGCCGGAAAGGTGGACTCGGCGCTGATCTGTTTGGCCTCCGCACGTTCGGCGACCGGTCGGTCGTCGACACCGTGCGCCAGCCGGTGCAGGGCGACGCCGGTGGTGGCGCCCAGGATGCTGCCGACCTCGGCCTCGGTCAGCGCGGCGAACTGGCCGATGGTGTCGATGCCCAGCCGGTGCAACCGCTCCTCGGCGACCGGGCCGATCCCCCACAGTCGGCGCACCGGCAACCCGTGCAGCAGCGTGCGTTCCTCGGCGGGGTCCACCACCGTGATGCCGTCCGGCTTGGCCAGGTCGGAGGCGATCTTGGCGATCTGCTTGCCCGAACCGGCGCCGACCGAGGCCACCAGCCCGGTCTGCGCGCGGACCCGTCGGCGCAGGTCCTCGCAGAACGCTGCGACGTCGTCTTTCGCAGTCCCGGCCAGCTCGGCAGGCTCACCGAACGCCTCATCGAACGAGAGTTGCTCGACGATGGGGATCACCGCCCGCACCGTCTCGAAGACCCGCCGGCTGGCGACCCGGTACACCCCGCCACGCGGCGGCAGCACCACTGCCGGCGACCCCACCAGCCGGCGCGCCTGATGCATCGGCATCGCCGACCGGGCGCCGAACACCCGCGCCTCGTAGCTGGCCCCGGCCACCACGCCGCGCCCCCCGAGTCCCCCGACCAGTACCGGGCGGCCGGCCAGCGTCGGACGGGTCAGCTGCTCGACGGACGCGAAGAACGCGTCCATGTCCAGGTGCAGGACCCAGCGATCAGCCACCGTTCAATGCTATTGGGCTAGCGTGGAAATCATGGCGATGAACCTCCTGCACCGGAAATGCTGTAGTTCCCAGCGGTGGGCCAAGCAGGTCGAAGACCAGATGATCCCGTGGGCACTGCACGGGGTGGACCTCGGCGACGACGTCCTGGAGATCGGGCCGGGCTACGGGGCCAACATCCGGGTGCTGATCGAACGGGCGCAGCGTTACACCGCCGTCGAGATCGACCCGGTGATGGCGCAGCGGCTGGACGCCGAGTTCGGGTCCCGCGCGACGATCATCAACGGCGATGGCACCGACACCGGGCTGCCGGCCGGACAGTTCAGCTCGGTGGTGTGTTTCACGATGCTGCACCACGTTCCGACCGTCGAGTTGCAGGATCGGCTGTTCGCCGAGGCGTTCCGGGTGCTGGCCCCCGGCGGGGTGTTCGCCGGCAGCGACGGAGTGCCGTCCTGGCATTTCCGGCTGATCCACTTCCGCGACACCTACAACCCGATCCCACCGTCGACGCTGGCGGATCGGTTGCGGGCAGCCGGCTTCGCCGAGGTGCGGACCGATGTCGGCGCCGGCCGGCAACGCTGGCGGGCGGTCAAGCCCGGGTGACCCATGCACGCACGGGTGCCGTAGCTTTGCTGCGGCGTCAAGACAGGCACTACCAGCGAACAGGAGATGGAATGACCGGTCCCTCAGCGGCAGCCGACGGATTCCCTTCGTGGATCGGCCGGTTCGCCGACACCTCGCCCACCGCCGTACCGACCCTGGTGTTCCCCCACGCGGGCGGTGCCGCGGTCAACTATCGCCCGTTCGCGCTGGCGTTGACGGCCGCCGGCGCCAACGCCTACGTCATGCAGTACCCGCACCGGGCGGACCGGTACCGGGAACCGGCCGCCGAGACGCTCCCCGACCTGGCGGCCAGCCTGTTCGACGCCGCGCCGTGGCACACCCTGGGCCCGCTGCGTCTGTTCGGCCACAGCATGGGATCGGTGGTGGCGTTCGAGTTCGCGCGACTCGCCGAAGCACGCGGCGTCGAGATTCAGCGGCTGTGGGCATCCGCCGGTCCAGCCCCCGCAACGGTCGCGGGCCTGCGCAAGCCGTCGACCACGGATGCGGCACTGCGCGCCGAACTCACCGAACTCGGCGGCACCGACCCGCGCATCCTGGCCGACGAGGAATTCCTCGCCATGCTGCTGCAACCGGTGCGCGCCGACTACCTGGCGTTCAACCGCTACCAGTGCGCCCCCGGTGTGACGATCGGCGCCCCGATCAGTGTGCTCGGTGGCCGCACCGATGACCGGATCCGTCCGGATCTGTTGCAGGGCTGGACTGATCACACCACCGGCGACTGCACCGTGACGATGTACGACGGCGGGCACTTCTACCACTACGAGCACATCGAGACGCTGGCCGGGCGGGTCGTCGCCGACTCCTGACCCGGGGCTCACGCCTTCGCGATCGACACCCGCACCCCGTCGCCGATCTCGGCGGCGCCCTCACCGGGTTCACCGAACTCGAAGCCGGTGGCGAGGATCTCCCCCGCCATCAGTTCGCGATGCGTGCGCGCGCACTCAGCCCGCGCAGGCGGCACCGCCATCACCACGGTGATCCGGTCGGAGACGTCCAGGCCGGAGGACTTGCGCAGTTCCTGCAGTTCCCGAATGCGGTCCTTGGCCCAGCCCTCAGCTTCCAACTCCGGGGTGACGGTGCCGTCGAGCACCACCAGGCCCGCGCCGGCGGGCAGTGCGGTGGTGAACTCCGGGTCGGCGGCAACCAGTTTCGAGGTGAACTCACCGGGTTGCAGGGTGACCGGCCCGGCGGCCAGGGTGCCGTCGGCGTTGACGACGCCCTCGCCGGCCTTCACCGCCTTGATCGCGGCCTGCACGTCCTTACCGATCCGGGGCCCGGCGACCTTCGCGTTCACCGCCAGTTCGAACCTGGCGTAGCCGGCGACGTCGTCGGTGAGCTCAACGCCCTTGACGTTCAACTCGTCGGCGATCAGCTCGGCGAACGGTGCCAGTCGCTGCGAATCCTCCACGGCCACCGTGATTTTCGGCAGCGGCAGCCGGACCCGCAGCTTGTGCGCCTTACGCAGCGACGACGCCGCCGAGCACACCTCGCGCACCTGGTCCATCGTGGCGGCCAGGTCCGGGTCGGCCGGGATGATGCCGGGCTCCGGCCAGTCCGTCAGGTGCACCGACCGCTGCCCGGTCAGCGAGCGCCAGATCTTCTCGACGGTCAGCGGCAGCAGCGGGGCCGCCAGCCGGCAGATCACCTCCAGCACAGTGTGCAGGGTGTCGACGGCGTCGGCGTCCTCGTCCCAGAACCGTTGCCGTGAGCGCCGCACGTACCAGTTCGTCAGCGCCTCGGTGAACAGCCGCAGGTCCTCACACGCCCCGGAGATGTCGCAGACGTCGAGCCTGGCGGTCAGGTCGTCGCGCAGCACTGCCAGCTTCGCGAGGATGTAGCGGTCCAGGACATGCTGCGAATCGGTGCGCCACACACCGACTTTCGGGGCGTAGAGCGCCAGGAAGCTGTAGGCGTTCCACAGCGGCAGCATCACCTGCCGCACGCCCTCGCGGATACCGGGTTCGGTGACGATCAGGTTGCCGCCGCGCAGGATCGGCGAGGCCATCAGGAACCAGCGCATGGCGTCGGAGCCGTCGCGGTCGAAGACCTCGCTCACGTCCGGGTAGTTGCGCAGCGACTTGCTCATCTTCTGACCGTCGCTGCCGAGCACGATCCCGTGCGACACACAGGTTTTGAACGCCGGCCGATCGAACAGCGCGGTCGCCAGCACGTGCAGCGTGTAGAACCAGCCGCGGGTCTGCCCGATGTACTCCACGATGAAGTCGCCCGGATAATGCGAATCGAACCAATCGGTGTTCTCGAACGGGTAGTGCACCTGGGCGTAGGGCATCGAACCGGAGTCGAACCACACGTCGAGCACGTCCGGGATCCGGCGCATCGTCGACTTCCCGGTCGGGTCATCGGGATTGGGCCGGGTCAGCTCGTCGATGTAGGGCCGGTGCAGGTTGTCCGGGCGCACCCCGAAGTCGCGCTCCAACTCGTCGAGGCTGCCGTAGACGTCGATGCGCGGATAGGCCGGGTCGTCGGAGCGCCACACCGGAATCGGAGTGCCCCAGTAGCGGTTCCGCGAGATCGACCAGTCCCGCGCCCCGGCCAGCCACTTGCCGAACTGACCGTCCTTGACGTGTTCGGGATACCAGGTGATCTGCTGGTTGAGCTCGACCATCCGGTCGCGGAACTGCGTGACCTTGATGAACCACGACGACACCGCCTTGTAGATCAGCGGATTCCGGCACCGCCAGCAGTGCGGGTAGGGGTGCTCGTAGGTCTCGTGACGCACCAGCACCGCGCCGCCCGCCGCGGCAGGACCGGCCGAGTTCTTCAGGTCGGCGATGATCGCCTTGTTGGCGTCGAAGACCTGCTGGCCGGCGTAGTCGGGAACGGTCGCGTCGAAACGCCCCTTGGCGTCCACCGGGGTGACCGGGGTGATCCCGACCGGGTCGGTCGTGGCCTTGTCGTCCTCACCGTAGGCCGGGGCCAGGTGCACGATCCCGGTGCCGTCCTCGGTGGAGACGAAATCGGCGGCGAGCACCTGAAAACTGTTGGCGGCGTCGGCGAAGAACGGAAACGGCGGTGTGTAGCGCCGGCCCACCAGGTCGGCGCCGAGGTAGCTGCGAAGCACCTCGGGCTCCTCACCGAGTTCGCGGGCGTAGTGGCCCAGGCGGGCCTCCGCCAGCAGGTAGCGGTGCTCCCCCGCCGCGACCAGCACGTAGGTCACCTCCGGGTTGACCGCGACCGCCTGGTTGGACGGCAGCGTCCACGGGGTGGTCGTCCAGACCAGCAGGTGCGCCCCGGAAAGGTCCGGATCATCGGCGGCGAACGCGAACCCGACGGTCAGTGCCGGGTCCTGCCGGCTCTGGTAGACGTCGTCGTCCATCCGCAGTTCGTGGTTGGACAGCGGGGTCTCGTCGCGCCAGCAGTACGGCAGCACCCGGTAGCCCTCATAGGCCAGGTCCTTGTCCCATAGCTGCTTGAACGCCCACAGCACCGATTCCATGAACGGCAGATCCAGTGTCTTGTAGTCGTTGTCGAAGTCGACCCAGCGGGCTTGGCGGGTGACGTAGGCCTGCCATTCGTCGGTGTAGCGCAGCACCGAGTCGCGGCACGCCTGATTGAACGCGGCGATGCCCATCGCGTCGATCTGCGACTTGTCGGTGATGCCCAGCTGACGCTCCACCTCGAGCTCGGCGGGCAGGCCGTGGGTGTCCCAGCCGAACCGGCGCTCCACCTTGTATCCGCGCATGGTCCGGTACCGCGGCACGATGTCTTTGACGTAGCCGGTGAGCAGATGTCCGTAGTGCGGCAGCCCGTTGGCGAACGGCGGGCCGTCGTAGAACACGTACTCCTCGGCGCCGTCGCGGCCGGCGATGCTGGCCCGGAACGTGTCGTCGGCGGCCCAGTAGGCCAGCACCTCGGTCTCCAGCGCCGGGAAGTCCGGCGAGCCCGAGTGTTTGGGGTATGCGTCGTGGGTCACGGTGTCGTCTCCGGTCTGCGACTGCCTGCAGCGGGGACGACGACGCGCGGGCTGCGCGAGCGCCGCGGTACCACCCCGCTTGCCGCACGCACCGTACGACCGCTCGAAATCGGCTGTGACGGGCCGCCCCGTTCGGTTCTACTGGGCTCGGCGGTAAGACGCTGAGCTGTTCTTCCGAAGGCTCCCCGGTGATGGCCGGATCAACGCCGCTGGCAGTGATCTTAGGGCCTGGATGCCGGCCTTGCGCAGCCCGCCCGGCTCCTGCGACGCTCGTGGGTGTGATCGGGCTCCGATAAGTTCGCTGCGCCCCGTCGGCTGAGTTCGCCGATTCGCGTTCCTCGGTAACAGCCAACACGAGAACCACATCATCGCTGGCGCTCGTCAGGCCGCGGACACGAACGTGAACGACGTCGTGGCCTGCTTCGGTGAGGAAATCGGCCGCCTCGGCCGTGTATCGCTGCGAGTCGCTCGTCGCTGCGCCCGACCCGAAGTGCATACCAAACCGGTACCGTTCCGTGAAGTGAGTACACAAATCGCTGTCCGTCTACCCGACGACATCGTCGGCTTCATCGATAAGGAAGTGCGGGGGCAGAATGCTCGCAACCGCGCCGCTGTCGTGGTGCGGGCGCTGGAACGGGAACGCCGCCGGCGGCTCGCCGAACGCGACGCGGAAATCCTCGCTGCCGACACAGCAGTACCGAGCGATCTAGATCCGTTAGCCGCTCACTCCGCTCGCACAGTCCTCGATATCGACTGATGAGACCTATCCACATCGCTCAGCTCGACAAGGCTCGGCCCGTTCTGATTCTCACCCGCGAGGTCGTGCGCCCGCATCTCACCAACGTCACCGTCGCCCTGAGGTGAGCCCCTCGTAGTGGTCCAGTTGTTGTGC
>NZ_JAHCLR010000022.1 GCF_018455725.1 Mycolicibacter acidiphilus
TGACCGACTCCGTTGCTTCCACCGCTTGACACCGCCGCCAGTTCCGCAAAGCCGGGGTGCCCGGTGACGCCTTTGAAGTTGCTCTTCCAACAGCCGGCGACCATCAACTCCCCAGTGTTGAGTTTGAACTTGTAGGGCGGGAATCTGCGCATGAATGGGTATACGAACAGCGTCCCACCAGGGTATTGCCCGAAGCAGAGATGACAGTAATCGCCCATCGCCGGAAGTTGAATGGTGGAATGCACCAGTTCCAGAATCCTACGCAGGAAAACTTTGCCGGCGAGATCCTCGACGGCCTCGCAGAACTCTTGGGGGACCCAGGGATTGGTACCGTCAAATTTGATTTCTAGTCCCTGGAGAAGTTCGGCCCACGATAGTCCGGCGAGCGCCGCAGGCCGCCCTGTCAACCAGAATCGGATCAGATCATGTTTGTCGACGGTCGTAACATCGACGACTTCCGGCTGATCGTCAGGACCACGCTTGACGGCACCCACAACGTCGTCGCCTGCGGTGTAACTAACCTCGATGCTGACACCGTCCCTGCTGAATTCGTCAGCAAGGTTTGTCGAGGCAACCCGCCACCCCGATCCATCCGCCAAGTCAGCGGTGTCGAGCCGGATTCCGGTCAGGTCAGGCATCTCTCGCGATCCTGTCATCTATTTGTGATGGCCTTCCAATAGGTGTATCGCTGGAGACGGTCGAACGGAATCTGGCGGCCATCCCATCGATATGCAGCAGAATGTCGGCCGGCCGCAGGGCGAGGTCAAGGGCGTGGCAGTGGATGGTCACCCCCGCGTTCTGCACGGTGTGCACGCTGACCGGCTCATTACCCTTGGCATACACCAGGTGGCCGTCGCCCAGCCCGAGAACCGTGCAGTACGCCAGCATCTGGTACAAATCGGCGTTAGGGAAGCCCTCTGGGCGTTCGGCCTTGTACTTGGCGTCAGCCACCGCCACCGGCACCCCGTCCCGGCGGCACAACAGGTCAGGGCGCATCGGCACCTGACGCTGCTCGTCGAGATGCAACGCCGCCTGCGTCTCGCACCGCCATCCGAGCGCGGCCAAGGATTCACCCAGCGCGACGGTGACGAAGTCCTCGAAGATCCGCCACATGTCGAACATGTACCCCGACACCCGCAGGTCACCAACATGGTGCTCGAAAGACTCTGCCGCCAACACGATCTGCGCCAACCGCAGCGCCGCGTGATACCGGGTGTTGAGCCGGGACGGTTGCCACGCCGGAAGCGCGGCGCCGCGGGACAGCACCGACACATCAGACAGCGTGCGCCGCAGCCGTTGCAGCCGGCGCCGCGAAACCTCGCTGATCTTCGGCACGGTCAGCAGTCGCAACGAGGCCCACAGCAGCAGCTGGTTCTCGGCGATGTCGACGGTGAAGTCGTCGTACTCCACCGCGACCGGAACCGGCAGGCCGTAGAGCCGGGTCATCTGTTCGCCTGCGAGCAGCCGGCCGCGCAGCACCGGCAGGGTGTCACGGACGGTTCGGTAACCCTGGACCAGGCCTTGTTCGACGGCGCGCGAGGCGAGCCGGCTGAACGCCTCGGCCAGGCCGGGCAGCAGTTCATCATCGACAATGAGGTCTACGTGCTCGTCGCGCCAGATCGTCGGGTCGCGGGCATAGCCGATCAAAAACAGCAGCCGGTTCAGGTCGGTGATCTTCGGGTGCACGATGAGCTGGCGCTCCCCCACCATGACCGCGCCGACCTTGCGGGCCGCAGCAATGTCATACCAACCCGGGTCAAGTGTGGTCGTCACGGTGACCAGCCCAAGGCCCTGCAGCGCGCGGGCCTCAGCACCGCTCAGCGCGACTGTCTGCGGGTCGCCGCCCTCAGTGAGGATCAGCGGCGACGGTGCTGTCATCGTGTTCCATCGTCGGGACAGCCGGCGGGTAGGCGACATCGGCCCTGGCGTGCACCGCCTTCTCTATCGCCGGCAGTCCATATTTGCCTGGTACGTCCACGTTGCGGTCGCCGTAGTGGTGTTCCTCCAGCAGCGGCAGGATCGCGGTGCGCCACACCCGCTCCAGGCCGCGCCCGTCGGCGTCGTACACCGCACGGCGCATGAAGTACGACGGCCCGATCTTGAAGTCCGGGTCGTCGATGCGGGCGTTGAGTTCATCGAGCAAGTTCGCCGTTTCTGCCGGGCGTCCCGTGGCCGCCAGCCACCGGCGCAGCAGCCCGCGAGTCGGTTCCTCCGACGGGTGCAGGGCGACGAACGCGAACCGGCGCCGCATTGCGGCGTCGACCAGGGCGATGGAGCGGTCGGCGGTGTTCATCGTGCCGAGGATGACGATGTTCTTCGGCAACGTGAACGGCTCGGTGGCATCCGGGTGGTACATCAGATCGATGGGGGTGTCACGGTACTCCAGCAGGAAGTACAGCTCACCGAAGATCTTGGCGAGGTTGCCGCGGTTGATCTCGTCGATGATCAGCACGTACACGGCGTCGGAGTTGTCGTTCGCACGGCCAACCAGCGAACGCAGTGGACCAGCCTTCAGCGCAAACCCCACCTGACCGCCGCTCTGCCCAGCTGGGCGATAGCCCTCGAAGAAGTCCTCGTAGGAGTAGGCCGGGTGGAACTGTACGATCTTGACGTTCGCCCCGGTGGCCAGGTGCTGCGCGAGCACCTGGGCGATGTAGGTCTTCCCGGTGCCCGGCGGCCCGTAGAAGATCAACTGCGGCCGGTCGCGCAGCAACTCGATGCATTCCTGCAGCCACGCCAGTGGCACATGCAGCCGGTCCGCCAGATCCTTGGTGGCGTCGGGCAGGTGCAGAGCCGCGGCGCCAACGGGCGGCCGGCGGTGTTCTGCGAGCGCAAGCAGAGTGTCGAGTTGCTGACTGAGATCCAGTACCTCCCCCTGTGTGCTCAGCCGCGCGGACACCTCGTCGGGAAGCTCGCTCAGCGGGAGCCACGTGTCGTACCACTTCACCGTGCGGCGCAGGTTGGAGCGACCGTCGGTGCTCTTCGTGTATTCCGCATCGCCGGTGATCGTCGCGAAGTACACCCGGCCCTGGCTGACGGTGACGACAAGGTCTTGCGGGTGCATGCGTGCCAGGAAAGCGAAGAACTCGTCGAGCTTCTCCTGACGCTGGGTGTAGTCGGACGAGGCGTAGTCCTCGTCAACGAATCCCTTGAGGTCATCGCGGTCCACGTCGGCGTCGACGGGACGCAGCAGGCTCGCAGCCAGCGAGACGGTACCCTTGCGGCGCCAGATCGGCACCATGTCTTGGCCTTTGACGTTGGAACCCTGTATCCGCCATGCACGCCGGACCGGCGGCGCGGGTTTCTTCAGCCAGCGCTCGATCCAGGGGTCTTCGTAGAGGTCGACGTGCCCGCCTTCTTTGTCGGTGATGGCCTCGTAAATCTGGGCGATGTCGGTGTCGAGATCGCCAGAGGGGTCAGCGAGGTATTTCGCAGCGAAACTGTCGCGCAGCAGTTTTCGGTGATCGTTGCTCACGACCGGCAGATAGAAGTGCGGGAACGCCAGGTACAGCAGGGAATGCCGTTGGGCTGCTTGGCCGGTGGGGACCGCGTTGACCTCATCGCGGAAGATCAGCGGGTCGGCTAGCGCGTCGACCTGGCGCTGCTCGGGCAGCGACTTGAAGTGACGGGCGACCTGGATGAGGTAGACAATCTGCGCCCACCGGTAGGTGGTGAACGCCTGGCCGCCGTTGAACACGCCGCCGGCCAAAAGCGCGGTTTCGACATCGTCAGGTAGTGCCACCGGAACGCTGCTCATCCCCAGCACGTTGTTGACCTGTTTGACCTTTAGCGTGCCGCCGAGGTTGATGATGGGCAGCGTGTTGAGGATCAGCAGCTCCGCGAAAAGCTGCACCGCAGCCGGCGACGAGTCGGCCAGCTGAAGCTTTAGCTTCTCGAAGAACCCACCCGGTCCGGCATCGGGTCGGTCAACGTATTCCCTGACGAGCTCGTCCAGGTTGGCCATGGTCCAGATCGGCTGCCCGGGGATGAGCAGCGAATCATCTTTGCCCAGACCCGAATCGATGATCCGCCGCCCGATCGTCTCGACAGGGATTGCGGCTTCCCGCGCGAAGGTCCCCACCTCGGCCTCACTCATCGCACACCTGCCTTGGTTGTTGTGGCGTCATCATCGAACGGCGACTTAAACGGCACCCCGGTTGCCTCGGTCTCGGCCATGGCGTCGTAAATCTCCAGAATCATCCGCTTGGTCCGGTACTCGCCATGCTGGGCGACGTCCTTGCGCTTGACGATCGGGAAGGTCTCCATGATGTAGTCGACGTCGTCACGCTCGATGCCGTAGAGGCGGAAGAACGCTGCGTCGAGTTCGGCACGCAGGAGCACGCGCCGTTGCTCGTTCCACACATACGGGGAGCCCGACAGACCAACAGACCCAGCGAACGGTTGCATATCTACCGAGGTATAGGACAGTTCACTGACCCTCTCCACGATCCATTGCTCAAATGACTTTCCTTGCGTCCACGGGCATCGGCCGTCGAACCGCCCGGGATCAAGCGCAGGGAACTGGTTCACCAAGTAGAAGTTCAGTGTGGTTCCGCCTACCTTCTGGCGCACCACGTAGTCGAATGCGTAAGAGGAGAGCAACGCCAACAAGGCGCTGCGCTTGGACGAAGGCTGTTGCGATACGACCAGAGGAATTTTGTTACCCACGGCAACAGCAGGTAGTGGATACGCAACCATGGTGCGCTCATTTGTGGGGCTCGTGATGTCGGAGAAGCCGATGAGCCAATCTGGCAATCCGTTAACTTCCTCGGCTGCAACCCAATACGCGGGTATCGCAAGTCTGTTGGGGTTCGAAAGGTCATCGTTCGAGAGATAGTTCGGTTGGTTCTGGCGTTGAGTCGCCGCGGCGCTCCGAACAACGTCCGCTGCCCGATGGTTGTAGAAGGTCGCCATCATGCCCTGATACAGCGGCAGCATCCGCTGCTCACCCCGCTCGAACACGTTGCCGCTGAGCACCCACCCGTCGGCCTCCAACTCATCGCGGGTGTGGAACAGGTGCGCGTCGTTGGACATGTGGAACATCGTCATGAACTTGATGCCCCAAGGGTTTCCGTCGGGGTCACCCTCGCGGATGAGGATCGGGACCCGGCGGTAGATGCCGAGGGTGATTTCGGCGTCGCGGCGGCTGCGGAACACCGGGCAGGTGCCGGTGTTGGGGTTGAGCAGGGTGATCTCCTCGGGGCTCAACGCGAAGCAAACGTTGGGGCGTTGCAGGTCGGTGGGGTCGTGGGCGAAGAACGCGAAATCAGCCTCCGGTTCACGCATGTCGCGTCCGACCAGGGTGAGCAGGCAGAACTTGAAGCTGCGGTGCACGCCCTCGAAGAGCGGCTTGGCGTTCTCGAAGTCGTAGAGGCTGGCGATTGAGCCGTGTTCGACGAGGTCTTTGAAGTAGTACTGGGTGGTGGCGTCGGTGGCGATACCGGTGGGCACGATGATCCCGAGCCGCCCGGCAGCGGCGATCAGGCCGCGGTCGTTTTCGGCGAAAACCTGGTAGGTGTTGATGTCGCCGCGCCCGGCCAGCGGATAGCGGCCGGAGTTGCGCAGGAAATGCGACACACCTTCCGCGCGTCGTTTGGCGGCAATGAACGCCGCGTGCAGGCCCGGGTTGGTGGCCGGCAGATCCTTGATGAGCTTCTTGCGCGCTGCGGCGTTGGGTGCGGTGGCAATGTCGGGGTCGCGGGCAGCGAAGAACTCCTGCTCCTGCAGTTTGACCCGCTCCCACGGCGGGTTGGTGATGATCACCGTGAACCCGCCGGCACACCCGGTGGCCGGGTTCACGCTGTCACCTGTCCCCGCTGTGGTGGGAAACAGGTGCGGGAACTCCAGATGCCAGTGGAAGAACCGGTATTCGGCGGCCAGCCGCTGCACCTCGGCGCGCGACGCGTCGCTCAGCGTGTCGTCACCGGCCGCGAGCGCCGCGATGGTGTGGTGTGTCGGCGCGGTGGGGGCGCCGGGTGTCTTCGGCCAGACGAACGCAGCGCACCAGGCGTCGGCGGCCAGGTGCTGGCGCCGGTAGGTCTCGGAGTCGGTGTGGGCGCGCCAGCGTTTGCGTTGCAGGTGGACATCGCTCAACGACAGTGCCGGGGCGGACACCACCTGCTGGACTTGTTCGCCGAGTGCGGCGGTAGCAGCGGCCATGTCGATGTCGAACAGGCTGCCCTGGGCGCTGCGCTCCACCCGGTTCTGTCTGGCGAGTGCTCGGGTGATGTTCCTGTCATCGCCTTCGATCGGTTGGAACGCCTCTTCGGGCAGGCCGTCGGCGAGCAGTTTGGGGGTGGTGCCGACCAAGGCGTTGCCGACCTTGATCTGCGCATCCAGGAAGGTCAGCGGCCGACCGGGGTCGAGGGTTTCCAGCCACAGCGACACCTTGGCCAACTCGGCTGCCAGCGGGTCCAGGTCGGCGCCGTAAATACAGCGGGCCACCACGTCGTGCAAAGCGGAGCGGACGGCCGCGGGCGCGGGCTCGGGGTCGCCGGTGCGGATGGCCGCGACGCGTTTGGCGATTCGCCGGGCGGCGCCGACCAGGAAATGTCCACTGCCGCAGGCCGGGTCGCAGACGGTGACGGCCAGCAACGCCGCTTCGGGGTCGTCGGCTTTGTGGGCGTCGTCGAGCACCGGGTCCAGTGCGGTGTCCAGCAGGGATTCGACCAGCGAGGTCGGCGTGTAGTAGGTGCCGGTGTCCTTGCGCTGGTTGCCCGACGAGATGTTCAGCTGCCAGGCTTTGGTGGCCGGGTCCCAGGCCGGCATGAACTCCAGCAGCGCCTCGTAGATGCTGCCGAGTTCTTCCGCACCCAGGTTGCGGTAGTCGACCACCCGCAGCAGCTGCGAGCCGGGTTCGCGGACCAGCGACAGGGAGCGCACCGCGGATTGCAGCGCGGCGTTGCTCAGCGCGTGATCGGTCAAAAAATCAAGTTCGCCGGCGTCGAACAGGCCACCGATGCCGGGCAGGCCCAATTGCGGCAACCCGTTCTCGTCGCCGAGGCCGCGCCAGATCAGGGTCAGCGCCTGCCAGCGATCGCCGTAGCGGCCGCCACGGCGGCGCCGCGAGATGCGCCGCAGCTTCTCGGTGGCGAAGTAGTCCAGGTAGCGCTGTTTCGCTGTCAGGTCGGCGTTCGGGTCGAGCAGCACGCCGCGGTCTTCGGCAACGAAGGTGAACAGCAGCCGGTAGATCACCCGCAGCAGCCCGTGGTGCACGTCGTACACCGTGAGGGTGCCGTCGGCCAGTTGTTGGCGCAGTGCGTGATTGTCCGGGTGGGTGAGGAATCCGGTGCCCAGGGTCTGCAGTGCGTCGACCACACCGTCGCGCAGCAGGTTCAGTGCCCGCGATCCGGTGTCGAGGGCGTCTTGGCGCCACTGCTCCAGCCAGCAGGACGCCGGGCCGACGTCGGGGTCGCGGACCTCCAGCCGGGATTGCTGGCACAGCATGTACAGCAGTAGGAAGTCGGCGAACAGGTCGCCGTCGAAGATCGCTTCCAGGTCGAATTCGACGTAGGCCGACCCGACCAGGGAGGTGGAGTCGCGCAGCAGCCGCAGCGTGGTGTCGTTGGCCAGCAGCGCCCACAGGTACTGCTCGGAGCGGTTGAGCAGTTCTTGGACCATCGACTGCGGGGAGGCCCCCGCCGCGCCGGCCACCCCTTTGCTGCGGGTGTCCAGCGGTATCCGGCCGAGCAGGTGCATCGGCACAGCACCCCAGTGGTGGGAGATCGGGAAGCTGTGCTCCCCCACCGTGATGCCACCCTTACCGGTGGTGGGCACCCGGCCGTAGCCGAGCTGGTCGAGCAGCACCAGGGTGAACCGTTCCCGGGTCAACGATGTGGCGGCGTCGGTGTCGGGCAGGGCTTGGAGGGCTTCGCGGTAGGCCGTCCACGCGCCGCGCAGGTATGCCCACACCCGGTTGGCGGCATCGGTGACCGATTCGCCGGCGGCCAGGTGGTAGTCCTTGGAGGTCAGCCCATCGACGCCGGCGCGGCCGGCCAGCCGTGCCAGAAGGTCGGCGGGCAGCAGGCCGCCCTGGATCCGAACCCCGACGAAACTCGAAGCGCCGCCGCTCATTTCCCGCCTCCGGTCGGTGGTACGAACACGAACACGCCCAGCACGTCGGCGCCGGGTTCGACGGTCACCTTCAACCCGCGTACCACCTCAGCGGCGGCGTGGCGCACCCGGCGGTGGGCGTCGCGTAGGCGCACGGCCAACTGTTCGCCGTGGGCGGCGAGGTGCTGCGCGATGTCGGGCAGGCCGTCGAGGGCGCGGCCCAGGAATTGTTCGGCTTGAGCGACCGGCACATTGCCGGACGGGCGGGCGGTCAGCAACGGCGCTACCGCATCTGGTGGCAGCCAGCGGGCCTGGCCGGGGGCGCCTTCGAAGGCCAGTGTCGCCGCGTCCTCGGCGACCAGTTGCCGGGTGCCGGAGCGCGACGGCAGCTGTAGGTGGAAGCGGTAGCGCACGACCAGCAGCGTGGTGCGGGTGGTTACCGCGTCAGTGCGGACCACCGCGCAGCGGCGCGCCGGCCGCTGCTCTTCGGGCAGGTTCGCATCGAGGGCGGATTCGAGCACATAGTTGGCGACGGCCTCGACTGATGCGTCGGTGCGGCCCAGCACCGCATCGCCGCGGGGCACCGGAAGGTCGGTGGTGAAGTGCAGCGGGTCGTTGCGGCCGGGCGGCAAGGCGTCGCGCAGCCCCAGCGGCAGCGGTCCCAGGGTGGCGGTGAAGCCGGTGTCGGCGGCAGTCACGGTGGAGCGCAGCGCCCGCAGGGCTTGTTCGACGAATTCGGCGACTTGCGGGTTGGTGCCGAGTGTCTCCCGGGTTTCGCGGAGTTCTTCGGCGACTTCCTCGGGTTTGATGCTGTGCTGGGCGTATTTGGTTTGGGCGACTTTTTCGCGTTCGGCCGCCGACTCCCACTGTCCGTAGAGGGCGTCGCGTTGTTCCTGAACCCCGAGATCGAGGCTGAGCTGTTCGGCGTCCTGGCCGCGCAGCAGCAGGCCTTCCATCAGGGCCTGCACGACGGCGTCGCTGCTGTCGGGGACCGGCACCGACACCCCGGTGGCCTTGCGGATCGCCTGGTGTTTGCGCAGCAACACCTCCAGCACGATGCCGTCGATCTGGTTGTCGCGCCCGTAGAGCATCACGGTGCGCACGGTGTCGGCGGTTTGGCCGAACCGGTCCACCCGGCCTTCGCGCTGTTCGTGGCGGGTGGGGTTCCAGGCCAGGTCGTAGTGGATCACGGCCTGGAAGTTGTCCTGCAGGTTGACGCCTTCGGACAGGCAGTCGGTGGCGACCAGCACGTGCCGGCTCGGGACAGCGGCCAGCTCGTCGATACGGGCGATCCGCTCGTCGGGCGGCAGGGCTCCGGTGACCGCGCGGACCGTGACGTTCTTGCCGAGCGCTGCCGAGAGCTGTTCGGCGACGTAGTCGGCGGTGTCGATGAAGCGGCAGAACACGATCGGGTCGCAGTCCAGTTTCAGCAGTTCTTTGACGCTTTTGACCAGCGCGGTGATCTTGTGGTCGGGTTTGCCTTCGAGCTTCTGCGCCTCGGCGAGGAAGCCTCGCAGCCGTCGGGTTCTCGCGTCACTGCCGGCGCCGTCGGTTTCAGCGCCGGGGGTGGTGTCGGCGGCTTCGATCACCTCGTCGTCGGGCTGGTCGAGCACGATGGCCCGGCCGATCGCGTCGGCTTCTTCCGGGGAGGCGGCAGCAGCCGCGGCCGCTCGGGTGCGCAGGGTCTGCGCGGCAGCCCGCGGGGAGGATGCCAACGCTCGCAGCAGGGCCAGCGCCGACCACCAGTTGACCCGCCGGGCCAGCCCGCCATCTTCGGTGCGGACGGTTTCGCGGGCGTAGTCAAGGACTTTGGTGAACAGGGCGTGGTATTCGCGGCTGAGTGTGTAGGGAACCTCGGTGGAGAGCCGGTCTTTGGGGAACGGGGTGTCCTCGTCGAGGTAGCGGCGGATGTCGGCGCGGCGGCGCTGCACGAAGTGCGTGGCCAACAGTTCGCGGCCGGTTTTCTTCTCTAGGTCGACGGTCGTCAGATCGGGGTGCAGCAGCCCGAGCAGGTTGCGGAACGATTCTTCTTTGCCGCTGTGTGGGGTGGCGGTGGCCAGGATCAGGTGCCGTGATGGGTCGGCGGCCAATTCGCGGATCAGCTCGTAGCGCTGGGTGCGTCCGGAGCCGGCGACTGCGGTGTCGGTGACGCAGGTATGGGCTTCGTCGATGATCACCAGATCCGGGCAGGTGCGCAGGAACTCGTAGCGGCGGCGGGCGCTTTTGATGAAGTCGGTGGAGACCACCGTGATCGGGTAGCGCTCGAAGATCGACTCGGCGCCGATGCGGCCGCGTTCCAGGCGGCGCACCGTGCTGGGCAGCACCAGTTCGGCTTCCATCCCGAACTTGGCGCGCAGTTCGCCCTGCCACTGTTCGGCCAGCGCCGGACTGCACAGCACGCTCAATCCCCGTGCATCGCCGACTTTGAGGAGCTCGGTGGCGATCAGGGCGGTTTCGACGGTCTTGCCGATGCCGACGTCGTCGGCGACCAGCAGCCGCACCACGTCTTGGCGCAGCGCCATCATCAGCGGAACGAGTTGGTAGGCGCGGGGTTCCACCGCGATCGACGCCAGGCTGCGGAACGGGCCGGCGGTGGAGCGGAATCCGATCCGCAGTGCGCTGCGCAGCAGGGTGGCGCTCAGGTGGTCGCCGATGTCGTCGGGTTGCGGCGGCGGGAACGTGGCCGGGTGGACGCCTTCGCTGACCAGCACACCGGCGATGTCGTCGTCGATGCCGCCGATCGGACGCAGTACCAGAAAGTCGTCGGTGCTGTCGGGCAGCACCACCCATTCGCGGCCGCGTGCGGTCACCAGATTTCCTGGGGCGAATCCCACTGCTACACCCTTCCTTCGCCGAACACGTATGAGTGCTGCTGCACCCGGGCTAGCCAGTCCTCGCCGGGATGCAGCCACAGAGCCGAATATCCGGCATCCATCAACGCGTCTTCGACCTCGCTGGCATCACCGCGCGGCTCGGATTCGACGAACACCGCCAGGCCGGCATCGTCGCCGTGGAACGCGAAGTGGGCCGTGACACCGGCGATCTTTTCGCGCACAGCATCGGGCAGCGCGAATTCGTGGTTGATCAGCAGGTCGATGAAGTCGCGTTCCAGCTCCGATTCGCATTGGGCGCGAAGGTCTTCGGTCTGATCGCTACGCGACGCATCCGCGGCAACCGCGGTGGTGGCCGAGGCCAGTGCCAGCAGCAGATCCCGCACTGAATGCCGGTCGATCACGTCGTGCTCGTATTGGTTGGCATAAGACAGCAGGCAGTCATAGCAAGCCTTTTCGCAACGCTCCCGCGCGCCGTCGGCCTTACCGAGGTCGGTGCCATCGGCAGTGAAGTGGGTGATCTGCAGGGCCTGTCGGGCCGCACGCGCCAGCGCGTCGGGTTCGGAGTGCAGCCTGCGCAGCACCCCGGCGCCGCCCTCGGCGGATTCGGTGAACAGCGTCCGGCCGCGATCGGCGTCGTCGGGCAGGGCTTCGCTGGACAGCTCGGAGTCCTCCAGCTGGAACTCGGCTTCCATACCGCGTTCCAGTGCGTACCGCAGGCTGGTGGCGACCTGCAGGGATACCGGCGACGCCAATCGCAGCACCAGGACGTTGCGGGTGTCCTCGACGTACGGGATCACCTTGTCCTTGGTCGGCACATCGGCGGCATCGCCGAGCCCATCGTCCTGGGGGGTGGTATCCTCGGCGGCTTTCTCACTGAGCCAGTCACCCTTGACGGTGTCGAGCCAGTAACCGAGTTCGTTGGGCTTCTTGCGGCGCCGCCGGCCCACGTTGGTGACCCGCACGGTGGCGGTGTCGCCGTAGCTCAGCGTCGCCAACTCGTCAGCATCTGCACCCGATGCTGTTGCGTCCAGCCGGCCCAAGCGTGGCCCGTGCTGGCTGAACCGGTAGGAGGTGTGCAGCTCGAACCCGGCCCGACGCCGCTCTTCCTCGTCACTGGAGATCCGTTCGCGGCGGCGGGTGAACACCGTCTGCATTCGCATCAATCCGTGTTGCGGTTGCCCCAGTGCCACACCGCAGTTCTCGCACACGTCCAGGCCCGGACGTCGCACATGGTGGTAAGCGCAGGACTCACAGCGGTAGGCGTCCTGCAACTCGACGGTGCCGATACCGCCGACGGTCATCGGCACCTGGATGCGCTTGACCTCGTAGCGCGCACCCTCGTGGTAGATGATCGCGCCGGGGCCGAATTCGCTGATCGCCAGGAATCGCGGCCGCTGCAGATAGTTGCCGCCTTCGCGGCGTCCGGCGCTCTGACGTGCCCCGGGGATGTAGGCGGCCAGCGGCAGCCGCGGGAAGTTGTAGCCGGGTAGAAAGCCCTCCGAGGCGAAGTAGCGGTAGGTGTAGAAGTCCGAGAACGCCTGGTCGGTGTCCTCGTTACGCAGCAGCCGCAGCTGGCCTTCGGCGTCACGGCGGCGCGCTTCAGCAGCCTCCCGTGTCCGTTTGGGCACGGTGGGGTCCAAGATGATCCGGTTCTGTTCCTTCTGATCCGCCAGCGCCGCCCGGTACAACTCACGCCACCGTTCGCAGCCGCGGTTGAACTGGCTTTCGGCGTTGGCGATCACGGCTTCGGCCCAGCCGTCATACCACCATGCGGTGCGCTCCAGGTCGGCGACGAGCGGCTCCACCAGTTCGGCGGCACGATCGGTAGCGCGCCGCACCGCGTCCGAATCGGCCAGGGCGCGATGCAGATCCGCCGACAGCGGCATGCCTTCGGCATCGACGTCAAGCAGCTGCGGCATCCGGGTGTGCAGACTCGCGCGGGTCTCGGCCAGCCACAGGGCATGCAGATGTGAGGCCAGCAGTGCCTCATTGGTGAGGTCCAGACGCGGCGCGGCCACCGACCCGGCGACCATGTCCTCGGAGCGCCGGAAGTAGTACTGGTCGTGGGCGTTTCCGGTGGCGCAGTAGGTGGTGACCAGGGCGGGCTGCCCGGATCGGCCGGCGCGGCCGCTGCGTTGGGCGTAGTTCGCCGGGGTCGGTGGCACGTTGCGCATCATCACCGCGTTGAGGCTGGCGATGTCGACGCCGAGCTCCATCGTCGGCGAGCAGTACATCACCTTGAGATCGCCCTTGCGGAACTGCTTTTCACGTTCCTCCCGGTCGGCGGCAGACACCTGCGCGGTGTGCTCCCGCGCGTGCATGCCACCGAGATCGGCCGCGGTGCTGCGGTACAGGTCGAGGAAGAACGGGTTGACCCGGGTTCCCTGGTCGGGGTCGAATCCGCGTCGCAGCGGATCGGGCGCCCCGTGTTTTCCGTCGCCGGCGTTCCAGATCACCGCGGAGGCTTTCAGACGGTAGTTGGTGCCGGTCGCCCCCGGCAAGTCCACCGTCGTCAACAACCCGACACGGTCGAGGGTGGCCAGCAAATCCTCGATGACCTTCTGGGCGTCGGCAACGTCGAGCTGATCACCGCCGAGGTTCAGCTCGCTTCGTTCGCGGATGTAGCGCCCGACCGCGGATCGCCCGGTCATCCGGAAATCAACACGGAGGGTGCCCTTCTGCCCGGAGACGGTCGACACCGTGCCAGGACGGGGCCGCGGCTCGTACGGCGGGATCGCCCACAACCCGGCCAGGTGCTGGTCGGACTGGCGCTTGACTCGGTCGAATCCGTCGTCGGTCAGACACTCGACATCGACAGCCAGTTCACGGCGGAACTCGTCAAGCACGATGCGGCACAGCTCTTCTCGCTGCCCTGCCTGTGCATCGCGCAGCGGCGGGTACGCCTTGTCCCACAGCGTGGCGTCGGCGGCGATCTCGGTCAACGATTCGTAGCCGATGCGCAGCAGCCCGGTCTGTTCCAGGTTCGGCATCGTCACCCGCCAACCGCGCTGCAGATCGGCGTAGAGCCGGTATTCGATGAACTCCTTGAACGCCCGCTCGGCCGCCGTACGCGCCCCGTAGACGGCTTCCGGGTTCGCGGCATAGTCGGTAAATGCCAGGCCTAGGGCCGCCACCACCCGCTCGGCCACATCGTCGTGGCGCAGCGAGTCCTGCTGCACCGCCCGGTGCAGCGCACCACGCAACTGAGTCATCTGCACGAAATCGTTGAAGTGACCGGTCTGCAGGCTGGCGTCCTGGCGGTTGTCGACGAACGTCAGCAGCTTGCGCGCCTCGGGGCTGAGCTCTGCTTCGGGGATGTTGTCCAGCGACCGCACGATCGAGGTGCTCAGCACCGAGACTGCCGAGCTGCGGCCCTCCACGTCGAGGGTGGCCAGCTTGGCGAAGTCGCTGCCCCGGGCTTGTTCGTAGGAGACCTTGCAGCGCAGGCAGAACCGGAACGGCGCCGGCACGAACGCCGCCTCCACACCGCCGCCGGTGACCTCGTTGCCACCCACATCGACCCGGATGCGACGAGGCAGATATTGCTTGCGGCGGTCGATGATCTCGCCGTCGAGCAACCAGGAATCCGGCAGTCGGCCCTCCAGCAGCGGGTCGACCGGCCACGGCTGATCGGTGGCGATGTAGAGGTAACCGTTGGCCTGGTCGCCGCCACTGGCGTCGCGGTCTCGCCGCGACCGGTAGACCGCCTCGTTGCCGAGGGTGGAGCGTGCGACTACCAGGTACTCCTGTCCGCACTCGCGACAGAACGCCAATGGCATCAGCAGCTGGTCCGGGTGATCCGGGACCGTCACCTGGTACTGCGAGGTGATGTGGCGGCGCTGTTCTTCCTCGATGGACACGTAGACGGTGTCACCCTTGGACAGGAACTGGTGCAGCCGGAACGCGAAGAGCGGTCGGCGGGTCGTAGGATGCGCGACTGCCGACCCGGCCAACAAGGTGGCCCGGATCGCCTGCTCGCACTCGTCGACGGTGCGGCCGGTCCGGTCAGCCAGGCGAGCAGCCGCGTCGTGCACCCTGGCCGGTCGCTGCCGAATCTCCTGCCCGGATTGCGGCTCGGTGGTCAGCCCGAAGGTGGTCTCGATCCAGGTCGCCAATGGTGACGACACGAGCGCGTCGTAGCCGCCCTCAGCACCGCCCTGGCGCACCTCGCGGATCAATCCGTCGACGTCGTCGGGATCGCCGGCGGTGGCGCGGTCCAGGGTCTCCCCGATCACCCGGTCCGCGGCGACCTCGGTTCCGAACAAGCTACTGGCGACTTCGGCGACCACGCGCCGCTGATGTGCCAGCGTGCCGCCGCTGGCCATTGTCGCCGAAGTGCCGATGCACTGCAGCTGCGGCGACTGGCAGGCTCCCCGCACCCGCCGGACCAGCATCGCGACGTCGGCGCCCTGACGCCCGCGGTAGGTGTGCAACTCGTCGAGGACCAGGAATGGCAGGCCTTCCGCTGCGCCGACCAGCCTGCGACGTTCCTCGGGGCGGGTGAGCATCAGCTCCAGCATCACGTAGTTGGTGAGCAGGATGTCGGGCGGATTGCGCAGGATTTGGTCGCGCTGCTCGTTTTTCTCCTGGCCGGTGTAGCGGGCGAACGTCACCGGCTCGTTGCCCTCGCCGTAGCCGTAGCGCAGGAATTTCTCCAGTTCACCGACCTGACTGTTGGCCAGTGCGTTCATCGGGTAGACGATGATCGCCTTCACCCCCGGCCGGCGCGGTTCCTGCCGCAGGGCGTAGTCGACGATCGGGATGATGTAGGCCAGCGACTTACCGGACCCGGTGCCGGTGGTCAGCACGTAGCTCTTGCCGGATTTGGCGGTCTCGATCGCGTCACGCTGATGGCGGTGCAGCGTGATCGGCGCCGTACCGACGTCGACAATGTCCCGCTTGGGGCGGAAGATCTTCGCGCACTCCGGGTGCAGCAGACCCTCGGCGACGAGGGCGTCGATCGACCCGCCGGAGGCGAACATCGGGTTCAGGGACAGCCACGGTTCGGGCCACTGGGTTTGCTTGGCCAACTCGTCCTGGACGTGCTGGCTGACCCGCGGATCACGCGGCTCGATAGCGCTGGTCGTGAACAGCCGGTAGTCATCGATCAGCTCTTGGTGTACGCGGAATATGTCCATGGGCGTCACTTACCGGCACACGGCAGGACGGGCAGCGTCGACTCCGCGCCGTCTCCAGCAAATTCGACCATCGGCAGATCGATACTCACTCAACAGGTACCCCTCCATAGGGCGAGACCGCACTTGTATCGCAAACATACTGGGCTGTCCTGACAGCCGTGGCGTGCTCGACGCGAGATCCGACTTGGTATTAGGACACGGCCGGGCACACCCGTTTCGCCAGCCACGCTACTTCCCGCGCAACTCATCCGGCAGCCCCTTCGCAGGTTGGGTCATCGGGCAACACTCCTTCTGACAGCGTCGAGACACGGCGACCCTGGTTGTGAACGGCTGCTCCTAGTACGAATCGAATGCCGGTGGAACCCCATCACACCAACTTGACGTGGTTGAGATACTCCGAATGCCCAGAAGCCATCCGGGATACGTTGCGGTCCTTAATTTTTGGAAAGCCAGTACCGAATCCACGCAAACCGGCAGCCTTGCTGCCAGCCTGGACCGCAGCGTAGAGATATTTCAGCACCTTGTCATTGGTGGAGTAGTAGTTGTAGACCGCGTCGATCACCGAGTCGTTGAGAGTGCGCCAGTCTCCGTTGGCACCGAGGGCTGCACCGAGAAGATGAACGGTGCGGATTTTCGGGGCGGCGGGATCGGTGGCGACTGCCTGTGCGGCAGTGGCCATGACACGTGCCCCCAAGCTGTGGCCGACGAGAACGTAATCCTCGGCATCGGTACGCGCCAATAAACCGGCCAGAGCGACACCAGTTGAATCGGCACGCACCTTTGCCGTATGCCACGGGTTCATGGCTAGACCAGCCGCAACAAATGCTGTCCCAGCACCGGGGATCAGCTTGGCCCCTGCTTTGCTCGCTCGCGCAGCCAGCCCCTTGACTGCGACTGCCGCGGCAGCCTTCCCACCGCCGTAGCCGAGCATCGCACCCAGCTCCGCGAGCTCTTTACTCCCCCAATGGACGCGGTAGACCGGCGCCTCCGGGTACCGCTGGCGGATGATCGGCTCCCAGTCCCCCCACGAACCTCCACCATCGGTGAGGAAGCCGCTGGCCACTATGACCGGTGAACCCGAACCGTCGGCGAGCTTGTCGATCCGGAAGGACTTGTCCGCCCCGATGTAGGCGGTCGTCACGCGGGCACCGAGCCCGCCCCCCAGCAGGGTTCCAAGCCCGGCCACAACGGCCGTACCACCAGCCGTACCCATGCCACCCGCGGCCAGCGATCCGCCACCTAGCAACGCCAACCCGTAGCTGGTGGCCGCTGCTCCCGTGTACCCACCGACTAGTGTGCCGACGGCGCCGCCTATTGCCGGCGCCAGCATCAATCCGCCGGTCCCGATGACGGCCCCGGCGGCCGTCACTGCTCCCGCCACCCGGGAACCGAGCGCCAGGTTCTTCTTGTCGTATACGAGAAAGTTTGCGTAGTTTTCGAGCGGCCCGACCTTCCCGTTGACCTTGTCGAAGCTCGGGACTTCATGCCGATGTTCGGCGCAGTACCGCGGAATGCGGAGCGCACCGAAGCCCCGGGTCGCCATGTGTTCACACCTTGGTGCTGCGCAGCCCAATGTGGGTGAGCCGCACGCGGAACACAGGTATGCCGGCACGCTGGCGATCGGCATCGTCAACTCAAGGTGGTCAGCATGGCTGAGGCAGGCCGAGCACCAAGCGGCCCGAGTATCAGTGCCTTCCAGATCAATCAACTTCGCTATTGCGACAGCAAGCTTCTCGTGCTCCTGAGCCTGTTTGGCGTGGCTGTCCCGCTTCTCCTGATTGCGGAGGATCAGATGCTGCTTCATGTGCTTGCCGAAAGCCCAAAGGTTGTTCAGCAGAGCATGATTGCGGATCATCCGTGGATCGCCGTCCGTGGTCGGCTCCATGTCGGCGAGGTCACCGGTCAAACGTAGGGAACGCCCCTGCGGCGACGTGATTGAGCAGACGAATGCAGTTCCCTTGCTCGAGGTGAAAGAAACCCCAGAACTCATACAATCCGCCCCATCTGCGCGCCCGCGATCAACCCCGCGTTGTCCCGCGCCAAGATCCCCTTCCCCAACACCTGTTCCAACGCCTCCCCCAACCGCACCTCAATACCCGCCGTCATCCGCTTCCCCCCGAACAGCCCCAGCGCCTCCCGCTTCAACTCCTCGGCCTCAATCCCCCCGGTCTGTTCCGCAACCACCGCCATCGCGTTGCCGATCTCGACCAGGCTGACCTCGTCGAGGACTCGGCCCTCACCTTCGGCTGGGCAGCGCACCACCCGCCAAGTCGCCGGATCTACACCGGTCGGCCAGTAGAACCCTTCGGGATCGCCGCTGCGCCGATAGTCGACGGGGACCAGCCGTTGGATCGCCGTGCGGCGGCTCTCCGCAACCCGGTTCAACCCGAACGCGCCCGCGACCAGCTTGGCCAGCCGGTCCGGGTGGATCGGCCCCTCGGCGGCGATCACCTCGTCAATGACGGTGCGCACCTTCTGCTTTGCGTATTCCATCGGCAGCTCGTCGAGCACGGTCACGTCACCGACCGCCCGCGACTCCCACGGCTGGAAGGTCTGCAGCATCGGGTGACGCTTCTCGGCCAGTGGCGGCGCGGCCACCGGCGCTGAGCGCAGCGGGGCCGGCAGCGGCGCGGCCACCTCGACTCGATCCACAATTGGCGGTGCAACTACCGGCGCCGTCTCCACAGCCGGTACAGCCGCCGCCTTCTCCCGCGCCTCGCCGACAACCGCCTGCAACCGCGCGACCGTCGCCGCCCGATGGTTCAGCCACTCCGGCAGCCACACCCGCTCCACCGCCGGCCAGTGCATCAGGTTGGCCAGTACGTCCACCGGCAGCCCGGCACGGTCGGCGACGGTCTGCCGGTCGTGCCATTCCAGGCCGTCCAAAAGCACGGCCACCAACGGCTTGTCGGGCTCCAAAGCATCGGCCAGCACCAGGTCGACCCGGAAATCCGACAGCCCCACATCGGTGCTCACCAGCAAACCGGCGTCACGTAAAGCGTCGGCGATGTCGTCGCGGTGCCGGTCGATCACCCGCTGACGTCGTCCGCCGTCGGTGATCTCCTGCACGCCACGCGCCGCCAACTCCAGGTACGCCTTCAAGTGTTTGGTGCCGACCTGGGTGGTCTCCTCGGCGCGCAGCGCGGCCGGGTCGAAGCTGGCGTAGAGCACCACCTCCCGCCGCGCCCGAGTGACCGCGACGTTGAGCCGGCGCTCCCCGCCCGGCCGAGACAGCGGCCCGAAGTTCAGCGGCACCACGCCACGCTCGTTGGCGGAGAACGCCACCGAGAACAGGATGGTGTCGCGTTCGTCGCCCTGGACGTTCTCCAGGTTCTTCACGAACAGCCCGTCCGGCTCATCGAGCGCGGCCACCAGCCGGTCGTCACCGGAGTCGCGCAGCAGGTTTTCGATGTAGTCGCGCTGCTGGGCGTTGAACGTGATCACCCCGAGCGACGGCGCCGTAGCCGGCGACTTGGCGAACCGCACCCGGATGTCGTCGACGATCCGCTGCGCCTCAACGGTGTTGGTGCGCAGCAGTTTTCCCTTGCCGGTGCGCTGGAACTGCCCGTCAACCCGCACCAGGGAGACGCCGTGCCCGGCCCCGACCGCCGCGGGTGCGGGGAACGACGCCAGCCGCCCGTCGTAGTACTGGTAGTTGCTGAACGCGATCAGCGCCTCGTCCTGGCTGCGGTAGTGCCACGACAGCCACTGCCGCGGCACCTGGGCCTGCACGCATTCGGTGAGGATGGATTCCTCGTCGAGCACCACGGTCGGGTCGTAGTCCTCGTCCTCGTCGATGCTCACCCTGGCCTCGGCGAAACTGGTCGGCGGCATCTGCTTGCTGTCACCGACCACCACCACCGAGCGTGCGCGGCCCATCGCGCCGACCGCACCGGCCACCCGGATCTGGGAGGCCTCGTCGAACACCACCACGTCGAAGATGCCGGCCCGCGCCGGGAAGAACCGGGCCACCGAGTCCGGGCTCATCAGCGTGCACGGCAGGATCTTCGTGATCAGCTCGCCGTAGTTGTCGATCAGCGCCCGCACGCTCATCCCGCCGCGCTTGCGGTCCAGTTGCCGGCGCAGCCCGCCGACCTGCCCGCTGGAGGCTTCGGCGTCGAAGCTGCGCTGCTCCAGCAGTCGAGCCGGAATCGCGTGGCGCAGTTCGGTGCGGATCGCGCGGGTGCTGGTGGTGAACCGCTGGATGGCCTTGGTGTGGGCAGCCACGTCGAAGGAGTCCAGTGCGCTGGCCTCCAGCCGCTCCCCCACCGAGGCGATCGCGGTGCCGCGGTCGAACGCCAACGCGGCGTCGTCGGCGTCGAGTGCGCCGGCCAGGATCGCCTGATGTGTGGTGTACATCCCGGTGGCCCGCAGCGGTTCGATGTGCTCGATCAGCCCCACCCAGCATTCGACGGTGTCCGGGGTGGCGAGGCGTCGGGAATCCCGGGTGGCCCAACACTTTTCGAGGAACGATCCACCGGCCCAGGTGTGCTGCTTGTCGGGTGCTACCCCGGTGGTGTCGGCGACCCGCTGCCATGTCGCCCCCAGCCAGCCCAGCGGTTCGGCCAGTGCGCCGGCCGGGGTCGCCGCGTAGAACGCGCGCACGTCGGCGATGTGCGGGCGCTCTGATCCCGGCGCGAGATCCGCGACCAACCGGGTCAGCCAGTCCAGGTGGGCGGTGAGTGCGGCGGTGTCCTCGGCGATCAGCGGGTTCCACCCCTCACCGACCAGGCTGATCGGCAGCGCCGCCACCCGCGCCCGCAGGTCGGTGACCGCGGCGTGGGTTTCGGCGACCTGTGCGGTCATGCCCGAGAGGGTTTTCAGCGGCACCGTCTCGGGTGCCACCGTCAGCACGTCGGCCAGCTGCGCGAGCACCGCCCGTCGGCGCTTCTTGCGCCCGAACATCCCGGACGCGTCGGCGGCCAGCGCGGCCTCATGCACCGCCGGCATGTCCAGTTCCATGGCGGCCACCCCGCAGACCGCCAGCCAGTCGGGCTCGGCGTGCGCGAGTTCGGTTGCCGCCTGGGCGATCCCGATCAGCTCAGCCTGCCACGCCCCGCTGCGCAGCGCGTCGATGCCGTCGAGCGGGTAGCGCGGCGCGGCGGCCAGCTTCGCCCACTGCGCCAGTGCCACCGGGGTTTCGGTGCGCGCCAGCGTGGTCAGGTCGAACCCGGCGGCGTGCAACTGCTGTAGTGCAGCGTCGAAGTCGACGGCGGCGGCGTGGATCTTCGCCGCGTCCAGCCCGCCGTCCGGGACGTGGTCGAGGAATCCCCACGGGTGCCCGGCGCCGGGGCGGGCCAGGTCGACCTTCTCCGGCAGCGCCCGCAGCACCGCGCGCAGCACACCGAAGGTGTCCGCGTCGGCGGCGGCCACCAACGAGCGCGGTACCGTCAGCGGCGCCACGTCCTGATCGGCGGCCAGCTCGGAAGACCGTGCGGTGTACAGGGATTGGCCGGCAGCGTTGGCCTGATGCAACCGTTCGGCGTAGCGGGCCAGGCTGCGTCGCGCCGACTCGGCGGTCTGGGTGCTGGTGGTCAGCAGGTCCGCGTCCGTGCTGACCCGCAACTCCAGAGCCGCTTTGATCTGGGCGCGCACCGCGGCGGGCCGGGCAGACTTGTCGTGCAGGTCCAGGGACAGCTCGCCCAGCCCGATCTCGCGCAGGCGTTTTTTCACCACGTCGAGTGCGGCGCGTTTCTCGGCGACGAACAGCACCCGCAGCCCCGAAGCCATCGCGTGCGCCAGCAGGTTGGTGATGGTCTGCGACTTCCCGGTTCCCGGTGGGCCTTCCAGCACGAACGTGCGCCCGGCGGCGGCGTCGGCGACCGCATGCAACTGGGAGGAGTCCGCCGGCACCGGCAGCGCGGCCCCCAGGTCGTCGAGGTCGACGCGCGCGGGCGCGTCGACCGGGTCGGTGTAGGCGTCCAGCGGGGTGTCGACGAGGTGTTGCACCAGGCTGTTTTTCGCCAGTTCCGCCCAGGAGTCGTCGAGGTCCTTCCACAGCGGGAACTTCGCGAACTGCAGGATCGACAGGTGCACGGTCTCCTCGACCCGGGCCGGCAGGCCGCCCGCGGCGATCGCCCGGCGCACCGCATCGAACGTGCCGGCCAGGTCGATGCCGGAGGCGTCCTCGGCGGGGTTGGCCAGCTCGGGTAGCTCCAGGCCGAAGCTGGTGCGCAGCTTCTCCACCAGGCAGTAGTTGGGGGTGGAGGCGCCGGCCTCGTCGATGGTCAGCAGGTAGCTGCTGCCGCGATTGGCGGTGCTCAGCGCCACCGGCACCAGCACCAGCGGGGAGCGCAGTTCCTTCCCGCCGAACCGCCAGTTCAGCATCCCGAACGCCAGGTAGAGGTTGTTGGAGCCGGTCTCTTCGAGGATCGTGCGGGCCTTGTTGGCCAGGTAGCGCAGCTTGGCGGTGTAGGCGGCGTCGGTGATGTCGATGTAGGCGCTGTGCTTGTCGGCGAGCAGCACCTCGCGCTCCGGTTCGGGCAGGTCGCGGCCGTAGCGGATGCCGCGGGCGGCGTCGATGCTCGGCACTGCGTCGGAGGCCAGCAGCCGGATGTGCGCGCCGGCGTTGACGCTGTCCTCGAACCGGGCCAGCGCCGGGCCGGGCACCTCCAGTCGGTAACCGGCCCGGTCGGTGTAGTTGATCAGCCGGTTGCGCAGGCTCAGATCCAGCAGCGCGTTCTTCCACTGGCTGACCCGGGCCGGGACGGTGTCGACGGCCGCCGGGTGTTTCGGGGTGCCGACGTAGGGGGCGATGGTTGGGCCGACACCCGGTTGGTAGTGGGTGACGACGACGTTGCCGTGCCCATCCACGACACGGCTGGGCAGCGGGAAGATCTTGGCGCGCCGTGCTTGCCGGATGTCGGTGACCCCGATGATGTTGGACAGGTCCCCGGCCAGCCGGGTTTTCGGAGCCCGGGTCGCCTCGGCGAACGTCGCCTGCGGCTGGGGAATCATGGTCGTTTCGACCAGGCCGATCACCCCCAGGTCGACCTGGTTAACGACATCGATCGCGTCGGTCGTGCTGATGGTGGGCAGCCCGGCGTCGGCGCGCCAATAGCCGAGGAACGCATGCCCGGTCACCACCCAGATCGTCGAGTTGATCCCGGCCTGCTCCAGCACCGCGGCCATCACCAGGGTGGTGTCCAGGCAGGTGCCGAGGCGCCCGTCGAGCACCTCGGCGGGGGTGCGGACCTTCTGCCCGTCGTCACCCCAGCTGGCCGGCGGTTCGGCGTAGCGGATGTCGCGGGCCTGCATCGCCTCGAACACGGCTTTCGCGATCGCGTCGACCCGCGCGGGATCCTCGCTCTGGTAGCCGTCGATCGCGGAGTTTCCGGTGGCGGCTTTGAGGCGGTCGGAGACGTCGGTGAGCAGGGCGGTGACCGCGGTCGCGTTGGGTTGCACGTAGGCGGCGAGCATCTCCAGGCCCAGCTGCGGCGGGTTGGCCTTCCACTGGTTGGCGGCCAGGATCGTCACGTCGACGGCGGCGGTGGCGAGTTCTGCACCGGTGTTGTCGCGCAGGGTGGCGCGGATGGTGCCGGGCCGCTGTTCGTCGACGGCGAGCATCGAGGCCGGGTCCAGCGTCAGGTTGACGTCGCGCAGCACGGTCGGCTGGTTTTCAGCCAGGTCCAGATGCAGCTGGTGCGGTTCGCCGTGCGGGCCGGTCGCGTCGACGATCTCGACGTCGAGCACCGCGCCGTGCCGGGCGGGGCCGGGGTTCTCGACGGTGATCTGGTGGACCACCGGGATGCGGCAGTGCGCCAGCGCGTAACCCAGGTCGGTGACGGCACTGATCGTGATCCGCGGCGCGCCCGGATTGTCGTCAACCGTCCCCACTAAGACTCCTTCACGCCGCTGTTCGGGCCGATGGTTTATCTGACGGGCCCGCAGATAACCGAGCCTATCCACGACCCCCGACAAGCTGGCGCGCAGCGGTCAAGTCACCGGGAAGGGGCTGTCCACAAGGAGCACCTTTGTCGGCGCCGGCTGCAACGATCACGACCATGGGTGTCCAACCTGCAGCTACCCCGCGACGCTGGATACCCCTACACTGGCTAGTGAAGTTATGACTTCACATCACCGGGTGCTCCATACCGGGCCGAAGCTGACGATCTACGCAGCGATCGGGCCAACCGGGGGTTGTGAAGCCGAGGCTTGGCTGGCAGCACTGGCCGATCGGGCGAAGGCGCAGTTCCTGGCGCGGTTCGAACGATTGGCCGAGATCGGCTTCCTGCGGAGCCCCGAAGAGATGCGGGAGTTGCAATGCGGATCCGGGGAGAAGGTCCACGAGATCAAGGTGCCGTTCGGGCCGGGATACCGGCTGTACGTCATCCGCGTCGGGCGCGATTGGCTCGCAACCCATGGAACGACAAAGCCCCGGGACGCGAGGGTGTGCACCGAGGCGACGCGGGCTCGTGACATCTACCGGAGCTATCGAGAAAGGAAGGCGGGCGGGCGATGAGTTGGTTTGAGAGCACCCCGGAACGGGAGGCGATGCTGGCTGAGGAACGGCTGGTGCTCTCGGCAACCGAGATCGTCCACGAAGCGTTGGACCGCGCCGGTGTCACCAAGCGGGAGTTGGCCGCCCGCCTCAACGTGAAACCGAGCGAGATCAGTCAGCGCCTCAGTGGCCGGCGCAACCTGACATTTCGGACCTTCGCCGCGATGCTGCACAAACTCGGCATGCGAGCCGAACTCACGCTGCGCCCGGCACTCCCCCCGGTCGGCAGTGCGGCGACGCGGATGGTGAAGATCGACGTCATCCCGCCGGGCACTCTGACGATGATGTTCGGCGGTGAGATCGACGCGGAAGCCGGCGATACCCGCGTCATCCCAACCCCGACCCTCTCGTTGGAAACGCGATGACAGCGAGCCTGGCGGACCTGACATTGCGCCACGTCGACCCGTCAAAGCTGTTGTTGCAGCGGACCGATTTCACCGGCGAGATCCCCGACTGGTTCGACCAAGCGTCGTTGGGAAGCGTGCACTGCCAAGGCTGGTACGGCGGCGCCGTCCTGGTCACCATCGAAACGAAATATCAGCACCGGTTCTACGTGGCGGTGATCGCAGTGTCGGGCCTGTTCGCCACCGACGAGCAGATGAACACCTCAGACCCGAACGACAAAGACGACTCGATTCTGGGCGCCGCAACATCGGTGGAAATGCGAGCGTTCACCGAACGCGCAGTTCACGACCTGTATCCGTTTCTGCGGCAAGAGGTTTACCAGCTCACCGGCCGGTTCCAGGGGATCAGCGGCGTGATGCTGCAGCCGCAGCCGAAGCTGGATGTGCCGGGCGAAGGTTAGACCGCGTCCGGACGGCTACCGGGCTCACTTCCCGAAGCTCAACGCAACGGGCTGTCGATCAGCAGCAGTCTTTCGGTCAACGCACGGTCGATGAGTTGTCTCCGCGTCCCGAATTCTGGAAGATCGACAAGCGTGGACCTGAACGCCCGTCCGCCGTGGTCAAACGGGGCGCTACGGCGCCTCGGAGATGCACTGCGCGCAGGTACCGCGCCGCTGGAAGACGCGCCGTCGTACGCGGACGTCGTTGCGTGGCATGACAACCTCGCCAACGAAGTCGACAACCGGATCGAAGGTGGCAGTTGGGCGGTTGAGTCGAAGCTCTGGACCACATCGCGTTGGCGATTGACCACCGGCTTCCACGTAAGCTCCCGCCGAAAGACCCAGGACACCCTCGTCGATAAGCTCCGACGGCAGCCGTCGTTGCAACTCAACACCGTTCAGGATCTAGCCGGCGTCCGCATGGACGCGGATCTGCTGTTGGACGAGCAGACCGCACTCGCCGGTGAGATAGCGCAGCACTTCGGCGCCGACGACTCGGCGATCCATGACCTGCGTGATGGCGCGCACGCCGGCTACCGCGCCGTTCACGTCTGGCTTCGATTGCCGGCCGGCCGTGTCGAAATCCAGATTCGGACCGCCCTGCAGCATCTGTGGGCCGACGCCTACGAGTCGCTCGCCGACACGTGCGGGCGCGGTATCCGCTACGGCGAGCCGATCGATCAAGCAGCCGCCCCCGGCTTCGACCCGAATCAGGTGCGTACGGCGGTGCAGACGATGCACAACCTGTCTACGGCGCTGGCGATCACCGAACACCAGTGGCAGGAGGCATCTGATCTGCCCACGCCCGACGAGCGCGTACTCGCGACCCGCGCAGACGTCATCGCGAAAGTAAAGGCCATCACGGCGGCGGTGCTTACAATCGAGGGCAACACCGGAGAGGTTGGTGGGTGACATGGCAGGTTTCCTCATCGAATACAACCGGCGCACCCGCGTCAGCCACATCACTGAGTTCGCGACCAGCCAAGAGGCCGTTCAACACCAGTTGAAGCTCGAAGAGGAGCGCACCGACCGCGACATCGAGATCGTCGTGCTGTCGGCCAACTCTCTCGACACCATCAAACACACCCACACGAGGTACTTCCGTGACGCGGCGCTGCATGAGCGCCTGTGGGGGGTGGACCCGCCCACGGAGTTGTTCAACGCAATTCAGGCCCAAGCCGCTCACAACGGCCGAAGCACTCTGGCGGAAGTAAGCGCGATCCTGGCTGACGCTGCCGAATCCGACGGAGGCGCCAGCCTCGGCTCCCTGTTCGCCGACATCGGAAGTCGAACCGAACTCACCGCCAGCAAAGCCCAGAACTTCGACCGCCACGACCAACCTCATGCCCAGCCCGAGCGCCGATAGTCGCGACGCCTGGCGCAACAGCACCGGCTATCGCGATCACGATGCAGGCCGTCGTTTCCACGCGGTAGAAGCGTGGCTGCACGACGAGGTCGCTGCCGCCTACGACGCCGTCGTTGCTGATCCCTCCCGCGCCGTTGCTGCGTCTGCGTTGCGGGCGCGTCTCCGGCACCGGTAACGGCGACGATCTTCGACCGGCCAACCTTCCGCGTCACCGCCCATGTTTACACTCAGCGGAAATCCGATCCACGGAGGTTCGCTGTGCCCGACAACGACGTCACCGGCCTGCCCGCCACTGTCACCCCCGGCGAGCTCGTCATCCTCGAACAACCCGAAGGCCTGCTGGTCGGCGGCGACCCCGAAGCCGTCGAGTCCTATCTGGAGCGGCTGCGCGCGGTGTCCGACAACGCGGTCCAGGTCGCCGGCCTGGACACGGCGACGCTGAGCAACGCCGCCGGACTCGGTGTCGGGATCACGGCGGTCCTGCAGCAGGCCGGGAAATTCGTGCAGCTGCACCCGGACAGCGTGGCAGCGGTCAAGCGCGGCAACCTGATTCCCGGCACCGATGGGTTCTACCGGATGATGACCCGCGGCGCCGACGCCAAGTTCACCGAGCAATTGCAGTGGCGCCCCGCGATGTTGGACCCGCAGCAACTGGTGTCGCTGCAGATGATCGGGGTGCAAGTCGCGCTCAAAGCCGCGATCGCCGACGTCAGCGACTCGATCCAGCGGGTGGAGAGCAAGGTCGGCGCCGTCCTTCATCTGGCCCAGGCTGAGCGCGCCGGCGATGTGCTCGGCGACAACCTGACCATCACCCGGCAGTTGGCCTACCTGGAGAAGAACGGGTCGCTTCCCGACACCTACTGGGAATCCATCGCGAGCCTGGGGCCGGCGTTGAACGCTGCCGTCGAAGGCCTGCGTAACCACGCCAAGCGTGTCCTGGCCACCTTGGAACCGGACCATTCGGTGCAGGACCGGGCCGACAAGCTGCGGGCCGCCATCGCCGACGGCCTGGTCGGGGAGACGCTGAGTTTGCTTGTGGTGGCCGAGGAGTCGCTGTACAAGTGGCAGCGGCTGCGGCTGGCCCGGGTGCAGGCCACCGAACCGGACCATCTGCCGCAGGTGCTCGAGCACACCCGCGAACTGCTGGCCTACCAGTTAGCCGAGGACGGCAAGCTCTACCAGCAGGCCCACCAGGTGGTCGATGCGATCGCGAAAACCGAAGCGTTCGACGGCTTCCGGTTCTGGGCGGTCGATCAGCTCGCCGCCGACCGCGACGCCCTGCAGGGTGAGCTGGACAGTTTCGCCCGGGCACGCCACCACCAGGTCGACAGCTGGCAGGACATGGCCACCCCCGGTGTCCGCGAAGCCGTCGACGCCGCGGTGGAGATCGCCAAACCCGTCGCCCAAAAAGCCATCGCCACCGCCGGCCGGGGACTGGCCAACCTGCGGGGCTTCGTGGCGCAGCGATTCGGCCAGAAGGAAGGCGTGCTCAACGACGAGCCACCGTCCGCTCCCACCGCCGCCGAGTAACTTTCGCCGGACCGCGACCGCGCGGTGCTGTCGGTGCACTCCGGCATCATGCAGCCATGTGCAGCATCACCCGTTCAACATCAGCGGCACCGCCGTGAACTACCGAATGGAGTTCGCCTACGTCGACGAATCCGGCGACACGGGGCAGCGCGGTTCGTGGACGTTCACGCTCGGTTGCGTCCTGGTTCCCGTCGACCGCTGGTTTGAGCGATTCGAGCGACTCCTTCACCTGCGGACACGCATCCGCGAGACCTACCGAGTCCCCTTGCGCCACGAGATGAAAGCGAATCATCTCGTCGGCGTGAAGCGGATCTACCGCGACCTCGGACTCGGCGACGGCCAGGTACGCGACATCTACCAGCGCCACATGAGAGCTACCGCCGAGATCGCTTCCGGGGTGTTCGGAATCGTGATCCGCAAGGATCTGCTGCCGCACGACGAACTGGACGTGTTCGGCGTGGCCTGGCATTACCTTCTGGAGCACCTGCGTCGACGTTCCGAAGCCAGCGGAACACCGATTATGGTGATCCATGACGTCGGACAAGACGATGCGATCCGCAGGTTGGTCCGTCGGTTTCGTCGGGCCACCTTGTCGGCCAACGGCTTACCGGCCTCGGCGCGTCTGTTGGTTGAGGATCCAGTGCCGCGCGACTCCCAGCATTCCTACTTCATCCAACTTGCCGACCTCACAGCCTACGCCGCCGCAGCAAAGGTCTTGCCCCGCCATGGCCGCACCGTCTCCATCTGCGATGAGCGGATGTGGCAGCTACTGGGGCCCGTCCACGCTCGGACCGTTTCAGAGCGGAGCGACGGCCTACACGTCTTCCCATCAAAGTGAAGGGGCCCCTTGCGGGGCCCTTGACGGCTAACCTACCCCGGCCATGCGGCCGAATCAGCTAGCGGTATCCAGGATAGCCGGGTGTGCCGACATACGCTACGAATCAAATTCGGACGTCACCATTCAGCGTGTTGGAGGAGTTCAATGGCTGACACCCCACCCGACCCGCTGCTGCTCGGCCAGCGCGTGGTCGCGATCCTGGAGACCGGGCTGCGCACCGCCACTTACAAGTTGGCGACGCTGATGGCGCTGATCGAGCATTGCATCGAGCACCTGCCGGCCGACTCGAATGCGTCGCTGACGGTGCCGATCCCGGACCTGGCGCACCGGGTGCTGGAGCTGTACTGGCGACAGATCCGCCCGTTCGACGGCCGCCAGCTGCAGCAGTCCACCGGTTCGAAGTCGCGGATCCTGCGCGCCGCCAGCGAATTGCGAGATGCCGCGCAGGCCGGCGCGCTGTCCCTGGACACCGCCGCCTTACGCGCCCCGGACGCCTATCGCCGCGCCATCGACGAGGTCACGCTCTGCCTGGCCCAGCAGCCGCTGCACCGGCTGCAGCGGCTGCCCGGATCCACCGAGAGTGACTCGTTCCTCTACGACGACGCATTCCTGCACGACCACGTCTCCCGGAAAGCACTTCAAGCCCAGGGGGATTCGATCGAACTGCGCCCGGGCGTGGCGCACGGACTGGCGCGACTAGCCGGGCTGCTCAAGCCGGCGCTGGAGATCATGTGGGTCGACGACGTACGGCGAATGAACAAGTTCCTCGACGCCGACGTGCCCGACGTCGCCGGGCACCTGTTCGGCCGGGAGCGCACCGCACTGGCCGCGGTGCGCGAGTCGTTCAAGGACGCGTTCGGCCCGCACTGCTTCTACTGCGGCGCGCACCTGCCGGTCGACAACCCGGTCGATCATGTGCTGCCGTGGTCGCTCGTCGGCATCGACGGACTGGCGAACCTGGTGCTGGCCTGCGCCCGCTGCAACACCGACAAGACCAACGCACTGCCGGCCGTCGACATCATGGATCGGGTCTTGGACCGCGACCGCGCGGCGCTGGAGCAGATCGCCACCGAGATCATCTGGCCCACCCAGCGCGAGCGCGTCGTCGCCGCCGCACGCGGTATCTACCGCGGCCAACCAGCCGGGGTGCCCACCTGGTCGGGCTACAAAACCCACGCCCGGCTGGATATCAGCGTCCCGCCGTGGTGGATTCGGGTCGACTGATATCACCGGCGACATCGTTTTCCAGAAGATCCTGGTGGTCCACTCCCGGTACGCAAGTGACAAAAGGTGCGACACCCGGTCACCCGGTCACCCGGTCACCGCGACCGAGCCGGCCCCCACCCGACCCAGGCCAGCCACAGCCCCCACGCTGCGAACACCAGGTAGACCGCCCGGAACACCCCGACGGCGTCGGCCGCCCCCACCGGAATCGACGTCAGCGTCGCCGGGAACGCCACCAGGAAGAAACCCTTGACGACGGTCAGCCAGCCCAAAACCGAGACGCTGGCTGCGGCGGCACCCCGCCAGTACGGGTGCAGCGCCACCACCGTCAGCCCGGCGATCAGCGTGAACGAGCCGGCCACCCAGCCCCACAGCGGGTCCGCCCCGAAGTCGGCGATCTGGGCGAACAGCCTCGGCGCGTGCACCGCGGCGGTGGCGGCGATGACCGCCAGGAACGGCCCGATCACCCGGGCGAACCGGCGGGTCGTCTCAAAAGACTGTTCGGTAGTGCTCATGCCCACCTCCAACCAGGCCTCCAGTATGGCGCGCACCGCTCGGTAGAGTCGACGTATTGCCCTGCGACGAGTGTTCAAAGCCCTGACCGGCAAGGTCGCCGGCGGGGCTGTTGTCGTCGCGGTCATCGGCGCCGCGCTGTGGGTGGATCACACCCATCCGGGCCGGCAGAACATCCCGATGCCGGCCGCGAAGACGATCGGCCCGGGTATCGGCATCGACATCACCCGGCCCGACGGAACCAGCGGAATCAGTTGCACGGCGGGTTTTCTGGTGCGCACCGCCGACGGCCGGCCCGGGCTGCTGTCGGCCGGGCACTGCAACGAGAAGGGCACCGAGGGCACCGTCACCATTCACCACGGCGGACTGTACGTGTACCCGAAGGTCGGCCGGTTCGCCGAGAGCGTGTACGACGGCAACGAGTGGACCGACTACGACATCGGCCTGATCACCCTGGAGCACAAGGACATCGACGGCATTCCGTTGACCTCCGACGTCGACGGGCATCCGCTGGTCGGTATCGCCGAGCACGTCGAGGTCGGCGACGAGCTCTGCCACTTCGGGATCCGCAGCGACGCGGCGGTCTGCGGCCCGGTGGCCTACGTCGAGGAGAACAAGGTGCGGTTCGCGGCGACCGGCCGCTGCGGGGATTCCGGCGGCCCGGTCTACCGGCTGCGGCCCGACGGCGCCGCCGAAGCCGTCGGCATCTACATCGAGGTGTCCAACGGCGACTACTCGGAACCGAAATGCGATGAGGTGCACGAGTATTCGATCGCCCAGATGGTCAAGCCGTGGCTGCGGGCGTGGGACCTGACGCTGGTGACGACGCCTGAGTAATGCGCCTCAGTAGCCGAGGAACTCCGCGGACTTGATGGCGCCGTCCTCGACACCGAGGTCCAGCAGCATGTCCAGCATCGCCAGCGTCATCGCCGGCGGGCCGGCCAGGTAGTAGACGGGTTTCGCCAGGTCATCGAGGTGGCGGCGCAGCAACTCCGGGTCGATCACGCCGGTCTCCCCCGACCACGGCTGGATCGACTTCTCCGGTTCGGTCATGACCGTGACCAGCCGGAAGTTCGGGTTCGCCGCGGCGATGGCCTGAAGCTCCGGCAGGAACGCCGCGACCTCCGGACGCCAGTTCGAGTAGAAGAGGTGGATCGGGTGTTCCAGGGATGCGTGGGCGGCGTGCCGGGCGATCGACAGGAACGGGGTGATGCCGATGCCACCGGCCAGCAGCACCGCCGGGCGGGCGACGTCGCGGTGCAGCAGCAGATCCCCGTCGGCCTCACTGATCGTCACCGAGGTCAGCGGCGGCGCATCTTTGAGCAGATCCTTGAACCCGGAGTCGCGCAACCGCATTGCGATCATCAGCTCCGGTTCGTGTGGGGCGCTGGCGATGGTGAACTCGCGGGTCGCTCCGCCGCGGTCCTCGGCCGGCGGCGGGTCGATCAGCGTCAGCTGGAAGGACTGGCCAGGCTGGAACTCATAGCCCTCGGGCTTGGCGAAGTAGAACGCCATGGTGTCCTCGGCGATCAGTTCGCGGCGGATCAGATGCGAGTCGTACAAGTCCATCAGTTCTCCGATCAGGACGCGAAGCTGAACTCGGTCTGGGTGGACTGCCGGCCCCGGAACTGCAGGCCGTGCTCGGTGTCGTGCACCCGGTGCCGGAGCACCTTCCCCGGGTAGGTCAGGCTGCCGTAGACGTGGCCGAGCGCGGTGTTGTTCAACGTGGTGTGCGAACCGTCCTTGCCGCGGAAGCCCTCCACCTCGCCCTCGAAGATGCCGTCCACTTTGAAGTGCCCACTGCCCTTGTCGACGTCGAACTCGATCGCCGCGCGGGTCACGCCGACGATCTCCTTGACCAGACCGGCCAGATCGGCCAGCGGCCCACCGGCTTTCCCGGTGAACGCGGTGACGAGCGCATCGGACTGGGCGTCGTCGGCGCGGTCGTCGATGATGACGAACACCCTTGTGTTGACGTCGAAGATGTTGTCGGCGTGATGACCCAGCAGCCCCAGGTTCAGCCCGGACACGTCGACGTCGTTGATCGCGCCGCGGTCGATGTGGAACACCCAGTTGAACCCGCAGTTGTTGCCGTCGGCGTTCTCGCCGATCGTGCACGGGCACAGCGAGCGGCAGCTGCACACCTCGGCCATCCGGCCCTTGAGGTCGTATCCCACGGCGATCTCCTCCTAGTGGTGGTGCGCGCCGACCGGCGCGACGAACGGTTCGTAGAGGCCCCAGCCGGCCAGCGTGTCGCCGTACAGCGCCACCGCCGCGGCGGCGATCAGCAGCCCGATCCCCAGCGGGACGACGGGCCGGTGACCGAAGCGGGTGGTCTTCTCCACCACCATCACCGCGGTGAGCACCAGCATCGCCAGCAGGTTACCCAGCCCGGTGCCGATCATGATCAGCATGAGCGCCCAGCAGCAGCCCAGGCACGAAATCCCGTGCCGCCAGCCGAGCAGCCAGCCGCCGCGCACCCCGCGCCGGTAGTGCGCGAACAGGAACGCCCGCGGGTCGCGGCACTGCGTCAGGCAGGCGTCCTTGAGCGGGGTCAGCTGGAACACGCCGGCGATCGCCAGCACCACCGCCAGCAGCAGGCCCGGCCGCGTGACCAGCCAGGGCGCGTGCCCGGCCACCACCCACGCCCGCAGCCCGGCCGCGGCGCCGGTGGCGGCGACCGCGAACACCAGCCACAGCGCGAGATACCCAGCCAGGAACGCCACCCGCACGGCCGTCGTCCGCGGGGCGCGGGCACTGACCACCTGGAACATCCGGACCATCGGGACCGTCGTCGGCAGCATCATCGCCACCGTCATCTCCAGCCAGGCGCCGAGCACCAGCAGCAGCGACACCGCGATGCCGGCCACCGACGCGCCCGGGCCGCCGAGCGTGACGTCATGGTGGTGCCCGGCGACCAGCAGCGCCACCCAGCACACGCCGGCGAGCGTCCACAGTTGCACGCCCGGGTCGCGCAGTCGATCCCGCGCCGACGGCAGCGTTGCGACGGTTGCCTGCTCAGGAGCCACGTTCTAGCCCAACCTCGGTTGTGTCGCGGTTTATTTCGGCTACCAGCGCAGCATCGGCAGCGGCCGCAGCGGATGGTGCCGGGTCCAGGTGGCCGCACTGCGGATCAGGAACGTGTGGAACCCGCCGTAGGGCAGCGCCGCCACCACCTCCCGCACGTCGTCGCGGGTCAGCGCGGTACCGAGCGTCAGGCCGCGGAACGCGTCGACCCGGTCGGCGAGCCGGAACGTCTCCACGTACGGGTCGGTGACGCTGCGCAGCTTGTGGTGATCGAGCACCATCTCCTTGGTGCGGGCGATGTCGGTGACGCCGAACTGCGCCGCCCACTCGTCGACCAGCTGGGCCGACGGTTCCAGATAATCCCAGGTGCCGGCGGTCCAGATCCCGATGTCATGCACCGCCCACGCCAGGGCGATCTCCGGCGCCGGTTCTTGCGTGTTCAGCAGCCGCAGCTGATAGTTCAGCGCGCGGTAGAGGTGGTTGCGATAGTCGGTGGCGCTGTCGCCGAGTTGCGCTGCGTACCGGTCGAGGACGGCGTCGATGATCGGGTTGTTCACCAGTACGGCCATGGGATCCCAGTCTAGGGAGAGTGGTCACCGCCGTCACTCACGTCCCTAGTCCCGGGCATGTGGGTCGGTTGGAGAATGACCTCGTATCCGATATCACCCGGCCGGGACGGTGCGTCAGCGCCTCACTGCGGGTGCGCCGCCAGATACTCCGCGACCGGGATCCGCTGCGACGCCGAATAGCCCACCGGCAGCATCACATCACCGGATGTGGTGTGGTAGAAGACATTCCAGCGGTAATACCCGGTGAACGCGGCCGGGTCGGAGGCCATGATCGTGGCGTAGTCCTGCACCGCCTGCACATAGTGGTCGGAGTGGTTGTAGCTGTAGATCGCACCGTTGGGGTTGCTGGCGAAACCGTTGTGGGCCAGCATCCGCCCGGCCGCCATGATCGCGTCGCGCGGTGAGTTGATGTCGCCCCCGGCGCCGTACTGCGCGAACGTCGACGGCAGGAACTGCATCGGCCCGCGCGCGTCGGCGGAGCTGGCGCCGGCGATCCGCCCGAACGTGGTCTCCACCAGGTTGATCGCGGCCAGGTAGCTGCGGCCGACGCCGGTGGCCTCCTCGGCCTGGCGGTAGTAGTCCAGCAGCTGCTCGGCCGGCGCCGGCGCGATGATCGTCCAGGGCGGCAGGGTGGACTTCACCTCACCGGAGTTCAGCGCGGTTAGCTGCCGCCGGGCGTCGATGTTGCGGTCGTAGACGCCGAGCAGGTTCGCCGGGATGCGGGCCCGCGCCACCTGATCCCATTCCGGATGCCAGCCGAGCGTGCGGTAGGCCATCTGCTGCTGGTGCGCGGCCTGCGCCAGCACCTGCTGCGACGACGTGGTGTTGCGCAGGGCCGTATCGGCGGCGACCAGGCTGTCGGCGATGGCCGCCGGGTCCGCACCCGGTGCAGCGGCCGACCGGGCCGCCGTCGGCAGTCCGAGAGCGCCGGTCAGCGTGACGCAGGCCAGGGCCGCGGCGAACAGTCCCCGGATCGCACTGCCTCGCCGCACCGCACTCACCCCTGCCGAATCGTCGCCGTGATCAGCACCTCACGCTACCCGCGCCGACCCGCCGCGACGGTTATCCCCAGCGTGGGCAAACGTGGAAGCACCGAACCGGCCCCCAGGTTTACGCTCCGCACTGTGACGACGGAGACCTGCGGTGGCGGCGGCTGACGAACTGTCCGACCCGTTCACCGCGGCCATGATCGGCGCGTGGTGGCCGGCGCCGCCCGCCGGCCCGGCCAGTGCGGCGACGCACTGGGAGACGCAGCGCCAGCTCAAGGAGGACGAGGCCGGCACGCTGGATCTGCTGCGAACCCGCCTGGCTGCCGAGAACACCGGTGTCACCGCCGAGGATCTGCTGGCCCGGCTGCACACCGGCCGGAATCAACTGCGCGACATCGCCGACCAGTGCCAGGCCAAGAGCGAGGGGAACGCAGCCGTCGCCCGGGCGGTCGACGGCCTGCGGGAGCGGCTCCGGGGAATCGCCGCGAACGGCCGGCAGCGGATAGCCGACAGCCTGGCCGGCGACGATCCGTTCGCCAAGAAGGTGGCCGACATCAACAACGCGATACGCGACGCCCACGAGGCCGCGGCCGGCGCCTCGAATGATGCGGCCGACCAGATCACCGGCAGCACGCAGCGCGTGCTCGACCAGACGACCGGCGGGGACGCGCGCAGCATCCTGCGGGAGCACGGGGCGGACGTCCATCCGTGGCCCCGCCCGCGCGAGTTCACCGCCGACGACGTGACACGCGCACTCGGCGGCGGCGGTTTCGGCTTCCCCGCGGGCGGCGGCGCATCCGGTGGCGAGTCGGGCGGCGGGTTCGGGTCGTTCGCGCCGCCGAACCCGTTGGGCCTGGTGGGTTCCCCGGGGGCCTGGGACGGCGGTTCATCAGCGGAGGATCCGCGCGACACCGATACGGAGCAGTCGACGGCCACACCGGACGCACCGGATGTGGACGACACCGAACCGCAGGCCGCACCGGCGCCGCCGTCACCCTCGGTGACGCCGATGGCCGGTGCGGCCCCGGTTAATCCGCCGGCGCGGCCGGCACCTTCCACCACCGGCCCGCAGCCCGCCGGGCCGCTGCCGACCTACGGGGCCGATCTGCGCCCGCCGGTGATCGCACCCGCGGCGCCGGCCGGGCCGGCACCGGGCGCCCCGGTCGCCACGTCGCCGACGTCACCCGCTGCGCCGTCCCTGGCCGCCCCGGTACAGCGGCGCACACCGCCCACACCCCGGGGCCGGCCCCCAGCCCCGCCGCGCGCAAAGACATGACGGCGTCGAGCGGTCACGCCGTGCGAACCGCGGTGTCGTACTTCCCGTTGAGCAGCTTCGACACCGTCCCCGGCTGCCACGGCCGCCCGGTCGCGGTGCGCTGCCCGGAGGAGTTCAGCACCCGGGCGGTGGCGGCCTGGGTGACACCGCAGTCGTACACCAGCCAGCGGGCGTACCGCGTGAGCATCGGCTTGCGCTGCGCCCACGGCACCGCCGGCGCCGGAAGTGCCGGCGGCCCAGTGTGTCCCGCACTCTTGGCGATTTCGGCGGCGCGGGCTGTCCCGGCACGCCGGACCGCCACCGGGTCGTTCGTCACCGCGGCGGCGAGCACCGACTCGATCTCCTGGCTGAGGCTCTTGGCCCCCTCGGCGGCCAGCACCGCCCGGTCGAGGCCGTCGACGGCCTGGACCTCCCGCCGCAGCGCGTAGTCGACCTCGTTCATGCCGCCGTCGGTCGGCGCGGGGTACATCTCCCGGGTGACCAGCAGGTTCAGTCCGTGCCGCTGCAGGACCAGGCTGAGTCGGCGCAGGTGCTGCTCGCGCACGAAGTCCGGGCCCGGGAACGGCACCCAGACGTCACGCCGGGCGGTGATCGCACAGCCCAGGGCGGCCACCACCGCCTGGAGGTCGGCCAGGTCATCGGTGCCGGCGGCCGCGCCACTCGGAAAGCGGAACACCTCGGCGACGACGCAGCCGCGCCGGAACGCCTCGGCGTCCAAGTCCTCACAGTGCGCGACGGTCTCCTCGTCGCCGAGCAGGATCACCGGAACATCTGCCATGACTACCTCCCGATAGATCAGGCCTCCCCCCGGAGGCTCCGCCCAGAAGGTATCGCGGCCCACCGACAAGTCCCGGGGCATCCATCGCCGCACGAGACTTGTCAGACCCCGTCGATACGTTCGGAACATGGGGGAAATAAATGGACGTTTTGTCGTATCATCACACTCGTCGTCGGCGGAGCAGCGCGGCCGCACCTTCGTGGTGACCGGCGCCAACCGTGGGCTGGGGGCATCCGTCACCCGTGCGCTCGCCGCCCGGGGCGCCACGGTGGTGATGGCGTGCCGGGACACCGCGGGGGCGCGCCAGCTTGCGGACGGCATCGACGGCGACGTGCGGGTGGCGGCGCTGGACCTGGCGAACCTGGCCTCGGTGCGCGCGTTCGCCGCGCGTCAGGGCCGCGTCGACGTGCTGATCAACAACGCCGGGATCATGAACATCCCGCACAGCCGCACCGCGGACGGCTTCGAGATGCAGTTGGGCGTCAACTATCTCGGCCATTTCGCGCTGACCGGGCTGCTGCTGGACCGCATCGCCGACCGGGTGGTGACGGTGTCCAGCGTCGTGCACCGGCAGGCCCGCAAGCTCCACGTCGACGACCTGAATTTCGAGCGCCGCACCTACCAGCGCAACCTGGCCTACACCCAGTCCAAGCTGGCGAACCTGATGTTCGCCCGCGAACTGCAGCGCCGCCTCGCCGGGAACGGGTCTCCGATCCGCTCCTACGCGGTGCATCCCGGGGTCTCGCGCACCGAGATCTTCGACACCGACCGGTCGCTGCCCGGCCGGATCGGCCGCCACGTCATGCGCGCGATCGGCCAGCCGCCGCAGCGCGCCGCGGAGTCGATCCTGTTCGCGGCCACCGCCGCTGACGCCGACCCGGCGCTCTACTGGGGGCCGACCCGCCTGCTGCAGTCCCGCGGCGCGGTGGGGCCGTGCCCGTCGAGCAAGCTGTCCCGGGATCGCCGCCAGTGGGCCCGGCTGTGGGCGGCAGCGGAGCAGTTGACGGGTGTGGTCTACCCGGCGGCAGCATCGCCGGTCACACCCGTCACCGGGCGGCGGGACGTGTGCAAGTGCCCGCCTCCGCGCGACAACTGAGGCGGGGCCGCCACCCACCCGTGACTGCTGAGACAGGTGAGGCGGCCACGGGGTCAGCAACGCCAGCAATAAGGTGCATCTCGCATCCCACCGGATAAGTTGTGGCGAGCCGTCGCGCGACGCGACGCCACACCGGACCGAAAGTGACCATGCGAGTTGACGGGCGCGACGTCGTCGTCACCGGCAGCCTCCTGCAGCCGCTGACCCGACGCACCAACGACATCCTGCGCCTCGTGCTGGCGGCGATGTTCCTCGCCGCCGTCATCGCCAGCTCGCTGGTCACCCGCTACGAGTGGGTGAGCCTGGAGCGCTCGGTCTCGCAGATCGTCGGGGTGCTCTCCCCCACCCAGTCCAACCTGGTCTACCTGGGCTACGGCATCGCGATCCTGGCGCTGCCGTTCGCGATCCTGATCGGGCTGATCGTCTCGCGGCAGTGGACGCTGCTGGGCGCCTACGCCGTCGCCGGCCTGCTGGCCGTGCTGAGCCTGTCGATCCGCAGCGACGGCATCGCCGCGCCCGCCTGGCATTTCGACCTCTCCGAGCGGCTGGCCACCACGCTGGCGCACTTCCTCGACGACCCGCGCTGGATCGCGATGCTGGCCGCGATGCTCACCGTCTCCGGCCCCTGGCTGCCGTCGCGGTGGCGGCGCTGGTGGTGGGCGCTGCTGCTGGCGTTCGTCCCGATCCACCTGGTGGTCAGCGCGATCGTGCCGGCCCGCTCGCTGCTCGGCCTGGCGGTCGGCTGGTTCGTCGGCGCGCTGGTGGTGCTGGTGGTCGGCACCCCGGCCCTGGAGGTGCCGCTCGACGGCGCGATCCGGGCGCTGTCCCGCCGCGGCTGCGACGTCTCCGAGCTGACCGTCATCCACCCGGCCGGCCGCGGTCCACTGGTGCTGTCGGCGATGGCGGGTGAGCCGGTGACGGTGGAGCTGTACGGCCCCAACCAGCGCAGCGGCGGTGCGCTGCGCCAACTCTGGCGCAAACTGCGGCTGCGCAACACCGAGACGTCACCGCTGCACGCGTCGATGCACCGCGCCGTCGAACACCGTGCGCTGATGGCGATCGCGATCGGCCGCGCCGAGGTCGCCAACACCACGACGGTCGCGGTCGCCTCCCTGGACCGCGGCTGGACCCTCTATGCCCACACCCCGCCGCTCGGGACGCCGATCACCGAGTGCGTCGGCACCACCTCGGTGGCCTGGGCGTGGGAATCGTTGCACCGGTTGCACGCCCAGCAGATCTCGCACGGCGACCTGCGCGGCAAGGAGCTCAGCGTCGACGGGGAGACCGTACTGTTCGGCGGGTTCGGCAACGCCGAGTACGGCGCCACCCGCGCCCAGCTGCAGTCCGACATCGCCCAGCTGCTCGTGACGACGTCCGCGCTGTACGACCCGGCGGCCGCGGTGCGCGCCGCGATCGACGCGTTCGACCGGCCCACGGTGCTGTCCGCGTCCCGCCGGCTCACCAAATCGGCGCTGCCGGCCCGGCTTCGGGATTCACTGCCGGACGTCGGCGCGGTCATCAACGCCGCCCGCGAAGAGGTCAAACGCCAGACCGGCACCGACCAGATCCAGACCAAGACCATCAGCCGGTTCACCCGCAGCCAGCTCATCCAGCTGGTGCTGCTGGGCGCGCTGGTCTACGTGGCCTACCCGTTCATCAGCGCCGTCCCGACGTTCTTCACCCAGCTGCACCGGGCCAACTGGTGGTGGGCGCTGCTGGGGCTGACGGTCTCCTCGCTGACCTACGTCGGCGCGGCCGGTGCGCTGTGGGCCTGCGCGAACGGCGCGGTGAGCATGAAGAACCTGGCGATCATGCAGGTGGCCAACACCTTTGCGGCCACCACCACCCCGGCCGGCGTCGGCGGCCTGGCGCTGTCCACCCGGTTCCTGGTCAAGGGCGGGCTGAGCACGCTGCGGGCCACCGCCGCCGTCGCCCTGCAGCAGTCGGTGCAGGTGATCGTGCACGTCATCCTGCTGATCATCTTCACCACCGCGGCCGGCGCCTCGGCGGACCTGTCGCACTTCGTGCCGAGCGCCACCCTGCTCTACCTGATCGCCGGTGTGGCACTGGGCATCGTCGGCACCTTCCTGCTGGTGCCGAACCTGCGGCGCTGGCTGTCGACGGCGGTGCGGCCGAGGCTGGCCGAGGTCACCGCCGACCTGAGGGAACTGGCCGGTGAGCCGAAGCGGCTGGGCCTGATCGTGCTCGGTGCGGCCGGCACGACTCTCGGTGCGGCACTGGCACTGTGGGCCAGCGTGGAGGCGTTCGGCGGCAGCACGTCGTTCGTCACCGTGACCGTGGTGACGATGGTCGGCGGCACCCTGGCGTCGGCGGCGCCCACCCCCGGCGGGGTCGGCGCGGTGGAGGCCGCACTGATCGGTGGACTGGCCGCGTTCGGCCTGCCGGCGGCGATCGCGGTCCCCTCGGTGCTGCTCTACCGGGTGCTGACCTGCTGGCTGCCGGTCTTCGTCGGCTGGCCGGTGATGCGCTGGCTCACCGAGAACGAGATGATCTGAGCCGCTACCGGCCCGCCCCCGCACCGAGCGCGGCATACACCCGGCTGAGCTCCGGCTCGTCATAACCCGCGCCGACGGCCGCCTTCCGCACCGCGTCGACGACGGTGACGGTCTGATCGGTGGGCACCAGCGCGATCACGCAGCCGCCGAAGCCGCCGCCCGTCATCCGGGCCCCCACCGCACCGGCGGCGACCGCGGTGTCGGCGAGCAGGTCGATGTGCGCGGTGGTGATCTCGAAGTCGTCGCGCATCGAGGCGTGCGACGCCGTCATCAGCTTCCCCGCGGCGGCGAAATCCAACTCACCAAGGGCCGCAACGAAATCCAGCACCCGCTCGTTCTCGGTGAGCACGTGCCTTGCCCGCCGGGCGTCCACCGGATCTTTGACCGACGCCAGTGCCTCGGCTCCGAGGTGCTGCACCTCCCGCAGCGATGCCACGCCAAGGTCGGCGGCCGCCCGCTCGCAGGAGGCCCGCCGTGCCGCGTACTCGCCATCGACGTGGGCGTGCGGCGCCCGGGAGTCGATCAGCAGCAGAGTGAACCCGGCGGCGTCCGGGTCGAACTCCACCGGGTGCACGGCGACGTCCCGGAAGTCGATCAGCAGCGCCGTCGAGATCTCCCCGAACAGCGACGCCAACTGATCCAGCAAACCCGTTGGGGCGCCGACGTAGTCATTCTCGGCGCGCTGCGCGATCCGGGCAGCCTCGATCCGGTCGAGTTCCAGACCGGCGGCACCGGCCAGCGCTCCGAGCACCGCGCACTCCAGCGCCGCCGACGACGACAGGCCCGACCCGATCGGCAGGTCGCTGGTGAGGCTCATCGTCCCGCCGGAGACCGGATGCCCGGCCTGTCGCAGCGCCCACACCACCCCGGCCGGATACGCCCCCCAACCGGTCACGTCACCCGGCACGGTGTCCACGTCGATGCGCACCGAATCCTCGGCGCGGTCACTGACGACGGTGAGCGTCTCGATCTGCGCCGGGGTGAAGGTGGCCGTAATGCGTTGCGGCAGTGCGATCGGCAGCGCGTAGCCGCCGTTGTAGTCGGTGTGCTCGCCGATCAGGTTGACCCGGCCGGGCGCGGTGTAGGAGATCGTCACGCCGCCACCTCTCGCAACCGGGCGGCCACCGATTCCGGGGTCACGTCGGCGATGAACGCGTCCATCGCGGACTCGGAAGCGGCCAGGTACTTCAGCTTCGTCGCGCTGCGCCGGATCGACATCAGCTCGACGTGGAAGTAGCCGTCACGCTGGGCGTCGGTGTCGTCCCGGTACTGGTGCAGTGCGGCCATGTACGGCAGCGGCGTGTCGTACAGCGCGTCGAAGCGCCGCAGCAGGTCCTGGTAGACCGCGGTGAAGTCGTCCAATTCAGCCTCGTTCAGTTCGGTGATGTTGGCTACCTTGCGATTCGGGTACAGGTGCACCTCCACCGGCCAGCGCGCCGCGAACGGCACGAACGCGGTGAACGCCTCGGTGCGTGCGACGATCCGGGCCCCGTCGGCGATCTCGTCGGCGAGCAGATCGGCGAACAGGTTGCGGCCGTGGGCAATCCGGTGCTTGCCGGCCTGCTCCAGCATCGCCGCCGTGCGCGGGGTGAGGTACGGGTAGCCGTAGATCTGGCCGTGCGGGTGGGCGAGCGTCACCCCGATCTCCTCACCGCGGTTCTCGAAGCAGAACACCTGCTCGACGCCGGGGGTCGCCAACAGTGCGGCGGTGCGATGCCGCCACGCGTCCACCACCAGCCGGGCGTGCGCCGGTGCCAGCGAGGCGAACGACCCGGTGTGGTCGGCAGAGAAGCAGACCACCTCGCAGCGGCCATCCCCGGGCTCCGTCACGAACGATTTCGGCGCGTTTCCTCCCGCTGAGCGAGCATTATCGCGCCGAAATCCCGCCAGACTGGGGAACCGGTTCTCGAAGACGACGACGTCGTAGTCGGCCGCGGGGATCTCACTGGTGCGCCCGGACGGTCCCGGGCAGAGCGGGCAGGCGTCGGTGGGCGGGTGATAGGTGCGGTCCTGGCGGGCGGCGGCGATGATGATCCACTGGCCGGTGGTGCGGTCGAACCGCAACTCCGAGGGTTCGGGATCCCGCGGCGGCAGCGGCCGCAGGTCGGGCACCGGCGCCGGCACCCGCCCGGGCAGTGCGAAGAACAGCAGCTCCCGGCCGTCGGCCAGCGGCCACCGGGTCGGCTCGCTCACGCGACCAGCCTGGGGTGCAGCCGCTGCGGGGCGATCTCCGCGCCGGAGTTCAGGGCGTCGATCAGTTCGGCGGCGAACTGCAGCAGGCCGGGCACGTCGACACCGTACGGTCCCGGGCTGTCGAGGCGTGCCAGGTGATCCGCGCCGCGGCGCAGCAGGCTCGCCGCGCCGGTGCGGTTGCCGCGCTGGATGTGGGTGACACCGACGGCCAGCTGCGCCAGGCCCTGCCACAGGTCGCGTTCGGTGTCCGGCCCGTTCTTCCAGGCGGCCTCCAGCACCTCGTGGGCGCTGAACGCCAGGCCGTCGTCGAGCAGGCGCTGCGCGTAGGCCAGGGTCTTGGCCGGCGGCAGTTCGAAGTCGTCGGGGATCGTCTCGATGTCGCCCTGAGCGCCGCGGGGCAGCGGCCGGCCCAGCCGATCGCGGGGCCGGGCGTTGCGGGCCCGCCCGGCGGCGTCGCGATCACGGTCGGGGGAAGTCATGCTGTCATCTTGCCGCGAGCGGGAATCCGGCGACGCGGTACCGGGGTGTCGCGTCGCCGGATTCCCGCTCGGCGTGGGTTCGGCGGGGCTCAGGCCGCCGGCTTCTCGGCGATGACCTCAATCGCGGACATGTTCTTGGCGTACTTGCGGAACGTCGAGCGCATCTCCAGCACCCGGGTCCGGGCGTCGCCGTCGCGCAGCACGTTGACGATGAACCGCAGCGCCCCGACGATCCCCTCGTCGGCGAAGAGCCGCTGCGGCTCCAGCAGCGACATCGGGGCGTGCGAGATGGTCTTGACGGTGAAACCGGCGTCGGTGAGCACCTTGGTCCACTCGTCGTCGGTGAGCGGGCGGGCGTTGACCTTGATCGAGCGGGCCAGCGAGGTACGGACCTCGTTCTTGACGTCGTCGGAGACCCCGGCCGGGCCCAGCGCCAACTCGTGGATGGCGTAGCGGCCGCCGGGGCGCAGCACCCGGAACGCCTCACGGGCGATCTCGGTCTTGTGCGGGTCGGTCTGCATCGTCAGCATCGCCTCACCGACGACGACGTCGGCACAACCGTCTGCCAGGCCGGTCTCGGAGGCCTCCCCGTTGACCACCGTGCCCTTGGCGCCGACGACGCCGCGGACCACCTCGGCGGCGTTGGCGTCACCCTCCACCCCGGTGTAGGAGCCGGGGTGGCGGTTGATGATCTCCTGCGCGGTGCGGCCCATGCCGGGCGCCAGCTCCACCACGTCGGCGCCGGCCAGGTTCGCGTCGGTGAGCATCCGCTCGGTCAGCCCGAGGCCGCCGGGCCGCAGCACGCGTTTGCCCAGTCGGGCGAAGAGCCAGTGGCCAGGCAGGTCAGCGGGTTTCCGGTCAGGCATGGGAAGCGTCATGCGGCAAAGGTTAGCCTTACCCAAATCCGGCCCGCTAGGGGACTTTGGACCTTTACCGAAGGCGGCGCCCAAACCCGCGTGCGACGGGCGCGATCGTCGTAACGTGGATCACATGACCACCGCGAATCATGAAACTCACGGCGGTGTCAGCGATTGGTCCGATGAGGTCGTCGCTGAAGCCGTCAACCACTCCTGCCCGTTCTGCGGGGTGCAGCCGCCGGAGAACTGCCACGGCGAGGGCCTCAACGAGTTCACCACGCCGATCGGGCACGTCATCAAGCTGCATACGCCGCGACTGCGGCAGGTGCCGGCCTTCAAAAGCTGACCGGTAAACCGGAGCCGGGCGCCCTACGGTCCGGCGTGGGCGGCCCCCGCCATCGCCAGACCACCGCTGTACGCAGCCGAGATTCCGAACGGGTAGATGACGCCCGTCATCTTCTCCGACTCCGTCCACAGCTGGGACCACAGTGCGCGGTCCTGCGCTCGCCTGCTCGGCGGGCACTGCCCCACCGGTCCGCGAGTCTGCATGAGCCGGGTGGGTCCCCAGTAGATGGTCGGGTCGGCGGCAGCGGTGGCCGCGAACAGAATCGACTCGACGGCCCGTTGCGGCGACTGGCCAATGGCCCGCATCAAACGCCGTGAGACGCGGCCGTTCAGCGTCTTGTCGCTGTCGAAGATCTCAGTGCCGGACACCCCCGGATGCGCCGCGTAGGAGCGAATGCTCGATCCCATCGCGCTCAGCCGGGACTGCAGATCGCGGGCGAACATCAGGTTCGCCAACTTGGACTGCACATAGGCCAGGTTGCGCTGGTAGACGCGACGCTCGTAGTTGAGGTCGCCGATCCAGAACTTCGGCGTCTGCTTGTGCGCGATGCTGGACACCGTCACCACCCGATCGCCGATGCGGTCCAGCAGCAGTCCGGTCAACGCGAAGTGGCCGAGATGATTGACGCCGAACTGCGCCTCGAAACCGTCCACCGTGCGGGTCTTGGGGATGTTCATGATCCCCGCGTTGTTGATCAGCACGTCGACGTCGCCCTGCCGCGCGGCGAAGTCCCGCACCGATGCCAAGCTGGCCAGATCCAGCGCTGCGACGCGCACGTCACCGCGGATCCGGTCGGCGATCTGCTGCGCCTTGGCCGTGTTGCGGCAGGCCATCACCACCGTCGCGCCCTTGGCGGCGAGCACCCGGGTGACGACCTCACCCAGGCCCCGGCTGCCACCGGTCACCACGAACCTGCGACCGCTCTGGTCGCCGATGTCATCAGCCCGAAAAGTCTTCCGACGCTCGTCGCTCGACACCGTCGCCCCCGTCAGCCGCTACCGCGAACCCCGAACCGGCGTCTAGTTAACCGGTGCGACTTATCGCAAACCAACCTACCAGGATTGAAACAGGAATGATTTTCCGTGACTTGGAACACAAGTCGATCGGCCGGGTGCGCAGATCCCCTCGGACAACGAAATCGGGCCCGCTCGAAAGCGGGCCCGATCTTCGGTGGCAGGTACAGGATTCGAACCTGTGTAGGCTTTCGCCGACGGATTTACAGTCCGCTTCCATTGGCCGCTCGGACAACCTGCCGTATTGCGAGTAGCAGACTACAACGAGGATGGTCTCAACACGCAAACGGCCACGACCAAGGAGAGACACCTCATGGCGGATTCATCGTTCGACATCGTCAGCAAGGTTGACCGGCAGGAGGTCGACAACGCGCTGAACCAGGCCGCCAAGGAACTGGCCACCCGGTTCGACTTCCGCGGCACCGACACCACCATCGCCTGGAAGGGCGAGGAGAACATCGAACTTGTCAGCTCCACCGAGGAGCGCGTCAAGGCCGCCGTGGACGTGTTCAAGGAGAAGCTGATCCGCCGGGACATCTCGATGAAGGCGTTCGACGCCGGCGACCCGCAGGCCTCCGGCAAGACCTACAAGGTCAGCGGCAGCATCAAGGAGGGCATCTCCGGCGAGCAGGCAAAGAAGATCAACAAGCTGATCCGCGACGAGGGCCCCAAGGGCGTCAAGTCCCAGGTGCAGGGCGACGAGATCCGGGTGTCGTCGAAGAAGCGCGACGACCTGCAGGCCGTGATCGCGCTGCTCAAGGGTGCCGATCTGGACGTGGCGCTGCAGTTCGTCAACTACCGATAGCCGTCCGATTACCCAACCAACCGGTCGGTGCCTAGGCTGGCCCCGTGACTGAAGACACTCTCGACGTCGTCATCATCGGCGCGGGCATCTCCGGTATCGGCGCGGCCTACCGCATCACCAAGCGCAACCCCGGCACCAGCTACGTCATCCTGGAGCGCCGCGAGCGGATCGGCGGCACCTGGGACCTGTTCCGCTACCCCGGCGTGCGCTCGGACAGCAGCATCTTCACGCTCTGCCTGCCGTACGAGCCGTGGACCGGCCGGGCGCGAGTCGCCGACGGCACCCAGATCCGCGAGTACCTGACCGAGGCGGCGGCCAAGTACGGCATCGACCGCCACATCCGGTTCAACAGCTACGTCCGTTCCGCCGACTGGGACTCGGCAACCGACACCTGGACGGTCACCGTCGACGAGGGTGGCGAAGCACGGACCTATCGGAGCCGGTTCGTGTTCTTCGGCTCCGGCTACTACAACTACGACGACGGCTACACCCCGGACTTCCCGGGGATCGAGAGCTACACCGGCACCGTGGTGCACCCGCAGCACTGGCCGGCGGACCTGGACTACACCGGCAAGAAGGTCGTGGTGATCGGCAGTGGCGCCACCGCGATGTCGCTGGTGCCGGCGATGGCCGAGGACGCCGCGCAGGTCACCATGCTGCAGCGCACCCCCACCTACCTGATCTCGGCGTCGAACTACAGCAAGTTCATCGACGTCGTCGCAAAGGTGTTCCCGCGCAAGGTGGCGCACCCGATCATCCGATTCACGATGGCGTTCTTCGAGGCCGTCATCTGGTTCGTCGCCCGCACCAGCCCGCCGGCCCTGAAGGCGATCCTGCGCCGGCAGGCGGTGACGAACCTGCCGCCCGGCTACCCCGTCGACGTCGACTTCAAGCCGCCGTACGAGCCGTGGGACCAGCGACTGTGCCTGATCCCGGACGCCGACCTGTACACCGAGATCAGTGCCGGGCGCGTCACGGTGGTCACCGACCGGATCGACCGTTTCGACGACACCGGCATCGTGCTGCAGTCCGGTCGGCGCCTGGACGCCGACGTCGTCGTCACCGCCACCGGACTGCAACTGCAGGCGCTGGGCGGAGTGCGAATCAGCTTGGACGGCACCGAGATCAAGCCGACAGACCGGTTCGTCTACAAGGCGCACATGCTCGAGGACGTGCCGAACCTGTTCTGGTGCGTCGGCTACACCAATGCGTCGTGGACGCTGCGCGCCGACATCACCGCCCGGGCCACCGCGAAGCTGATCGGCTACATGAAGGCCCGCGGGTATACGCACGCCTACCCCGACTCCGACCACCGGCCGATGCAGGAGAAGTCGGCCTGGGACCTGCAGGCCGGCTACGTGCTCCGCGCACCGCACGCGCTGCCCAAGTCCGGCACGAAACGGCCGTGGAACGTACGGCAGAACTACTTCGCCGACGCCCTCGACTACCGCTTCGACCGGATCGAGGAGGCGATGGTGTTCGGGCGGGCCGGTGAAAGGACCCCGCTCGCAGGCTGATTCAGTTGCCGGTGAACTCGTCGGTGATGTCGTGCCAGCCGCTGTCATCGCGGTGGTCGTTCATGTTGCGGCATTCGCCGAAGACCTGTGCGATACCACGTTCCTTGTTCCGCCTACCGACGACCACTGTCGCACCGGCTTTATGCAGGCTGTCGCCGAAAGGACGCTTACCTGGCACCGGGCCCTCACCCCAGCCGGGCTGATCCGCCATCGTTGAGAGAATCCGCTCGAAATACGCACCGCTATCGCCATCGGATGGCAGTTTGAACACCATGTCGACCCGGCCGTGATACGGGGGTTCACCCTGGTCATTGCACCACTCCCACGCGAACGTCACACGGGTGACCTGCAGGCCTGCGGCCCTGGCGATCTCCTTGGCCGGATCGACGACCTGTGCTCGAGACTGCTCATCGGAGAGCGGTTCCACGGGATGAGCGGGACCCGTTGCGCCCTTATGAAACGGAGACATCGACGAACACCCTCCTACTGCCACCGCCACTGCCACTGCCACTGCCACTGCGGCCAATCCTGCCGCGATCACAGGTCGGCGGTGACTATTTCGATGGCGGTTAGAACTCATGGCCACTTGTTCCAGGTCGATCTGCTTCCGGATCTTGAATCGGCGATTGCAGTGTCGGTACGGGTCTGTCACCGAATGGAGTATGCACCGACCCGGTGCCGAGAATCGGCGCATCCGTTCTGGGCGCAGCAAGCATTCCATCGTTCGCTAGATCGGCCCCGTGCCCGGTTGCGATGTCGGTCATTCCGCGCAGTGCTTCGCCGCCGACTTCGTAGTAGTGCGAGTGGTCGCCGGGGTTGAGGCCGTTCGCATCCGGGATTTCAGCCCGAAAGCGGGTCGCCCCGAAGCCGTCATGAGCAGGGTCGGTGCCGAGCCCGGCGGATGTCCCCAGCGGGTGCCCCAGTGCGTCGTTGAGCGGATTGGTCCAACTGTGCCCCTCCCCGATCCAGCCAACCGGATCGGTGGAGGCGTCACCGACGTAGACCTGCCCGCCGTTGAGGTGGAAGTCCGCGGCGTTCTTCGCCAGGTCGGTGCCCGGGCAGCCCAGCAGCACAGCATCATTGGCCTGCATGCCGGAGTTCGCGAATGCGTCGGCGACCGTCGTCGACCCGTAGGAATGCCCGATCACGGTGACGTGCTGGGGGACACCGCTCTCGTGCGTGGCGCTCAGGCTGTTGACATCCCAGGCCAGCAGATCACCGCCGGTCCTCGCCAGACCCGGGTTCGCGATGTTCGGATCGGTGAAACTCGCCGGAGTGTCGTACCCCATCCAGGCGATCACCGCGGTCGGATGGCTCGGATCGGCGAACGACGACTGGTCGTAGAGGTTGATCGCGTCGTTGTGACCGTCGGAGAGCCAACCATCACGGACACTGCTTCCAGTGCCGGGCACGATCACGGCGGTGTTCGGGGACTTGTCGGGGTTGCCGATCGCGATCGCGGCCTTACCCTTGCCGTTGATCGCCAACGGATCGTAAGCCCAGAGCATGGTGGGCCGCAGATCCTTCTTTTCTTCATCACTGATCTCGCTGTACCGCCGATGGTCCTTACTGGTGTCGATCCCCATGTCGTGCAGCAGACCCTCCTGGGTCTTCTGCGCATTGTGATACCGGGTGATGTCGGCATCCGAAAGTCCGTATTTCGCAGGGTTGTTCACCACGTCGTCGACCGACACGCCGCGCTGCTGCGCGAGATGCTCGACCCGGTCGAGGTCGTCGTCCATCACCGCGACGTTGACCGGGTCGCGGACGTCGGCCGGGATGCCGGCGAGGTTGCCGAGCAACGCCGGGTGTTGCCGGATCAACTCCTGGCGCTGGTCGTCGGTGAGCGAATCCCACCAGCGCTTGACGTCTTCGGGGCTGGTGTCCGGCGACGGGATCGCGATCTCGTCTCCCCCGACCTTGACCGGCGGATTCGGAATCGACGAACCCCGCGCCTGGTCGATGGCGGCCGCGGTGGCCTGGTCGACGTCATCGAAGAGTTGCAGCAACTTCTGCAGTAACTGGGTGGCCTTCTCCGCAATGCTCTGCAGATACTTGCCGATAAGCCACTGGTGCGGTTCGACCACACCGGCATCGCTGACCGAGAATCCGAGCTTCGCTAGCGTCTCGACCATCTCCACGATCGCGCGGCGCAGTGCCGAGAGTTGATCGCCGCCGTTTTCCAGGGCGGACTCCAATGCCCGCAGCCGCGTGAGGAATCGCTCCTCCTTGCCGATGAGCTGCAGCCCCTTGTTCAGCCCGGCGCCCGCCGCATCCCCCTGCCAGGACTGCTGCAGCCGGGCCAGATCCTCGCGCTCGCCGGCGATGACGGTTTCCAGCTGACTGATCTTGCCGGACATATCACCGGCGGCGTCGATCAGCGTGCTAGGGCGGGAGGCTTTGACCGTAGACACCGAAACGGTCATGCGGCTGACTCTCTCCGGCGGTTGGGGAAAACGGTTAGACCGAAACTATCACCGGTCCGAGCGGCTACCCTGCACCAATTTCGGAGATCAGGCTGAGTTCGCCAACCGCCGGTGCGGCGGCGTCGGCGCCAATACCCTGAGCGACATGGCTGTTACTCGCACTCCCAAGGTCGTGGTGCTCGGCGGTGGTTCGTTCGGGACGACCGTGGCGTCGATCTGTTCGCGGCGCGCGCCGACGCTGCAGTGGGTGCGTTCGGCGCCGACCGCCGCCGACATCAACGACAACCATCGCAACAGCCGCTACCTGGGCAACGAGGTGGTGCTCTCGGAAACATTGCGCGCCACCACCGATTTCGCCGAGGCCGCGCACAGCGCTGACGTCGTGGTGATGGCCGTGCCGTCGCACGGGTTCCGCGGGGTGCTCGAAGAACTCGCGACCGAACTGCGGCCGTGGGTACCGGTGGTGTCCCTGGTCAAGGGCCTGGAGCAGGGCACCAACATGCGGATGTCGCAGATCGTCGACGAAGTGCTGCCCGGCCACCCGGCGGGCATCCTGGCCGGGCCCAACATCGCCCGGGAGGTGGCCGACGGCTACGCGGCGGCGGCGGTGCTGGCGATGCCCGACCAACACCTGGCGGCCGAACTGGCACTGCTGTTCCACACCCGGCGGTTCCGGGTGTACACCAGCGACGACGTGACCGGGGTGGAGCTGTCCGGCGCGCTGAAGAACGTCTACGCGATCGCGGTGGGGATGGGCTACTCGCTGGGCATCGGCGAGAACACCCGGGCCCTGGTGATGTCACGGTCGGTGCGGGAGATGGCCAAGCTCGGCGAGGCGATGGGCGGCGCCCGCGACACGTTCGCCGGGCTCGCCGGCATGGGAGACCTGATCGTCACCTGCACCAGCCAGCGCAGCCGCAACCGCTACGTCGGCGAACAGCTCGGCTCGGGCAAGTCGATCGACGAGATCATCGCCTCGATGAGCCAGGTCGCCGAGGGGGTGCGCGCCGCCAGCGTGGTCATGGAGTTCGCCGCCCAGTACGGGATCACGATGCCGATCGCCCGGGAGGTCGACGCGGTGATCAACCACGGCTCGACGGTGGAGCAGGCCTACCGCGGGCTGATGGCCGAGACCCCCGGACACGAGGTCGACGGCAGCGGGTTCTGAACAGCCGGTGAATACCAGCAAACTATCCGATTACGGTCTGCGGACGAAAAGGCTGCGACAGTGACGGGGCACACCGCGAAAATTTAAGTTCGCTGTGTTTTTTATTCTTGGTTTGCGCTGGCATTTTGTCGCTCAATACCCTCGACGGTGACCATTCAACCACCCGTCGCCGGACCTGCGACGGGCAGATCGAGGGAGCAGACGATTCTCACCGAGCAAACGGCCATTCACGACGCCAAGGACGCCGTTGACCGCTTGACTCCACGGCTGCGATCGCTCTGCCGTTACGACCTGCCGGCTTCGCTGGTGGTGTTCCTGGTCGCGCTGCCGCTGTCACTGGGCATCGCGATCGCATCCGACGCACCGGTGCTGGCCGGTCTGATCGCCGCGATCGTCGGCGGGATCCTCGCCGGCGCGCTGGGCGGATCGCCGCTGCAGGTGAGCGGCCCCGCGGCCGGGCTGACCGTGATCGTCGCCGATCTGGTGGCCCAGTTCGGCTGGGCGGTGACCTGCCTGATCACCGCCGGCGCGGGCGCCGTGCAGATCGCACTGGGACTGAGCCGGGTGGCACGGGCGGCGCTGGCGATCTCGCCGGTCGTCGTGCACGCGATGCTGGCCGGCATCGGCATCACGATCGCCCTACAGCAGACCCATGTGCTGCTCGGTGGCTCGTCGAAGAGCGACGCCTGGCACAACGTGATCGGCCTGCCGGACCAGATCGTCGGCGCGCACGGCGGCGGCCTGATCCTGGGCGTGCTGGTGATCGCCGTGCTGGTCGGCTGGCGCTGGGTTCCGGCGCCGCTGTCGCACCTGCCCGGCCCGCTGGTGGCCATCACCGGCGCCACAGTCCTGTCGCTGGCCTTCCCGTTCCACGTCGCCCGCATCCACCTGGACGGATCGCTGCTCGACGCGCTGGCGCTGCCCGGCCTGCCCGACGGCCACTGGGGTGCGGTGGCGATGGGCGTGCTGACGGTGGCGCTGATCGCCAGCGTGGAGAGTCTGCTGTCGGCGGTGTCGGTGGACCGGTTGCACCGCGGTGCACGCACCGACTTCAACCGCGAGCTGATCGGACAGGGCGCGGCCAACGTCGCCTCCGGGATGCTCGGCGGCCTGCCGGTCACCGGGGTGATCGTCCGCAGTTCCACCAACGTCAGCGCCGGGGCACGCTCACGGGCGTCGACGATCCTGCACGGCGTCTGGATCCTGCTGTTCGCGGTGCCGTTCGCGGCGGTGATCCAGCAGATCCCGACCGCGGCACTGGCCGGGCTGCTGATCGTGATCGGCGCCCAGCTGCTCAAGCCCGCCCACCTGCAGGCCGCCCGGCGCAACGGCGACGTCACGGTGTACGTCGTGACCGCGATCTGCGTGGTCTTCGTCAACCTGCTGCACGGCGTGCTGATCGGGCTGGCGCTGGCGATCGTGATGACCGGGTGGCGGGTGATCCGGTCGAAGATCACCGCCGAGCACATCGGCGACGCCTGGTACGTCCGGGTATCGGGGATCTGCACGTTCCTGTCGGTGCCGAAGCTGACCGGGGTGCTGATCCAGATTCCGGGCGGCGCGTCGGTCACCCTGGACATCGCGGCCACCTACCTCGACCATGCGGCGCAGCAGGCGATCGACGACTGGACCCACCAGCATCAGGGCACCGGCGGCAGCGTGGACCTCACCCGGCTGCAGTAGTCACTGCCGCCCCAGTGGCACCGTGACTCAGTGGTGTGGGTGTGTTGGAAAACGATGTCGCATGCGCTATCACCAGTCGAGGAGGCTGACCGGTGGCTGGTTCGCCAGCCGCTGGATCACCCACTGGTTCAGCGACACGTTCTGCTCGGCGGCTTCCACCGCAAGCCGGGCGTGCAGCGCCGGTGAGGTCCGGACGATGAACTTGCCGCTGTACCGCTGTTCGGTGAGCGGCGGCGGCAGTCGGTCGCCTTCCACCGACCGGTCAGCGACGTAGTCGTCGACGGCCCGCGCGGTTGCGGCGATCGCCTCGGGCATCGTCAGTGCCCACTGCGACAGCCACGGCAGTTCGATGCAGCGACAGACGTATTGCCGGTGGTCCTGTGACCATTCCGCGCGGTAGGTGTAGTTGTTCATGGCCGATCAGTAACCCACTCGTCGGAGTTCCCGGCAAGTCCGCGATCCACAGGTGATAGCGCATGCGACATCGTTTTCCAACACATCCACATGCCCCAGACACGGTGCCGGTGGGACCGATGGGACGCCCGGGAATTATCCGCGGGCCATGTCCTCCAGCCGGCGGATCCGGTCGGCCATCGGCGGGTGGGTGGCGAACAGCGCGCCCATCTTGTCACCGGCCCGGAACGGGTTGGCGATCATCAGGTGCGACTGGCTGGCCAGCTGCGGCTCCGGCGGCAGCGGTGCCGCCTGCACCCCGTCGGAGATCTTGCGCAGCGCGGAAGCCAGCGCCAGCGGGTCGCCGCTGAGCACCGCGCCGGACTCGTCGGCCTGGTACTCCCGTGACCGCGACACCGCCATCCGCACCACCGAGGCCGCCAGCGGCCCCACCAGCGCCACCAGCAGCGCCGCCAGCGGGTTGCCGTCCCGGCGGTTGCCCATGAACATCGCCATGTTGGCCAGGCCGGTGATCACCGAGGCCATCGCGCCGGCCACGCAGGAGATCAGGATGTCGCGGTTGTACACGTGCGACAGTTCGTGGCCGAGCACCGCGCGCAGTTCCCGCTCGTCGAGGATGCGCAGGATTCCGCTGGTGCAGCAGACCGCGGCGTGCCGCGGGTTGCGTCCGGTGGCGAACGCGTTCGGGGCGTCGGTGTCGCTGATGTAGAGCCGCGGCATCGGCTGGTGTGCGGTGGTGGCCAGCTCCCGCACGATCCGGTAGATCGCCGGCGCTTGCACCTCGGTGACCGGCTGCGCGTGCATGGCCCGCAGCGCCAGCTTGTCGCTGTTGAAATAGGTGTAGGCGTTCATGCCGACCGCGAACAGCACCGCCAGCCACATCTGGGTGGGACCGAACGCCCGGCCGACCAGGACGATCACCGCCGACATACCGAACAGCAGGAGGAATGTCTTGGCGGTGTTGTGGTGCGGATGCCAGGTCATCGGAGTCCTCCTGAAAGGTCAGTGCCGATTAAACGCCACAAAGCTTTGGAAGGTTCCGAATTCAGCCGTGCCTGCTGACCGTGTAGTCGACCAGGCTGGCGAGCGCCGCACGGCCGACGCAGTCGGGCAGCGCGGCCAGTTCGGCGCGGGCCTGCGCGGCGTAGTCGGCCACCGTCTCCTTGGCCTTGGCCATCCCCGGTGAGGTGCGCAGCAGCGCCAGCGCCTCGGCGAGCACGTCGTCGTCGGTGACCGGCCCGGCCAGCAGGGTCCGCAGCCGTTCGACCGACGCGTCGCTCTCCCGCAGCGCGTAGAGCACCGGCAGCGTGTGCACGCCCTCCCGCAGATCGGTGCCGGGCAGCTTGCCGGACTCATCCGGGTCGCTGTCGATGTCGATGATGTCGTCGGAGATCTGGAACGCGGTGCCGACGATGCCGCCGAGCCGGGCCAGCCGCTCGACCTGGTCGGCGTCGGCGCCGGAGAATGTCGCCCCGAACCGGCCGGACGCCGAGATCAGGCAGGCGGTCTTCTCGTACACCACCTTCAGGTAGTGCTCGATCTCGTCGACGTCACCGGCACTCCCGCGGGTCTCCCGCATCTGACCGGTCACCAGCTGGGCGAACGTCTCGGCGATGATCCGCACCGCCTCCGGCCCGAGCCGCGACGTCAGCCGCGACGCGGTGGCGAACAGGTAGTCGCCGGCCAGGATCGCGATGTTGTTGCCCCACCGGGCATTGGCGCTGGGCGCCCCGCGGCGGATCTGCGCCTCGTCCATCACGTCGTCGTGGTACAGCGTGGCCAGGTGCACCAACTCGATCACCGCGCCGGCCACCGTCACCTGCCAGGCGTCCGGTTCCGGGCCGAGCTGGGCGGAGAGCACCGTGAACAGCGGCCGGAAGCGCTTGCCGCCGGCGTCGAACAGGTGGGTCACCGCCTCGGTCATCAGCTCGTCGCCACCGCGCAGTTCGGCGTCCATCAGCTTCTCGATGCGCGCCACCCCGTCACGCACCTCGCCGGCGAACGCCGGATCGCCGAAGGCGCTGAAGTCCAAGCCCGCCACCACACTCGCCGGTGTCCTCACGGCTCCAACATACTGGTCACCGTGAATGCCAGCGCTGACATGGTGGCCGATGTGGTGGTGGTGGGCGCCGGACCGGCCGGGTCGGCGGCCGCCGCCTGGGCCGCCCGGTCGGGCCGGGACGTGCTGGTGATCGACGCGGCGAGCTTCCCGCGCGACAAGCCCTGCGGCGACGGGCTGACCCCGCGCGCCGTGCAGCAACTGGAGTTGCTGGGGCTGGGCGACTGGCTCGACGCCCACATCCGGCACCGCGGCTTAAGGATGTCCGGATTCGGTGGCGAGGTGCAGGTCGAGTGGCCCGGGCCGGCGTTCCCGTCGACCGGCAGCGCCGCGCCGCGCACCGAACTCGATGAGCGGATCCGCAAGGTCGCCGAAGAGTCCGGCGCCCGAATGCTGCTGGGCCGCAAGGCCGTCGGCGCGCACCACGACGCGGCGGGTCGGGTGCGTGCGGTGGTGCTGGCCGACGGCGCCGAGGTCGGCTGCCGGTCGCTGATCGTCGCCGACGGGGCCCGTTCGGTACTCGGCCGGGCACTGGGCCGCCACTGGCATCAGGAGACGGTGTACGGGGTGGCGGCCCGCGGATATCTGACGTCGGCGCGCAGCGACGAGCCGTGGCTGACCTCGCACCTGGAGCTGCGCTCCCCCGACGGCGCGACGCTGCCCGGCTACGGCTGGATCTTCCCGCTCGGCAACGGCGAGGTGAACATCGGCGTCGGCGCACTGGCCACCGTCAAACGTCCCGCCGACGTGGCGCTGCGGCCGCTGATGAGCTACTACGCCGACCTGCGCCGCGACGAGTGGGGCTTCGACGGGCCGGTGCGCGCACCGGCGAGCGCGCTGCTGCCGATGGGCGGCGCCGTGTCGGGGGTGGCCGGGCCGAACTGGATGCTGATCGGCGACGCCGCGGCGTGCGTCAACCCGCTCAACGGCGAGGGCATCGACTACGGGCTGGAGACCGGTCTGCTGGCCAGCCAGATGCTGGGCGATGCTGGACCGTCCGCTGACCTCACGCACGCCTGGCCGGCGGAACTGCAGGCCCGCTACGCCCGAGGCTTCTCGGTGGCCCGACGGCTCGGGCTGCTGCTGACGTTCCCGAAGTTCCTGCCGCGCACCGGCCCGCTGGCGATGCGGTCGACAGCGCTGATGGGGGTGGCGGTGCGGGTGATGGCCAACCTGGTCACCGACGACGACGCGGACTGGGTGGCCCGGGCGTGGCGCGGCGGCGGCCGGCTGTCCCGGCTGATCGACCGTCGGCCCCCGTTCGCTTAGCGCGACCGTGCACAAGCGTCCGGTATCTCCCCAGGTCGGGGTGAACTTTTCTGCACGCTCGGCGCAGGGGTGGGGTCAGCGGGTGGCGGGGTCAGCGGACAGCGCTGTGCAGCGCCACGATGCCGCCGGTGAGGTTGCGCCACCGCACCCCCGACCAGCCGGCCTGCTCGATGCGCCGCGCCAACTCCGCCTGATCCGGCCAGGCCCGGATCGACTCGGCCAGATACACGTAGGCGTCCGGGTTCGACGACACCGCGCGGGCCACCGCCGGCAGCGCCCGCATCAGGTACTCCTTGTAGGCCGTGGCGAACACCGGGACGGTCGGGGTGGAGAACTCGCAGACCACCAGCCGCCCGCCGGGCCGGGTCACCCGCGCCATCTCCCGCAGGCCCGCGACGTGATCGACGACGTTGCGCAGGCCGAAGCTGATCGTGACCGCGTCGAACACCGCGTCGCCGAACGGCAGCGCCGTGGCGTCACCGGCGACCTTCGGCACCGGCCGTCCCCGGCCGGCGGCCAGCATCCCGACGGAGAAGTCCGTCGCCACGCACCAGGCCCCGGATTTCGCCAGTTCCACCGTGGACACCGCGGTGCCCGCCGCCAGATCCAGCACCTTCTGCCCGGGCTGCAGCGCCAACTCCCGGCGGGTGGCCCGTCGCCAGGCCCGGTCCCGGCCCAGCGACAGCACGGTGTTGGTCACGTCGTACCGGCGAGCGACACCATCGAACATGGCCGCTACCGCATGCGGGTCTTTGTCCAGGTTCGCGCGGCTCACGGCGACGACGCTACCCTGTCCCCCATGCGATCCTGGACCGCTGCGGTGCTCACCGCGACAGCCTGCGCGCTCATGACAGCAGGGACCGCGCACGCCGATGCGCCGGCCACCGCCCTGAGTCCCGACCACTACGGGGTGACCGCGGGTTCTCCCGACGCCCCGGTCCAACTGGAGTTGTTCTGCGACCCGCAGTGCCCGGAGTGCGCCAAGTTCGAGGCCGCCTCCGGTGCCAGCCTCGGGCGCCACCTGGCCGCCGGCGACGTGGCGGTCACCTACCGCTGGATGACGTTCCTGGATGCCCGCCGCAACAACGACGTCTCCGCGCGGGTCGGCAACGCGCTGATGGCGGCCGCCGGCCCGGACACCTCGGCCGTCGCCTACCAGACGTTCGCCGAGAACCTGTACCGCAAGGCCGGCGCCCCGAGCGTGGCGGACGTCGCGGTCACCGCCCGGGAGAGCGGGCTGCCGGAGACGGCGGTGCAGCGCATCGAGTCCGGCCAGCCGGCCGTCGACCCCACCTCGATGAACGCGTTCAACCGGGTGCAGCTACTTGCGGCGAACCCGGAAAAGCCGGGCACGCCAACGGTTTACGACACCCGGTCGCGGACCGTCGTCGACACCGGCGACACCGGCTGGCTGGATCGGCTCGTGCAGGACCGCTGATCGTTCAGCAGTATGCCGTTGCCCGTCCGGTCACCACTGCCCGCCACCTGCGACGTACGGGTTCTGAGTCTGGCCCGTGTCGGGGTCGGTCGCCGGCGCCCAGGGCAATGCGGGCGGGTTGTATCGTCCATCGGGCTGCAGTCCCACCGGCTCGCAGGGGTCCGACCATGAACCCGCGTTACCGGTCGGGTCGTACGCGCAGTACGGAAACGGTGCAGGATCCGCACCGGCATTAGCCGTGGCTACCAGCGAAGTCCCGGCGACGCCCAGCGCGGCCAGGAGTCGTCTCATCGACCCACCGCGTACGAGCTGAATCACCGGGCCGGACATTGCGAACTGCCCGCCGGTCCAACGTCTTCGGGGACGACGTCCCGGCTCGCTGCGATGCGCTTCAAAACAGTCTCAATCTCAAACGCGGCCATTTCCGATTCCCGTCGCGCGTCTCCCTCGACAGCGGAATCGTCTGGATACCAATAAATTCGCCATTTGCCGCTTTCGGGTTTCTGCTGCGCCAGCTCGCGCGCGCGGACCATTTCCAGCAGCCAGGCACGGTTTCCTGCTACGTCAACCAGAGCCAACCAATCGGCCTCATACGCTGGGCTGAAAACCCACCCATACGAGAGCGGCCCCTTGCCGCCGGCGGGCACGGGCTCCCACAGCGCCTTGACCTGTATCGTCGCGGCCCGATTCACACCGGGTACGTACATCACCAAATCGATACCCGAATCGGTGGTCATTCGCGCACTGTCAATTCCGTGCTTCAACAGCTTGTAGGTCACCAGCACCTCACCGGCTGCCCCGATGATCTGCGTCCGCACCTTCCCAGTGCTCATTCGACTCTGCCGTTACTCGCAGGCAATGCCGTCCCCATCGCGGTCGAGCTTTGAACGGTAGCCGGGGTCACCCTCGTGAAGGGGCGCCACTCCTGCGTCCCGGGCTTCAGCGCAGTTCTTGTAGTACGGCTCTGCGGCTGCGACCGGGACGGTTGCGAAGCCGACTGCGAATGCGAGCGCCCCGGCGATGGCCACGGTACGACGGATCATTGAAAGGCTCCTCGCCGGTAAGGGCCGTCGCCCGCTGCTGGACGCGCCGGATGAAATTCGCCGGAGCCTAACAAACGATTATGTTTCCGGCAAAAGATCCGCTGCTAGCGACTCCCCCACCGTCTGTCGACGACGGCCAACCCGGCCAGCGCGGCCCCGCCGATCAGCCAGGCCAGCACCGCGATCGACCCGGCCGGGATGATCGCCAGCGCCGCGGTACGGTGCTGCACCCGGACCAGATCCGGGTCGGACTTGTCGTATTCGACGTAAATCCGCATGCCCGTGGCCAATTCGGACGGATACAGCACCCCGAGCTCCGGCCGGTAGGTCACCCGGTCCGGGGTGACGAACTCGATCGTGGACCGGCGCGGCCCGGCACTGAGCACCTCCGCCTCGGCCACGCCCATGTTGCCTTCGATCGCGATGTCGTTGCGCCAGGCGCCGGCGACCAGCAGCACCGACTGCAGCGTCACCATCGCGACGAAGATCAGCACGCCGATCCGGCTGAAACGCAGCGCCCGACCAGCCCGGCTGTCCGGCGGTGTGCCGTTGCCGCCGTGAATCAGGGTGTGGCACAACTCCTTCGACGTCGCCACCAGCCGGGCTAACTTCACAGGGCCGCCTTGATCGCCGCATGCAGCGCGCGCAGTGAGGACCGGTCCGCCTTGACCTCGATCACCCGCATGCCGTCGGCGGGTTCGGCCAGCGCGGCCGGCAGCGCGTCGCAGTCGACCTGCTGGAAGTCCACCCGGTGGGCACCGCACAGCGCGGCGATGTCGACGTCGTGCGGGGTGCCGAAGATCCGCGACGACACGTCCGAGAATCGCGGGTCGCCCTGCTCCAGCAGTTCGAAGATGCCGCCGCCGTTGTCGTTGGAGACCACGATCGTCAGGTTGCGCGGCCTCGGTTCGGTGGGCCCGATCAGCAGCCCGGAGCTGTCGTGGACGAACGTCAGGTCGCCGATCAGCGCGACGGTGCGGGCGGAATCGGACCCGCGCTGCGCCCTTTCAAAAGCCAGCGCCGCACCGATCGCGGTGGACACCGTGCCGTCGATGCCGGAGACCCCGCGGTTGGACCGCACCACGACGTTATCGGCCCCGCGCGCGCCGCCGAGGCCCGCCAGCGCGACGTCGCGCACCGGGTTGGAGGCGCCCAGCACCAGTTGGTCGCCGGGGCGCAGCGCCGCGGACACCGCGGCGGCGACGTGCAGCCCGGTGGTGCTCGGGTGCGCCGCCAGCTGGCCGTGCACCGCGGCCAGCGCCGCGGCGTTGAGTTCGGCGCAGCGGCGCAGCCACGCCGGGTTCGGCGCACCGGTGGTGATCGCCCGGGTGCCGGTGGCCTCGGAGTTACCCGACACGTCCGGCCAGCGCGGCCCGGTGGTCAGCGCGTACACCGGCACGCTGCCGTCGGCCAGCAGCGTCGAGACGCTGCGGTGCAGGGTCGGCCGGCCGAGCATCAGCACCTGAGCCGGGCGCAGCAGCGGCAGCGCCAGCGGGTGCAGCGGCGTGGCCGGCAGTGGTGCGGTCGGCTCGGCGACGGTGGGCAGCGCCGCCAGGTTCGGGTGCACCCCGGCGCCGTGCCCGGCGATCACCACGGTGTCCGGGGTCAGGTCGACGTCCAGCGGCTGATCGAAGCTGACCGGCGGGGTGTAGGTCCACGGCACCCCGCCGGGCCGGCCGGGTGGATAGCCGCCGGCGTCGTCCGCCTCGGGCACCAGCGGTTCCCGCAGCGGGATGTCGAACTGCACCGGGCCGGCGTTGGCGGTGCGAGATCCGGTGGCGGCGGCCAACACTCGACAGACCGCCGAGCGCCAGGTGGCGTTCAGCGCGTCCAACCGGGCCGGGTCGTCCTCCGCCAGCCCCAGGCTGATCGTGGCCCGCACCTGGGTGCCGAAGTAGCCGAGCTGCTCCATGGTCTGGTTGGCGCCGGTGCCCAGCAGTTCGTAGGGCCGGTTGGCGCTCAGCACGATCAGCGGCACCCGCGCGTAGTTGGCCTCCACCACCGCCGGGCCCAGGTTGGCCACCGCGGTGCCCGACGTCATCGCGATGCACACCGGGGCGTCGGCCCCGACCGCCAGTCCGATCGCCAGGTAGCCGGCGGTGCGCTCGTCGATGCGCACATGCAGCCGCAACCGGCCCGTCCTGTCGGCGTCGGCCAGTGCGAACGCCAGCGGGGCGTTGCGGGAGCCCGGGCACAGCACGACGTCGCGGACGCCGCCGCGGATCAGTTCGTCGACGACGATCCGGGCCTGCGCCGTCGAGGGATTGCTCACCGGTACAGGCTAAATGTCATCAGAAGCCGCCGGGTGGCGGCGGTGTCCACCGGTACTTCTTGCCGTCGATCTCGGTCAGGAACTCCAGTGCGGCCTTGTTGACGTCGTCGGGTTTCTCGATGAACCCGAGGTGACCGGCGTCGGGGATCTCCAGGTATCGGGCGCCGGGGATCGCGTCGGCGACCTCGCGGCTCAGGTGCGCCGGGGTGACGACGTCGTCGCCGAACCCGATCACCAGCACCGGTTGGGTGATGTTGGCGTAGGCCGGCAGCCGGTTGGTCAGCGGCGCGGCGTCGAGCTGGCAGCGCAGGCCCGGGGTGGACTTCACCGGCCACATGGTGAACATCGCGATCCAGTCCTTGATGGCCGCGTCGTCGCTCAGCGTCTTCGGTGAGAAGCTTTCCAGCAGACGCATTTTCGCCTCGTACTCGACGGGCAGTTCGACGCCGGACTCGGCGAGCTTCACCTCGGCCTGATAGAAGAAGTCGCGGGCCCGGTCGTGCCGGCCGCGGGTCGCCATCAGCACCGCGGACTTCACCAGCTCCGGGCGGGCCAGCATCAACTCCTGGGCGATGAACGCGCCCATCGACACCGCGACCAGCCGGACCGGGGCGATGTCGAGGGATTCGATCAGCTGCGCGGTGTCGGCGACCATGGTTTCGGTGGTGAAACCGGTGGCGTTCTCGGTGGCGCCGATGCCGCGGTTGTCGAAGGTGATCGGGCGGTACCGGGCGATCTGGAAATCACGCACCTGGTGCAGATGCCAGCCGCGACCGGCTCCGCCGCGCCCGGCGATGAACAGGACCGGCTCGCCGTCGAAATTGCGGTCGTCGTACGCGAGGGTGGTCACGTGTTGAGAACCTACGCGAGCGCCGCGCGGAACCGAAGCGGCGGGACGCCCGGGGGATGTGATCCGCGCGACGGCCCCGTCCTATGGTGTCAGGGTCACGACGCGAGGGACGGTGATGCGACGACGGGCCGCCAGGGTGGGTTCAGCGCTGCTGCTGGCCTGCGCGGTGGTGAGCGGCTGCTCGGTGCGGATCGCGGGGGTGCCGGTGCCCGCCGACCACGACGGCCCGCGGCCGGTCGCCGCCGCACAACTCCCCGACGCGCTGCTGGACAGTTCCACGGTCGCCGACATCATGGGGACCCTCAGCCTGGTGGTCCAGGATTCCCGGTCCCAGATGTTCGACGCCACCAAACAGTTCCCGGACCGGGACTGCCTGGTGGCGTGGATGCCGGCCGAGCAGTCGGTGTACGAGCGGTCCGGGTGGACGGCGATGTTCGCCCAGAGCCTGTGGGAGGCCGACGGGCAACCGGACCACGTGGTGATCCAGGCCGCGGTGGCGTTCGGATCCCGCGACGCGGCGCGCGCGTTCTACGACCAGGCCGCGCAGCTGTGGAAACCGTGCGGCGGGCGCAGCTTCACCACCACCACCAAGGACGGTGCCAGCGAGACGCCGTGGGCGTTCGACGAGGTCTCCGAGGTCGACACCACGCTGTGGATGACCCAGCAGCAGGGCGACAGCGACGGGTGGGGGTGCCAGCGGGCGCTGCAGGTCACCAACAACGTGGCGATCGACGTGCTGGCCTGCAAGGTCGGCGTCGGCGACGAGGCGGTCACGATCGCGAACGGGATCGACGCGCAACTGCCCAGCGTGTGAGCTACCGCGGCAGCAGCGGGTAGCAGGCCCGGATCCGGTCGATCCACCACTGGCGGCGGTGCGGGGCGGCGGCCAGTGTGGCGAGCCGGGCCGGGTCGGGGGTGGCCGGCTGCACCGGCAGGTAGCCGTCCTGCGGCTGCACAGGTGCGACGACGTCGTCGACGAACAGCGATCCGGTGCCCAGCCCGCAGGCGTGCTCCAGTTGTGGCAGCGCGGCGGCGGCCCGCAGCCCGGCGGCGATGCCGACCGCGGAGTCGATCGCGCTGGAGACCACCACCGGCATCCCGATCTTTTCGGCGATGGAAAGCAGCGCCGAAATCCCGCCCAGCGGTGCGACTTTCAGCACGGCGATGTCGGCGGCGTGCAGGCGGGCGACGGTGAACGGGTCGTCGGCCTTGCGGATGGATTCGTCGGCGGCGATCGGGGTGTCGATGCGCCGGCGCAGCTCGGCCAGCTCTTCCACGGTCTTGCAGGGCTGCTCCAGGTATTCCAGCTCCCCCAGCGCCTGCGCCGCGTGCACCGCTTCTTCCACCGTCCAGCCGCCGTTGGCGTCGACACGCACCGTGGGGACGAGGTCACGCACCGCCTCGACCCGGGCGATGTCCTCAGCCAGCGCCTGCCCGGGTTCGGCGACCTTGACCTTGGCGGTCGTCGCGCCGGGGAACCTCGCCAGCACCTCGGGCACCTGTGCGGCGGCGACGGCCGGCACCGTGGCGTTGATCGCGATGCGGTCCCTGCTGGTTTCCGGCGGTTCGCGGTAGGCCGACTCCAGCGCCGACGCCAGCCAGTGCGCGGCCTCCGGGGCGCCATATTCACCGAACGCGCCGAACTCGCCCCAGCCGGCCGGGCCGTCGATCAGCGCCACCTCCCGAACGGTGATGCCACGGAAGCGCACCCGCATCGGCAGCGCCACCACGTGCAGGCGGTCGAGGACGTCATCCGGCGGCGGGACGGGCGGCATCGGTCCATCGTGCCGGGCCGCGGTGCGGCGCGCCAGGCGGTGGGAGTCTCACGGGGCGTGTTCGGAATTCGGCGCCGGCGTTGCCGCGCGGCCACCGATCAGCCCGTCGTTGTCGACATCTATTCCGAGAGCCTGTTCGACGAATGCAATCGCGTCCTGGATCGGCGACGCCGCCGGTTCCTCAACGGGCGCCGGCGGCGGAGCGCCGACAGGCGGCGCGTCCGGGACGGGGGCCGACTCGGCAAGCGGCTCCGCCATCGTTTGGAGCCGCACCTCACCGGCTTCAGCGACCTGCGGTTCGGCCGGCTCCGGCGCCGACACCGGCGGCCGGACAGTCGAGGCATTCTCCGCTGCCGAAACCGGAGGCGCCACAGCGGAAGACGGGGATGCGGCCCGGGGAGTCTGCTCGGCCGCATTGTGTGCGGTGCCGGCACGGACCAGTGCGACCGTCACCGCTGCGACCAGCAGCGTCGCGGCCGCCAAACCGAATAGCAGCGCGTGGGTGCGGTGAAGTCGTTGTTGCACAGGAACAGTCGACTGATCGGCGGCACCGTCGCCGCCGCGGGCCGACTGTCCCGCCGCGAGCGCCGCCCCGCGGGCCAATCCCAGCTCGGCATCGAGCACCTCCGCCATCCGCGGCGCGAGGGCACGCTCAAGCCGTTCGGCGAAGCCATCGACGGCAAGGGCGCGCGGGACCATCACGAACACCGCATCCGCTCGCCGGTCGGCGACGAGTTCGTTCAGCGTTGCCAAGGTCGCGTCGCCGTGGTGGAGGGTGACGGCGGGCCGATGCACACCGCCTCGGCCATCGGCGAACGCCGCGATGGTCGCATCCCCGGCCAGCAGGCTGACGGTCGCGCACTGAGAGCGTCTGCTTGCGGCGATCACCTCGGCGAGCGCCGCCGTAGCGTCGACCGGATCGACCAACTCGATCTCTGCGATACCGGAATCGGCCAACCGCGACGCCAGGTCCACCGCGCACCGTTCGACGTCGACCGTGCAGGTCAGCCCAACCGCCTGCACCGGGTAACCCCGGCTGGCGGCGGTACGCGCGGCCTGTGCCACGGCGGTCGCAACAGCATCCATCTCGGACGCGAACACCGCGACCGAGTCGCGGATCACCGTCCGCGCATCGGCCCCGACGCCGTCGAGAACGACCACGCCCCCGTGCCCCGCCGACAGCGATACCCCCAGTACAGCGCCCACGACATCCCCCCGGCACTACGACCTAAGCCCCCCCGGATTAGGCCAACCTTGCCTGACTCTAGCGGGAGTCGCCCTGTCGTGGCGGGCCGTCGGCCGCGATCGTGACCGGGAGCCTCCCGCGTACGGTTGACTCTGCGCTGAGGGCGGTGATTCGGCCCAGATCAGCGCCGTGAGCGCAGAGTCAACGAGGAGACGTGTTGAGCAATCCCTTCGACCCGAGTATCTGGCGGCCGGTGGACGGCTTCGCCGACCTGACCGACATCACCTACCACCGCCACGTCACCGACGCCACGGTGCGGATCGCGTTCAACCGGCCGGAGGTGCGCAACGCGTTCCGCCCGCACACCGTCGATGAGCTCTACCGGGCCCTCGACCACGCCCGGATGTCCCCCGACGTCGGCGTGGTGCTGCTCACCGGCAACGGACCCGCCCCCAAGGACGGCGGCTGGGCGTTCTGCTCCGGCGGTGACCAGCGCATCCGCGGCCGCAGCGGCTACCAGTACGCCAGTGGAGACACCGCGGACACCGTTGATGCGGCGCGCGCCGGGCGGCTGCACATCCTGGAGGTGCAGCGGCTGATCCGGTTCATGCCGAAGGTGGTCATCTGCCTGGTCAACGGCTGGGCGGCCGGCGGTGGGCACAGCCTGCACGTGGTGTGCGACCTGACGTTGGCCAGCCGCGAGCACGCCAGGTTCAAGCAGACCGACGCCGACGTCGGCAGCTTCGACGGCGGCTACGGCAGCGCCTACCTGGCGCGGCAGGTCGGCCAGAAGTTCGCCCGCGAGGTCTTCTTCCTGGGCCGGCCCTACACCGCCGAGCAGATGCACCACATGGGTGCGGTCAACGAGGTCGTCGACCACGCCGAGCTGGAGACCGTCGGCGTGCAGTGGGCGAAAGAGATCAACGGCAAATCCCCTCAGGCGCAACGGATGTTGAAGTTCGCATTCAACCTGCTCGACGACGGCCTGGTGGGCCAGCAGCTGTTCGCCGGCGAGGCCACCCGACTGGCGTACATGACCGACGAGGCGGTCGAGGGCCGGGATGCGTTCCTGGAGAAGCGCGACCCGGACTGGACGCCGTTCCCGCGCTACTTCTAAAGCGCCGAGATCGACGGCAGCGTGGGAAAGTGCGAAGAACCCCGCGCGCCAGCGTCGATCTCGACCAACGGGCCCCCGCATAGACTGGCTAACCATGAGTAAGAACCCGCTGCGCCGCCTGTCCGACCAGTTCACGCTCGCGACCATGCGTCCCCCGGTCGCCGCGCAGCTGATGCACCGGCCCGGCGCCAAGCCGATCGACCTGACCGGCAAGCGGGTGCTGGTGACCGGGGCGTCGTCGGGCATCGGGGAGGCCGGCGCCGAACGGTTCGGCAAGGCCGGCGCCACCGTGATCGCGGTGGCCCGCCGCCAGGAGAAGCTGGACGCGCTGGTCGAGCGGATCACCACCGCCGGCGGCACCGCGCACGCCATCGCCTGCGACCTGTCGGACCTGGACGCCATCGACGCCCTGGTCAAGGACGTCGACGAGCGGTTCGGCGGGGTGGACATCCTGGTCAACAACGCCGGCCGCTCCATCCGCCGGCCGCTGGCCGAATCCCTGGACCGCTGGCACGACGTGGAGCGGACCATGCAGCTCAACTACTACTCGCCGCTGCGGCTGATCCGCGGGTTCGCCCCGGCGATGCTCAAGCGCGGCGACGGCCACATCATCAACGTCGCCACCTGGGGCGTCTTCACCGACTCCTCCCCGCTGTTCGGCGTGTACAACGCCTCCAAATCCGCACTGAGCGCGGTGAGCCGGGTCATCGACAGCGAGTGGGCCCGCGACGGCGTACAGTCCACCACGCTGTACTACCCGCTGGTGGCCACCCCGATGATCGCGCCGACCGAGGCGTTCCAGGGCAAGCCGGCGCTCACCCCCGCCGAGGCCGGTGAGTGGATGATCGAGGCGGCCCGCTACCGCCCGATCCGCATCGCGCCGCGGCTGGCGCTGGCGTTCCGCGCCCTGGACAACCTCAACGCGGGCTGGGCCACCGCGCTGGTGAAGCGGAACCGGATCGAGCCCGTCGAGGATTGATGGACGCCTGATGGAGATTCTGGCCAGCCGGGTGCTGTTCCGACCCACCGACTACCAGCGGTCGCTGCGGTTCTACCGCGACGAGCTGGGGTTGGCGATCGCCCGCGACTACGGCGCCGGCACGGTGTTCTACGCCGGCCAATCCCTCATCGAACTGGCGGGTTTCAGCACCGGCGAGCACGGCACCGCGCCCTTTCCCGGGGCGCTGTGGCTGCAGGTCCGCGACATCGAGGCCACCCAGACCGAATTGCGGGGACGCGGGGTGCCGATCACCCGGGCGGCCCGTCGCGAACCGTGGGGGCTGATCGAGATGCATGTCACCGACCCCGACGGGGTGACGCTGATCTTCGTGGAGATCCCGCCCGAGCATCCGCTGCGCCGGGACACCCGCCAGGACAAACCCGGCAAGCAGCCGTGAGTCGCAAGGTTAACAACAGGCAAACAATCGGCAACGGCTCCAAGTACACCGGCGTTTCCGGTACCCGTTCGTTAGACAACCGCATCACCGACCGTCAGAATCAGTGCCGTGATGCTCCGTGAGCCTTGATCTGTTCCTACTGATCATCGTGGTGGTCACGGCGCTCGCCTTCGACTTCACCAACGGCTTCCATGACACCGGCAACGCGATGGCGACCTCGATCGCCAGCGGTGCACTCAAGCCCAAAGCGGCGGTGACACTGTCCGCGTGCCTGAACCTGGTCGGCGCGTTCCTGTCCACCGCGGTGGCGGCCACCATCGCCAAGGGTCTGGTCGACGCGCACCTGGTCACCCTGGAGCTGGTCTTCGCCGGCCTGGTCGGCGGCATCGTCTGGAACCTGCTCACCTGGCTGCTCGGCATCCCGTCCAGCTCGTCGCACGCCCTGATCGGCGGCATCGTCGGCGCGATGATCGCCGCGGTCGGCGGGCACGGGGTGAACTGGAGCGGCGTGGTCTCCAAGGTGCTGGTGCCCGCCGTGGTCGCCACCGTCATCGCCACCGTCATCGCGTCCGCCGGAACCTGGCTGGTCTACCGGATCAGCCGCGGCGTCGACGACAAGCACGCCGAGAAGATGTTCCGGCGCGGCCAGATCGGCTCGGCCGCCCTGGTGTCCCTGGCGCACGGCACCAACGACGCCCAGAAGACGATGGGCGTCATCTTCCTGGCGCTGATGTCCTACGGCACTGTCAGCACGTCGGCCACCCTGCCGCCGCTGTGGGTGATCGTCTGCTGCGCGCTGGCGATGGCCGCGGGCACCTACACCGGCGGCTGGCGGATCATCCGCACCCTGGGCAAGGGCCTGGTCGAGATCAAGTCCCCGCAGGGCATGGCCGCCGAATCGGCTGCGGCCGCGGTGATCCTGCTGTCCAGCCACTTCGGCTACTCGCTGTCCACCACCCAGGTCGCCACCGGTTCGGTGCTGGGCAGCGGGGTCGGCAAGCCCGGCGCCGAGGTGCGCTGGGGTGTGGCCGGCCGGATGGCGACGGCCTGGCTGGTGACGCTGCCGCTGGCCGGCGGCGTCGGCGCGGCCGCCTACGGGCTGGTGCACGGCATCGGCGGCTACCCCGGCATCGGCGTCGGCGTGACGCTGCTGACCGCTGTGGTGGTGGGCATCTGGCTGCGCTCGCGCACGGTGCGCATCGACCACAGCAACGTCAACGCCGAATGGGAAGGCAGCCTGACCGGCGGCATCGACAGCCGGGCACTGCCGACCGGTTCGGTGGCGGCCCCGACCGGCGAGCCGGTGGGCGACCTGGCCCTGAAAGCCGCCCTGGAGGCCGCACCGGAGTTGCCGCCGCTGACCGTCGCCGCGCGGGATCTGGTCCCCGCCCGCCACGCCGTTCGGTCATGAGCCACTGGTTCAACTACGTCGCCACCCTCAAGATCCTGGTCTACGGATTACTGGTGGGGGCCGCCCTGCCGGCCCTGTTCGCGGTGGCGATGCGGGTGCACGCGGTCGGCAACGGCCTTACCGCGAATGCTGACGGCACCGCCGCCCCCCGCCGGCCGCTGCTGATCGCGTTGAGCTGGGCGATCTTCGCGTTCGTGCTGATCGTGGTCATCGTCGGGGTGCTGTTCATCGCCCGCGACTTCATCGCCCACCACGTCGGCTGGTACATCCTGGGCGCCAAACCCAAGTAGCGCCGGTTTCGACCCGGCCGGTTCGACAAATCCCCCACCCGGCTGCCAAAATCCGCACGGTGACCGTGGAGCTCCTGCTGCTGATCATCGTCGTCGTCACGGCACTGGCCTTCGACTTCACCAACGGCTTCCACGACACCGGTAACGCGATCGCCACCGCCATCGCCAGCGGTGCGCTGAAACCGAAAACCGCGGTGGCCCTCTGTGCCTCGCTGAACCTCGTCGGCGCGTTCCTGTCCACTCAGGTGGCCGCCACCATCGCCAAGGACCTGGTGGTCACCCACCTGGTGACGCTGGAGGTGATGTTCGGCGGCCTGGTCGGCGGCATCGTCTGGAACCTGCTGACCTGGCTGTTCGGGATCCCGTCCAGTTCGTCGCACGCCCTGATCGGCGGCGTCGTCGGCGCGATGATCGCCGCGGTCGGCACCCACGGTGTGCGCTGGGGCGGGGTGGTGTCGAAGGTGCTGGTGCCGTCGGTGGTGGCGGTGCTGGCGGCGACGCTGGTCGCCACGGTCGGCACGGCACTGGTGTACCGCCTCACCCGCCGGGTCGACGAGAAGCGCGCCCGCCGCGAGTTCCGGCGCGGCCAGATCGGCACCACCGCCCTGATCGCGCTGGCGCACGGCACCAACGACGCCCAGAAGACGATGGGCGTGATCTTCCTCGCACTGATCTCCTACGGGGCGGCCAAGACCACCGACGTGCTGCCGCCATTGTGGGTGATCGTCTGCTGCGCGCTGGCGATGGCGGCGGGCACCTACTCCGGTGGCTGGCGGGTGATCCGCACCCTCGGCAAGGGTCTGGTCGACATCGAATCCCGGCAGGGCATGGCCGCGGAGTCGTCGTCGGCGGCGATCATCCTGATGTCCAGCCATTTCGGCTACACGCTGTCCACCACCCAGGTCGTCACCGGCTCGGTGCTCGGCGCCGGCCTGGGCCGGCCCGGCGCCGAGGTGCGCTGGGGGGTGGCCCGCCGGATGGCGATGGCCTGGTTGATCACGCTGCCGCTGGCCGGTGCGATCGGCGCGCTGAGCTACACGCTGGTGCACCGGCTCGGCGGATACGCCGGGGTGCTGGGCGGTTTCGCGCTGCTGGCGGCGGCGGCCGGGCTGATCTGGCGCGAGTCGCGCAAGGTGCCGGTCGACCACAACAACGTCACCGCCGACTGGGGCGAGCACATGACCGACGGGCTCGAACCCGTCGGCGCCGCGGAGGCGTCGGGCGCATGAGCACCCTCAAATACTGGTTCGACTACGTCGCCACGGCGAAGATCCTGATCTTCGGGTTGCTGATCGGCGCGGCCATCCCGTCGCTGTTCGCGGTGGGGGTGCGACTCGGCGCCGCGGCCGACGGCGGCCCGGCAGAGCGCAGGCGCGGCAATCTGGTCACGTTGCGCTGGCTGATCTTTCTGCTGCTGCTGGTGCTGGTGGCCGTCGGTGTCCTGTTCATCGCCCGCGACTTCATCGAGCACCGCATCGGCTGGCAGTGGGACGACTGGGGTGGCTGGGACGACGTCTTCGGACTCGCCTAGTCGTGCGGTGCACGTAGTATCAAGCGGTACAGACGCCGGTGTCGGCACGGGAAGTTGACGCAGAGTGAACCGATTCCTCAGCTCGATCGTCGCGTGGTTGCGCGCCGGATACCCCGATGGCGTCCCGCAGACCGACTACGTGCCACTGCTGGCGCTGCTGTCGCGGCGGCTCACCCACGACGAGGTCAAAGAGGTGGCCCGGGAACTGATGGGCCGCGGCGAGTTCGACCACATCGACATCGGGGTGCTGATCGCCCGGTTCACCAACGAGTTGCCCGCGCAGGAGGACGTCGAGCGGGTGTGGGAGCGGTTGGCCGCCAAGGGCTGGCCGCTGGACATCCCCGCCGGGGAGTCGTCATAGCCGTTCTGCGCGCACTGCCCGTCCCGGCGGGCGGCGCGGTCAGCGCGCTGCTGCCGGCCCTGACCGAGGCGCTCAGCGGGCACGGCCCAGCACTGCTGCCGATCCCGGAGCACTCCGCTCCCCCACCCGAACTGCGGGCCGGGGAACCGATCGACGACGACGTCGCGCTGGTGGCGACGACGTCGGGCACCACCGGGGCGCCCAAGGGCGCGCTGCTGACCGCTACCGCGCTGCGGGCCAGTGCGGCCGCGACCGCCGAGCGGCTCGGCGGTCCGGGACGCTGGCTGCTGGCGCTGCCGGCGCACCACATCGCCGGGGTCCAGGTACTGGTGCGCAGCGTGCTGGCCGGGACGACCCCCGTCGAAATGGACGTCTCGGCGGGCTTCGACGTCGACGAATTGCCTTCCGCGGTCGCCGAACTCGGGTCCGGTCGGCGCTACACCTCGCTGGTGGCCACCCAACTCGGCAAGGCACTGGGGTCGCCGGCGGCGACCGCGGCGCTGGCCGGGTTCGACGCGGTGCTGCTCGGTGGCGGCCCGGCACCGCAGCCGGTGCTGGCGGCGGCCGCCGACGCCGGCATCCGGGTGGTGCGCACCTACGGGATGAGTGAGACCACAGGCGGCTGCGTCTACGACGGGGTGCCGCTGACCGGGGTCGGGGTGCGGATCGGTGCTGACGACCGGGTGGCGCTCGGCGGGCCGACGCTGGCGTCCGGGTACCGCAACCCGGTCGACCCGGACCCGTTCGCCGAGCCGGGCTGGTTCCACACCAGCGACATCGGCAGGGTGGACGACGCGGGAGTGCTGACGATCCTGGGCCGCGCCGACGACGCGATCAGCACCGGCGGTCTGACCGTGCTGCCGGGGCCGGTGGAGGCGGCGCTGGTGACGCATCCCGCGGTGGCCGACTGTGCGGTGTTCGGGGTCGCCGACGACCGGCTGGGGCAGCGGGTGGCCGTCGCCGTGGTGGTGGCCGGCGCGACGCCGCCGACGCTGGAGGCGTTGCGGGCGCACGTCGGGGCCGTCCTGGAGGTGACGGCCGCGCCGCGCGAGTTGCATCTGGTCGACGCCCTGCCGCGGCGCGGGATCGGCAAGTTGGACCGAAAGGCGTTGGCGCAGCGGTTCGCCGGCTAGCCGGGTCGGCGCGGCTCAGTGGCCGCCGAAGAAACCGCCGAAGCCGCCGAGCCCACCTCCGCTTGAGCTACCACCGCTTGAGCCGCCACTGCTGGAGCCGCCACCGAAGCCACCGAAGCCACCACCCGAGCCGCCGCCGAAGCCGCCGCCCGAACCGCTGCCGCCGTCGGAGTGACCACCCCCGCCGAAACCGCCGAAACCGCCGAGGCCACCACCGGAACCCGAATCAGAGCCACCACCGGAATGACCACCGCCACCGAAGCCACCGAGGCCACCACCCGATCCACCACTCGAGCCGGAATCGGACCCACCACCGGAGTGGCCACCGCCGCCGAAGCCACCGAAACCGCCGAGGCCACCACCGGAACCCGAATCAGAGCCACCACCGGAATGACCACCGCCACCGAAGCCGCCGAGGCCACCGCCCGATCCACCGCTCGAACCGGAATCGGACCCACCACTGGAACCGGAACTGGAGCCTCCGCCGAAGCCGGAATGTCCACCGCCACCGAGGCCTCCATCGGAGGATCCGCCACTCGACCCGCCGGAGGATCCGCCGCTCGACCCGCCGGAGGACCCGCCACTCGGCCCGCCACCCGAGTGACCACCGCTCGACCCGCTGGACGAGCCGCCACCTGAGCCACTGCTGCCGCTCGACCCCGAACCGCCGGGGGTACTCCCCGAACCGCCGGAGTCGCTGGAGTTGCCGCCGGAGCCACTGCTACCCGACCCGGTGCCGCTACCCGACCCGCTGCCGCTAGTGCCGCCCGACCCGGTGCTGCCGCTATCGCTTGAACCCGAACCGCCGGCGCCACTGCCGCTCGACCCGCCGGCGCCGGTGGCGGGCCCGGATCCACCAGGAGTGCTGCCCGAGCCTCCCGAATCGCCGGTCCCGCCGCTCGACCCGGCGCCGCCGCCGGACCCGGAACCGCCGGAGGTGCCACCCGATCCCGACCCGGTGCCGCTACCCGATCCCGAGCCTCCGGTGCTGTTGTCTGACCCACCCGAGCCACCCGTACCGCTCGATTCACCGCCCGAACCGGCGCTGCTGTCCGACCCACCGGTGCTGTTGCCGGAACCGCCGGCGCTGCCACCCGTCGTCCCGCCGGAACCGCCGGTGCCGCCATGGGATCCGCCGCCGCCATCGGTCCCGCCCACACCCGAACCGGAACCGCCGACACCACCGCCGCTGCCGCCGAGTTGCCCACCGCCGGAGCCGATCTCGCCGTTACTGCCCGCGATACCATCGGGGTTGAGCCCGCCGAGTCCGCCCAACCCACCGAGACCACCGAGACCGCCCGCACCGCCGATCGGCCCGGGAATGATCGGGATCGGGATGGGCACCGGGATGACCGGCGGCGCCGGCGCCGGGGCGGGCACCGCACTCGGAATCGGGATCGTCGGCGCCGGAACGGCTGCGGGTGCCTGCGGCACCGGAACCGACTCGCCCCCAACGGGATTCTCCACCGGCGGCCGCACCGGGACCGGTTTCGGCGCCGGCAGCGGGGGCACGAAGTTGCCCGGGACGGGCTGCGGCGCCACCTGCGGCTGCGCCTGAACCGGTTGCTGCACAACGGCGGCGGCGGTCGGCCGGATGCCGATCGTGACCGCGACCGCCAGCGCCGCGCAGCCGGCGACGAGGATGCCGCCGACCGAACTGCCCACCAGCAGCGCCCGGCCGACCGGCGGTGCCAGACTCGCTACGTCGATACCGGCGCCGTCGTCAAACATCTCGTCGTAGGTGCCGCCGTCGTAGTCACTCTCGTAGTCGTCGCCGTCGTACTCCAGTGGCAGCAACTCGGAGTCGTCGTCGGTCATCGAGTAGGCCAGCTGATGCTCGGCGTCCGCGTCGGGCACCGCCGGTGTCACCTCGGTCGGCGGGGCGGTCGACTCGTCCGGGGCGAGCGCCGGTGCCAGCGCGGTCGCTTCGGCGGCGGTCACCGCCGGCGCCGCGGTGGTCGCGTCACCGGCGCCCGTCGGCAGCAGTGCCGTCTCCCCGGCGTCGGCGGCCAGGTTGCGCGCCAGCGCCACCGCCGAGCGCGCACCGGGTAGCACGGTGACGTCACGCACGCCGGCGTCGTCCAGCGCCTGACGCAGTCGCGTCACCGCGTCCGCGTCGGTCCAGGACAGCCGGGTGGCGACGAGCCGGTGCCCCTCGTCGGCCAGCATTCGGTGCGTTCCGATCACGGTCTCGGTGAGCGTCTCAACCGGCTCCTGCGCCAGGTCGAGCAGCGACTCATCGAGTACCGCATCACCGCCGCCGGCGGATTCGACGAGCGCCAGGCGGGCGATCGCGTCGGAAACCGACACGCCCAACGCGACGTCCATCGCGTGTCTCCCTTCCGCCGTCGAATCGCTTCGCCAGTCTAGTCGCGCCGGGCGACACCGCGACCCGAGCGAACCGTCGCTGCACACCGATACCCGCAGGCAGCACGGTTATGGTGGGCAGATGACGCGTGAGTCGACCCGACGGTCCTTCGGCCGGGATGCCGTCGCCGGGTTGCTGCTGTGCGGTGCGCTGGTGCTGCCGTGGAATCTCTACCTCGGCCTCGGCATCCCCGGCAGCGACCGACGACTGTTCGCGGTGCTGGCGGCTGCGACGGTGCTGTCGCTGGCGTCGATCGGAATCCGGCGGCTGCGGGTCACGCTCAACACCCCGTACCTGCTGCTGGTCTGTGCCGCAGTGGTTTTCGACGTGGTGCAGACGGTCCGGTACGGCGGGACCGATCACCCGCCGGGTGGGGTGGGGCCGGGCGCCTTTCTGGGCGTCGCCGGAGCACTGCTGGCCGCGCGCATCGAAAGCCGGCCGCGAACAGTGCGATTCCTCGGTTTCGCCGCGATGATCGGCGCCGGGGCGAGCGCGCTGTTCAACCTCTACTGGCGGGTGCGCTACGCCCTGCCCGACCCGCATTCCGGCGACGGGTTCGGCCGGCAGCACGTGGCGATCATCGCGACCGCAGTGGTGTACGCGGCCGTCGCCTGGGTGACCGTGTACGCCGGAGCGCGCTGGATTGTGCACGCCGACAGTCGGTCTCGGATCGCCACCGTGGTGCTGGGCGTCTCGACACTGGGCGCCGGTGTGCTGGTGTGGCTGCTGCCGGCCGGCCGGATCATCGACGGGTTCCACGGGATCGCGCAGAACACCTCCACCGCGGGTGTCGGTTTCGAGGGATACCTGGCGTGGGCGGCAGCGGCGGCTATCTTCCTGGTTCCGGTGCTGCGTGGTTCACCGGCCCCCGCCTGGCTCGACGCGACCGGAAACACCCTGCTGCTCATCGTCGTCTGGTGTGTGGGTTCGGCCCTGATGCGGATCACCGACCTGGTGGTCGCGGTGACGTTGCACCTGCCGTACTCGCCGTACGACAGTGCGACGATGGCCGCGTTCGACCTGGTGGCCGCGGTCATCGCGATCTGGCTGCGGATCAACCTGAGCAACCGGTCGCTGCCGGCGGCCGCGATCTGGTCGGTGAGCGCGGTGCTGCTCGGGTTCACCATCGCCCGGATCATGGTCGGCGTCGGATTGGCTCCGCGCCTTGCCGATCCGCAGCGCTCGGCCGCGCTGACGCATCCGGTGTACGGCAACGGTCTCGCCCAGCAGATCACCAGCACGTTCGACGTGGTGCTGTGCGGGTTGGCGCTGTACGGGCTGGCTGTCGCGATCGTTGTCGGCCGACTCCCGCGTCGTCGGAGGGCTCGACCCAAACCCGGTGCCGCGGGGTCGCCACGGATCTTCCGGTCCGCGGACACCACCGTCCGGATCCCGGTCGGCGGACCGAGAATCTATCGCGGCGAAGTCGATTCAGCCGGCGACGAAGCCGACCCTGCCCCGGAGTAGCTCAGGGCAGTTCGAACGGCAGCTGCACGCCCTGATGCGGCAGGCAGTGCGTGCAGGTGCGCTCGGCGTCGACCTGCTCGATCGCCCGGTGCACCAGCTTCTTGAACGGTTCGATGTTCTTGGCGAATTCGGCCATCACGTCGGTGATCCGCACGCCGTCGCCGACGTCCACACCGGCGTCCACGTCGGTCACCAAAGCGATTGCCGCGTAACACATCTCCAACTCCCGGGCTAGCACCGCCTCCGGGTAGCCGGTCATGTTGACCAGGCTGAACCCGGCGCGGGCGTACCACTGGCTCTCCGCCCGGGTGGAGAACCGGGGCCCGTGGATCACCACCATGGTGCCGCCGTCGACCACGTCGGCCATCCCGGTGACCACCGACCGCAGCGCCGGGCAGTACGGGTCGGCGAACTCGACGTGCACCCCGCCCTCGTCGAAGTAGGTGTCGGCCCGCCCGCGGGTGCGGTCCATCAACTGGTCCGGCACCACGATCGCACCGGGCTGCAGGTCGGGCCGCAGGCTGCCGACCGCGCACGGCGCGAAGATGCGGCGCACCCCCAGCGTGCGCAGCGCCCACATGTTCGCCCGGTAGGGCACGGTGTGCGGCGAGTACTCGTGCCGTTCACCGTGCCGCGGCAGGAACGCGACGTCGTGGCCGCCGACGGTGCCGACGGTGACCGGTGCACTGGGTGTGCCGTAGGGGGTGTCGAGGTCGACGCGCTGCGCGTCGTCGCCGAAGAACGAATAGAAGCCGCTACCGCCGATGACCCCGATCATGGCGATCATTCTCCGATACGCCCGTGGCAGGATCGGCTGGTGGCCGACTTTGCACAGTGGATCGAGGGGGCGCGGCCCCGGACGCTGCCGAACGCGGTGGCCCCGGTGATCGCCGGCACCGGCGCGGCGGCCTGGCTGGGCGGCGCGGTGTGGTGGCGGGCGCTGCTGGCGCTGACCGTCGCGGTGGCGCTGATCATCGGGGTGAACTTCGCCAACGACTACTCCGACGGCATCCGCGGCACCGACGACGACCGGACCGGGCCGGTGCGCCTGGTCGGCTCGTGGCTGGCCACCCCGCGCGCGGTGCTGGCCGCCGCGGTGACGGCGCTGGCGGTGGCGGCGGTGGCCGGGCTGGCCCTGGCGCTGGTCAGCGCCCCGTGGCTGCTGGCGGTCGGGGCGGGCTGCATCGCCGGGGCGTGGCTGTACACCGGCGGCTCCCGGCCGTACGGCTACGCCGGGTTCGGCGAGGTGGCGGTGTTCGTGTTCTTCGGCCTGGTGGCCGTGCTGGGTACCGAGTTCACCCAGGCGCTGCGGGTGGACTGGGTGGGGTGGACGCTGGCGGTGGCGGTCGGCGCCCTGTCGTCGGCGGTGCTGGTGGCCAACAACCTGCGCGACATTCCCACCGACGCGGTGGCCGGGAAGACGACGCTGGCGGTGCGGCTCGGCGACGCCCGGACCCGGGTGCTGTTTCAGCTGCTGCTGGCGCTGCCGGGGGTGCTGACGCTGGCGCTGGTTTTGGCGACGCCGTGGTGTGCGCTGGGGCTGGTCGCGGTGCCGCTGGCGGTGCGGGCGGCCCGGCCGGTGCGGTCCGGTCGGGGCGGTGGTGAGTTGATCCCGGTGCTGCGTGACACCGGTCTGGCGATGCTGGTGTGGTCGACCGCGGTGGCGGGTGCACTCGCTGTCACATAGGCCTCAGCAGCCCCCGGTCAGGAGGATGTGGACCTTCTGGATTTCGATACCGCCAGTGCTATCATGTCGCGATCCACAGGACGGTGATAGCGCATCCGGTATCAATCTCTGACCGACCCCATGCCTTACTTCCAGGTGCACAAGTGGCAGACGAGGCCGCTGAGGACATTGATGACAGGTGGGCGCACAGTCAACGCCGGGGGTCAGTCGTCGGCGGGTTCCTCAGCGGGTTCCTCCCCGCGCAACCGGGCCTGCAACTGCTCGCGATCCCGGCGCCGGCCCTCGCCCGCCGATGCCAGGCTGGCGGTGGCCCGGCGGCGCAGCGGGCCGAACACCCACATGCCCAGCGGCATCGCGATGATCAGGCCGAACAGCAGCGCGACGATCGGCGGGAAGTCGCTCACCCCGACCAGCCGTCCCAGCCCGTAGATCACTGCGCTGAGCACGAGTACCAGTGCCAACCGCGCCGCGGTATAGCTGAGAACATCGACCACCGCACGACCCCGCTGGGCCCGACCCTCCGTCACGGGTCGAGCCTACTGGTCACCCAGTGGCCCCGAACCGGGTGCCGATGACGGTATATTCGGACGCCAGGAGGTGTTCCGTGCTCTACCTGCTCCTCATCGTCACACTGGGGACGGTCATCTACTTCGGGCTGCGCAGCGCCCGCGCGCAGGCACGCCCGAAGACCCGGGTGATCGGACCCGACGACGACCCCGAATTCCTGTGGCGACTAGGCCGCGGCGATCACGGCCCGAAGGCCTGACTGGTTCCGGCTGACTCAGACGAAGTGCTGGTTCGACCGGTCGTCGCCGGGGAACCCGTCGGCCACAACAGCCGCCAACTCGATCAGCGCCTCACGCGTCTCCCGCTTCAACCGGTTCAGGTCGATCTCCGCGCCCTCCTCCAGGTGCGGGTCGAACGGCACCAGTCGCACCGCCCGGCACCGCCGGGAGAAGTGGTCGACGACCTTCTGCATGTCGACCTTGCCCGACCGCGGCCGCACCGCGTTGATCACCGCGATCGACCGGCGGACCAGGTCCTCGTGGCCGTGCGCGTCCAGCCAGTCCAGCGTCGCCGAGGCACTGCGGGCCCCGTCGACCGAGCCGGAACTCACCACGATCAGGGTGTCGGCCTTGTCCAGCACCGCCGACATCGCCGAGTGCATCAGGCCGGTGCCGCAGTCGGTGAGCACCAGGCTGTAGAACCGCTCCAGCACCTGCAGGGTGCGGGTGTAGTCGTCGGCGCTGAACGCCTCCGACACCGCCGGGTCGCTCTCCGACGCCAGCACCTCCAGGCGGCTCGGCCCCTGGTTGGTGTAGCTGCGCACGTCGCTGTAACGCTGGATGCCGTCGGCGTCGCGCAGCAGGTGGCGCACGGTGGCCGGGGTCTCCAGCGGCACCTTCTGGCTCAGCGTGCCCCGGTCGGGGTTGGCGTCGACGGCCACCACCCGGTCACCGCGGATCGACGCGAAGGTGGCGCCGAGCGTGGCGGTGATGGTGGTCTTGCCGACGCCGCCCTTCAGCGACAGCACCGCGATCCGGTAGCAGCCCTGCAGCGGCCGGTTGGCCTGCACCACCAGGTCGCTGTAGCGGGCGGTGCGCGCCGAATCGCCGACGTTGATCAGCTGACCGGACAGCACGTACAGCAGCCGGCGCCAGCCGCTGGTCGGCGGCGGCTTGACCTGCCGCAGCAGCGACGTGGTGGACAGATCCGAGTACGGCGACGCCGGGGCGCCGGGCCGGTACGGCGCGTCGACCGGGCCGGCGTTGGATCCGCCGCCGAAGTAGACCTGCGACTGCTCGGTCGCCGGCTGCGGGTTCCAGCTCTGAGTGGCCGTCCAGGCCTGCTGCTGCGGCTGGGGCTCGACCGGGTGCTGCGCGGGCCAGGGCTCCTGGAAGCGGCGCTCGGTGCGGAAGCCGCCGAACGACGGCTCGGCGGCGACCTCGACCGGGTGGCTGTAGGTGGGCGCCTCCGGGTTGTCGAACGCGGGCGCCTCCGGGGCGCCGTAAGCGGCTGCCTCCGGGGCGCTGTAGGCAGCCGTCTCGGCCGGGGTGCCGAACGGCGGCGTCTCCGGGCTGTCGGCCTCGACGGCCGCAGCCTCAGCCTCCTGGTGGTACGGCCGGAACTGGGTCGTGGGTTGCTCCGGCTGGCTGTACGCCTGCGGAACGTCGCCGCCGTGCGGCGGATGCTCGGACACTGACATATCCCCCGTCGAGTGATCGGTGGTCAATTCATGGTTGCCACCGCAGGGTAGCGCAGCACTCCCAGCGGAACCTGTCAGTGCGGTTCAGCCCACCCCTGCGTAGGAGTGCAACCCCACCGTGACGAGATTCACGAAGAACAGGTTGAAGATCATCGCCACGAATCCGGCGATGTTGATCCAGGCCGCCTTGTAGTCCCGCCAACCGGCCGTCGACCGGGCGTGCAGGTAGGCCGCGTAGACGATCCACGCGATGAACGACACCGTCTCCTTGGGGTCCCAGCCCCAATAGCGGCCCCAGGCGCCCTCGGCCCAGATCGCGCCGAAGATCACACCGAAACCGAACACCGGGAACGCGAAGATCGTCGTCCGGTAGGCGATCCGGTCCAGGGTCTGCGCGTCCGGCAGTCGGCGCACGACCCGGGCCAACACACCCGGGGTGGCCGGGTCGGAGAGCCGTGATCGGCGCAGCACGAACAGGATGCTGGCCACACCGGCCACCACGAACACCCCGGAGCCGATGCTGACCACCGAGACGTGCAGCGGCAGCCAGTAGGACTGCAGCGCCGGCATCACCGGCGCCGCGGTGGCGTACAGCCAGTGCCCGGAGACCGCCAGCAGGATCAGCACCGGGAACAGCACGAACACCCACAGGCTGCGGTACTGCGGGCGGCGCAGCGCGACGGCGGCGGCGATCAGCCCGGAGAAACAGGTCAGGTTGATGAACTCGTACATGTTGCCCCACGGCGGGCGCAGTGTGGCGGCCCCGCGCAGCGCGATGCAGCCGAACAGCAGCGCGATGCCCAGGTAGACCAGGGCCAGCCCGGCCCGGCCGACCCGTTCGTCGACCGACCGGCGCGCCGCGGGCAGCACGACACCGGGGGTGGCGCTGTCGGCGGTCACCCCGCCGGCGGCCACCAGTTCACGCTCAGCCGCGCGTTCATCGGAAGCCCGGCTGCGGGTGTAGGCCAGTTCGACGGCCAGCAGCAGCAGCGCCCCGACCAGCACGATCAGCGCCGACGTGAACGCCCAGTCGGAGTAGCGGGCCAGCCCGACGTCGATGTGAGTGCGGTTCACTCAGGCCTCCTCGCCTCGGTCGAATCCGGTGAACAGCCGGGAGGTCAGCCGCTCGAAATCATCCCCCCAGCCGGAGTTGTCGGTACGCGCCAAGCCGCCCACCTCGACGTTCACCGTACCGGCCGTCCCGCCCGGACTCAGCCGGATCCAGATCCGGCGGCGGCGCACCACCAGCGACACCACCAGGCCGGCCATCATCGCCATCGCGAACACCAGCACCCAGAACTCGGCCGGATCGTGCGACACCTGGATGTTGATGAACGGCACCGCGCCGTCGAAGCGCACCACGGTGCCGTCGTCGAGTCGGGTCTGCTGGCCGGGTTTGAGGTTGGCGCGGGCCACCTTCGTCAGCCGGCCCTGGTGGATCAGCCGGGAATCCAGCGTGAACAGGCCCTGCGGCCGGCCGGTGTCCAGGCCGGTGTCGCCGCGGTAGACGTCGATCGCGACGGCCGGGTCGCGCAGCGCCGGGAACGCCGAGGACAGCAGCCCGTCATCGAGCTGCTCGGTCGGGGCGAACAGGCCCTGGATGCCGATCTGGTGCTTGCGGCGCTCGGTCGGGTCGGGGTACCTGCCGGCCGGCGGGTCGAACCGCATCGCGCCCGACGACAGCAGCGTCAACGGGTTGTCGGGCCGGAACTGCACGGTCTGGGTGCGGGCCTGACCGTCCGGGAACACGACGGTGAAGGTGGGCGCGTAGCCGTGTCCCTGCAGGTAGGCGCGGTCGCCGCCGACCCGCAGCGGGTGGTTGACCTCCAGCAGGTACGGCCGCCAGTTGTCGGCGGCCAGGTCGTCACCGGCCTGGTAGTCGATGTGTGCGGTGAACGACGTGGCCAGCCCGGAGTCCAGGTAGTTGGCGTCGAAGTCGTTGACCCGGATGCACATCGGGTGCAGTTCGGTGCCGTCGATGGTGGTGCCGGCCCGAAACGAGTCGAACGCAGCCGGCGACGCCGAGCAGAAACCGGCGCCGCCGTCGGCGATCACCATCACGTTGCCCTCGTAGCCGAACATCCGGCCGACGGCGACCGCCGCCAGCAGGCCCAGCAGCGCGTAATGGAAGGTCAGGTTGCCGAATTCGCGCAGGTACCCCTTCTCCGCGGAGACCTCGACCGCGCCGGTGACCGTGTCGTCGCCGGTGCGGGTGATCCGCCGCCAGCCGCGCAGCCGCGCCGCCAGTGTCTCCGCCAGCACCGCCGGCTCGCCGGGCAGCTCGGTGGCGGCGTGCTTGGGCAGCCGGGACAGGTTGCGCGGCGCCGGCACCGGCACGGCGCGCAGGGTGCGGAACTGCTCGACGGTGCGCGGCGTCAGGCAGCCGATCAGCGAGACGCAGAGCAGCACGTAGATCGCGGTGAACCAGAAGCTGGAGAACACGTCGAACGCCTGCACCCGGTTCAGCCACGGCCCGAGCACCGGGTGCAGCGCCAGGTATTCATCCACCTTGGCGGCGTTGAGGTTCCGCTGCGGCAGCAGGGCGCCGGGGATGGCGCCGAGCGCGAGCAGGAACAGCAGCACCAGGGCGGTGCCCATCGACGTCAGCGCCCGCCAGGTGTTGCGGATCCAGGCCACGGCCTTGCTCATACCGGCAGCCTGACGTCGGAGACCAGCGCGTCGCGCACCCAGGAGATGAAGTCCGCCCACACCCCGGTGAGCAGGGCGACGCCGACCGCGATCAGCAGCACCCCGCCGAAGATCTGGATGGCGCGGGTGTGCGTCCGCAGCCAGCTCAACCCGGCCACCGCACTGGCCGATCCGAACGCCAGTGCCACGAACGGGATTCCCAGGCCCAGGCAGTAGGCGATCACCAGCAGCACGCCGCGGGCCACCGAGGCGCCGTCGGTCGCCGAGGCCACCGCGATCACCCCGGTCAGCGTCGGCCCCAGGCACGGCGTCCAGCCCAGGGCGAACACCGCACCGAGCAGCGGCGCCCCGACCACGGTGGACAGCTGCTGCGGGGTGAACCGCAGCTGGCGTTGCAGCGCCGGGACGAAGCCGACGAAGACCAGTCCCATCGCGATCGTCACCACACCGCCGATGCGTTGCAGCACAACCTGATTGGTGATCAGCGTGGTGGTCATGCCGAGCACCGCGATCGAGCCGAGCAGGAACACCGCGGTGAACCCGGCGACGAACAGTCCCGCCGACCCGGCGACCCGCCACCTCGCCGACGGCGGTGCCTTCAGCGCACCCGCGGCCGGGGTCTCGTCGACGCCGACCACCGCCGCCAGGTACGACAGGTAGCCGGGTACCAGCGGCACGACGCACGGCGACGCGAACGACACCAGCCCGGCCAGCGCCGCCACCGCGACCGCCAGCAGCAGCGGCCCGGTGGCCGCGGTTGCGGCGAACCCGGTCACGGCTGCCCCTCGGGGGGCTCGGCCGCCAGCCGCTGCACCACCGGCTGCAGGTCCTCGGCGAGCACCTCGCGCAGGAACACCGCCGCCACCCGATGCTGCCGGTCGAGCACCATGGTCGCCGGGATGACCGACGACGGGTACCGGCCGCCGAACGCGATCATCGTGCGCATCGCCGGGTCGAAGATCGACGGGTAGGTGACGTGCCGGTCTTTGACGAAGTCCCGGGACGGCTGCGGGTCGGCGTCGCGGACGTCGACGCCCAGGAACGCCACCCCCTGCGCACGGGTGTCGTCGTACACCTTCTGCAGCTGGCTGACCTCGGTGCGGCACGGCCCGCACCACTGCCCCCACACATTGAGGACGACGACCTTGCCCGGGAAATCGTCGACGCCGATGGTGCGCGACAGGTCCATCAGGTCCGGTCCGGACACCTTGCCGGGCTTGCCGCGCGCCGCCGGCGGGTCGTAGAAGATGTCGGTCTTGCCGCCGGGCGAGACGAATTCGAAGGTGCCGCCGTGGGTTACGGCGTCGTCACCGGTCGCGCAGCCCGACCCCAGCAGTGCCAGGGCCACTGCCACTGTCACGACGAGCGTCCGCTTCATCAGTCGCGGGCCGGGACAAGGTATTCGACGTCGACCAGCTCGTCGCCGTCGTACACCAGGGTGGTCACCGAACCCACCTCGCATTCACGCTTGCGCGGGTCGTGCCAGAGGCGCTTGCCGGTCAGGAACTGCCGCACCGTCCACACCGGCAACTGGTGGCTGACGCAGACCACCTCATGGCCGGCGCCGCGGGCCCGGGCCTTGTCCACCGCGGCCGCCATCCGGGTGGCGATCTGACCGTAGGACTCGCCCCAGGACGGGCTGATCGGGTTGCGCAGATGCCACCAGAACCGCGGGCTGCGCCACACGCCGTCGCCGGGTGAGACCCGCTTGCCCTCGAAGACGTTCAGCGACTCGATCAGGTTGTCGTCGGTGTCGATCGTCAGGTTGTGCGCGGCGGCGATCGGCGCGGCGGTCTCCTGGGCGCGCTGCAGCGGCGATGCGATGACGGCGACGACGTCGCGGTCGGCGAGCGCGTCGGCGACCGCGGCGGCCTGCGCCTGCCCGGTGTCGGAGAGCCGGAAGCCGGGCAGCCGGCCGTAGAGGATGCCGTCCGGGTTGTAGACCTCGCCGTGCCGCACCAGGTGGACGCGGGTGTGTTCGGACATCAGTTCTCCGGTTTCGTGGCAGCGGCGGCGGCCTTGGCGGCCGCGGGGAGCGCGGCGGCGATCCGCTCGAACGCGTCGTCGGTGAGCGCCGCCGAGACGAACCACGCCTCGAACGGGCTGCACGGCGGGTAGACCCCGGCGTCCAGCAGCGCGTGGAAGAACGGGGCATAACGCCACGTCTGGCTGGCCCGGGCGGCGGCGTAGTCGGTCACCGGGGTGTCGGTGAAGAACACGCCCAGCATGTTGCCGGCCCGCGGGATCTGGTGCGGCACACCGGCATCGGTCAGCGCGCTGGCGAACAGGACTTCCAGCCGGTCGGCGTTGGCGTCCAGCGTGGCGTAGACGGCGGCGTCGGCGGAGCGCAACGTGGCCAGCCCGGCGGCCACCGCCACCGGGTTCCCGGACAGCGTGCCCGCCTGATACACCGGCCCCAGCGGCGCGAGGCGATCCATCACCTGCGCCCGGCCGCCGAACGCCGCGGCCGGCAGCCCGCCGCTGATCACCTTGCCGAACGTGAACAGGTCGGCGTCCACCGGCTCCAATCCGTACCAACCGCCGGCGCTGACCCGGAACCCGGTCATCACCTCGTCGAGGATCAGCAGCGCGCCGTGGGCGGCGGTGATCTCGCGCAGTGCGGCGTTGAAGCCGGGCGCCGGCGCCACCACCCCCATGTTGCCGGCGGCGGCCTCGGTGATGACCGCGGCGATCCGGTCGCCCTGCTCGGCGAAGACCGCCCGCACCGCGTCGACATCGTTGTAGGGCAGCACGATGGTGTCGGCGGCGGTCGCGCCGGTGACCCCGGGTGAGGACGGTAATCCGAGCGTGGCGACCCCGGAGCCGGCGTCGGCGAGCAGCGCGTCGACGTGACCGTGGTAGCAGCCGGAGAACTTCACCACCTTCTCCCGGCCGGTGTAACCGCGGGCCAGTCGCAGCGCGCTCATGGTGGCCTCGGTGCCGGAGTTGACCAGCCGGATCTTGTCCACCGCGGCAACCCGGTTGATGATCTCGGCGGCCAGTTCGGTTTCGCTGCGGGTCGGCGCCCCGAACGACAGCCCGGTGGCGGCGGCCCGCTGCACGGCGTCGACGACCGCCGGGTGCGCATGGCCGAGGATCATCGGCCCCCACGAGCAGACCAGGTCGACGTAGCGGTTGCCGTCGGCGTCGGTGAGCCAGCAGCCGGCCGCCTCGGCGATGAAGCGCGGCGTCCCGCCGACCGAGGCGAACGCCCGCACCGGCGAGTTCACCCCGCCGGGTGTCACCGCGCAGGCGTCGGCGAACAGCCGTTCCGACACCGTCTGATCCGTGCTAGCCACGCCGACCAGTGTCCCAGCCGATCCGGGCAAGCCGACCAAGGGGGTCTAGAGGGTGTAGTGGACCGTCGCACACCTTGATCGCGGCCGCGCGCGCGAGGACAATGGTGAGCACTATCACAGTCCCCCGGTCGATGACTCAGACGGTGAAACATGCAACTTCCGCAATGGCTGGCCCGGTTCAATCGGCACGTCACCAACCCGATCCAACGGTTGTGGGCCGGCTGGCTGCCGGCGTTCGGCATCCTCGAGCACGTCGGCCGGCAGTCCGGCAAGCCCTACCGCACCCCGTTGAACGTGTTCAGCACCCGGGACGGGGTGGCGATCCTGCTCACCTACGGGCCGAACCGGGACTGGCTGAAGAATCTGCGCGCGGCCGGCGGCGGCACGCTGCGCCGGTACGGCCGGTCCTTCCGAGTCACCGAACCGCGGGTGGTGAGCCGGGCCGAGGCGGCGCTGTACGTGCATCCGCGCTGGCGGCCGATCTTCGCCCGGCTGCCGTTCGAGCGGGCGGTGCTGCTCGTCGGTGAGGATTAGCCGAAGATCGACCCATGCAGTTCTCCGAACGCCGCGCCCGGTTCAACCGGGTGGTGACCAATCCACTGTTCCGACCGGTCTCCGGTTTCGTGCCGCTGTGGTCGATCGTCGAGCACACCGGGCGCCGCTCCGGCACGACGTACCGCACCCCGGTGTCGATGTTCCGCACGCCCGACGGGGTGGCGGTGCTGCTGCCCTACGGGACCGACCGGGACTGGGTGAAGAACCTGACGGCGGCCGGCGGCGGGCGGGTGAAGTTCTCCGGCCGGACGTTCGCGGTGACCGATCCGCGGATCGTGGACACCACCGACGCCGCGGGGCTGCTGAAATCGCCGTGGCGGCAACTGCTCGGACGCCTCGGGGTGCCGCACACGCTGTTGCTCAACCGCGCCGACTGAGGCTCAGGACAGCCGCAGCTGCGGGTGTAGTTTCAGTCGGGTGATCGATCTGGCCTGGTTGCTGGCGCCGCTGGGAGTGCAGGGTTTCCTCGACGAGCTGTTCGGGGACCGCCACCACCACATCCGGCGCGGCGACCCGGGCTATTTCACTCCGCTGCTGGACGGGCCGACGGCGGTCGACGAACTGCTGGCGCAGCTGCGCGACGAACCCGCCGGGGTGCACGCGGTGCGCGGCGCGGCGTCCCGGGAGGCGGCGGCCTACCGGCTCCCGGACGGCACCCTGAACACCGCCGCTGTCCGGCACGACCTGGCCGATGGCTACACGGTCATCCTGGACAACCTGGAGCGGTACGTCCGCTCACTCGGCGGGCTGACCCACGCCCTCGAGGTCGAGCTGAACTATCCGACGCAACTCAACGCCTACCTGAGCCCGCCGGGGTCGCGGGGCTTCCTGCCGCACTACGACCACCACGACGTGCTGGTGCTGCAGATCCACGGGCGCAAGACCTGGCACCTCTACGGTGACGCCGCGGTGACCCCGCACGACATGCGGCGCCGCAAGGAGGTCGCCGACGTGTTCGGCGGCGACCTGCCGGAGCCGACCGACCTGGTGCTGGAAGCCGGCGACACCCTGTACCTGCCACGCGGCCGGGTGCACGCCGCCGAGACCGGTGCCGAGCCGTCGGTGCACCTGACCGTCGGCATCCACGTGCCGACCGTCCTCGACCTGCTCACCCACATGCTGCAGCTGCTGAGCTTCACCGACGACCGCATCCACACCCGGCTGGCGGCCCGCTACCTGGACGACCCGGGCGTGCGGGCGGATCTTCCGGCGGTGGTGGACGACGCCCTGGGACTGCTGACCGAGCCGACCGTGATCGCCGGTGGCCTGGACGCCTTCGAGGATCTGCTGGTGCGGCGCGGCCGGCTGCCACCGGTCGGGCGGGTGTCGGACGTCGTCGACATCGACGAGCAGACGTTGGTGCGCAAGCATCGGCCGCTGTACTCCCGGGTGGTCAACACCGACGGCCGGGTGGCACTGCAGTTCGCCCAGTTGCTGATCAGCGCCGCCCCCGACCACGAGGCGGCGCTGCGGTTCGCCTCCGACAGCAGCACGCCGTTCCGGGTGGGTGAGCTGCCCGGATTGACGCCGCAGCAGCGCATCGAGCTGGCCCGGCAGCTGCTCACCAGCGGTTTTCTGGTCCGGCTGGCATCGGGCTGAGACCCGGCCAACCCGACCGAAACCGTGTCGACCCAGATATGCGGACAAATACGGTCAGTCGATCCGCATTCCAAGGAATTATCCAGGTGTGTTTCGAGATTTGAGGTTGTAAGCTTCTTAAGTTCGGGCACATTCGGAAGGGCGAGCTACTGGTCATGACGGCACCAATCTGGATGGCATCCCCCCCGGAGGTGTACTCGACACTGCTGAGCAGCGGGCCCGGCGCCGGGCCGCTGCTGGCCGCAGCCGCGATGTGGGAGTCGCTCAGCACCGAATACGCCTCGGTGGCCGAAGAACTCGCCGCGATGCTGGCGGCGGTGCAGGCCGGCACCTGGCAGGGCCCCAGCGCCGAGTCCTACCTCGCCGCCAACGTGCCCTACCTGGCCTGGCTGACCCGGGCCAGCGGCAACAGCGCCGCCGCGGCCGCCGAGCACCAGACCGCGGCGACCGCCTACACCACCGCGCTGGCGGCGATGCCGACCCTGGCCGAGCTGGCCGCCAATCACGCCGTGCACGGGGTGCTGGTGGCGACGAACTTCTTCGGGATCAACACGGTGCCGATCGCCCTGAACGAGGCCGACTACATCCGGATGTGGGTGCAGGCGGCGACGACGATGGCGACGTATCAGACGGTCGCCGGCGCCGCGGTCGCGGCGACCCCGCAGACCACGGCGGCCCCGCAGATCGCGGCGTCCGCCGCCAGCGTCGGACCGATCCACGTGCACCATCACCTCAACGATCCGGGCAGTCAGCCCGCCACCCAGGACAGCGAAGGCGTGACCAACCCGGAGTGGTGGGAGTCCCGGTGGGATCAGTTGGTGACCGCGGTCCAGAACGACCTGGCGTCGCCGAACCCGTTCCAGTCGATCCTCACCGACGGCTTCCTGCAGGGCGTGATCCCGCACTACGCCGGCGAGGTGATCGCCGGGCTGTCGGCGCCGCTGTCGACGCTGAGCCCGATGATGTACGCCCTGGTGCCGACGGTCGGGCTCTCCGGCGCCCCCGCGGGGCTGGCCGGCCTGGCCGGTCTGGCCGGCATACAGACCCCGACTCCCATCGCGGGCTTCGTCCCCGACGCCCCGCCGCAGATCGTGCCGGGCGCGGTCGACGCCGTCGCCCCGCCCCCGGCGATGCAGGCCGGCACGATCGCCGCGCCACCGGCGGCGTCGGGCATCCCGGTGCCGAGCACGATGGCGCCCCCGGCGGCACCGCCGGGAGCACCGCCGGTGATCGGCGCGCAGGGCTTCGCGTTCCCGTACCTGGTCGCCGGCCCGACGTCCGGCGCGCGGGCGTCGCTGCCGGTCCGCACCGAGACGAAGGCGGCGGCCCCGGCAGCCGCGGCCACCGCCGGCTCCGCCGCGCAGGCCGAGGAATCGGCTCGCCGGAAGCGCCGCCGTCGCACCGGGCTGACCGACCCGGGTGACCGCTACGAATACCTGGACGCCGAGGCGTCGGCGCACGGCGCCGGAGTGCTGGGGTTCACCGGGACGAACCGGGCTGCGGCCGCGACGGCGACCGGGATGACCACGCTGACGGCCGACGTCGCCGCCGACCGGCCGACGATCCCGATGGTGCCGCACACCTGGGCGCCGGGCGAGGACCCCGACGCCGCGCACTGACCGGGCACGCGCAACGCCCGGTCGGGCGACCTACTTGGTGATGCCCTGACCGGGCAGGTAGGTGCCGGCCGGGCCGGTGGCGCCGGGCTGGCCCGCCGGGTTACCGGCGCCGCCGGCCCCGCCCACGCCGCCACCGGCCACGTCACCGCTACCGCCGTTGCCGCCGTTGCCGCCGGCGCCCTGCACGCCGGCCGACCCGCT
>NZ_JAHCLR010000023.1 GCF_018455725.1 Mycolicibacter acidiphilus
CAACCCCACCGACCAAACCAATTCCGCAACAGCCCGTTACCTGCGTGAACGCCGGTGAAGTGTGCACGCTCGGGCCAAAAAGAGGGACGCGGCTACTTCCGCAGCGACTCCACGATCGCGTCCAGCGGAGAACTCCACTGCATGCCCAGATCCGCCAGGGTCTTCGAATCATCGGTGGGGGTGGCCGACGTCAACAGCCACGCCGCCTCGTAGCTCAGCGACTCGTTCAGCGGAACGAACCGGCTCACCACGTCCGACACCCGGCCGATGCCCTTGAACACGCTGGGCGCCAGCCGGATTCGGCGAACCTTGGCGCCCAGGCCGGCTTCCACCGCGTCGACCATCTCGGCGAAGGAGACCATGATCCCGCCGCACAGGTAGCGGTGCGGCCCGCGACCCGGGCGCATCACGGCCTCGTGCACCCGGCCCAGGTCGCGGACGTCGACCATCGCCATCCCGCCGCGCACCACCGGCGCCACCCGGTACCGCACGATCGCGTTCCAGCCCCGCTCGGTGACGCCGGGTGCGGTGTGGAACGCCGGGCCGATCACCGACGACGGGTAGGTGATGACCACCGGGGCACCCTCGTCCTGCAGCCGTCGGGCCACCCGCTCGCCGTAGGCCTTGGTGCGCGCATAGGCGCTACGACCGTCGACCGGCGGGGAGTCCGGGCCGATCACCCCGTTCGGCGGCGGGAACAGCGCGCTGTAGCTGCTGACCGACACGATCGGGTCCAAACCGGCGGCCGCCGCGCGGGTGAGGATGTCCTCGGTGGCGTGGGCGTTGATGTCCCACATCAACTTCTCCATGCGGTCGTTGGTGCCGACCACTCCGGCAGCGTGCAGCACCGAGTCGCAGCCGTCCAGCAGTTGCCCGACCACCGCCGAGTCGCGGATGTCGCCCACCCGCACGTCGACGTCGCCGAGTTCGCGCAGCCGGGCGATCACCAGGTCGTCGGCACCGCCGGGGATCGTCAGCAGGCGCACCGAATGGCCGCCCTCCAACAGTGCTTTGACGGTGTGCGCTCCGACGTAGCCGGTACCCCCGGTGACCGCGATCTGCATGCTGATGACCCTAATTGGACCCTTATCGACCCTTGCGGCGGACTACGATTCGCCATCATCGACATCAACACCCGCAAGCTGCGCCATTTCGTCGTCCTGGCCGAGGAACTGCACTTCAGCCGGGCCGCGGCGCGGGTGTACCTGGCCCAGCAGGCCCTCAGCCGCCAGATCCGGGACCTCGAGGACGAGCTCGGCGTCAAACTGCTGGAGCGCAGCACCCGCGTGGTCGCGCTGACACCGGCCGGTGAGGTCTTTCTGGCGGGAGCGCGTGCGGCGCTGGCCGCACTGGACGGCGCGGCCGAGACGGCGCGGCGCACCGTACGCGGGCTGGCCGGCACGCTGCGGCTGGGCTACGCACCCGGCGCTGCACTGGAGTTGACGCCCTACATCGTCGCTGAGTTCCGCAGAACCCACCCCGACGTCGTCGTCGAGATGCACGAACATCCGATCGGTGACCCGTCGGCGGGGCTGGCGTCGGGGGAGAGCGATGTGGCGTTCCTGCGGTTGCCGCAGGACACCGCGCGCATCGAGACCGAGGTGCTTCTCGTCGACCCGGTGGTGGCGATGGTGTCGACGGCGCACCGTTTCGCCGAGCGGGCGTCGGTGTCCGCGCACGATCTCACCGACGACCCGATCACCCAGTCCCCCGGCGCCGACGACGTCTGGCATGCGTTCTGGTCGCTGGAGACGATCCGCGCCGAGTCGTCGCAGGCCCGGATCGTGCCGGTCACCTCGATCACCGAGGAGGCACAGGTGGTGGCGGCCGGGGTGGCGGTTGCCGTCACCAGTTCGGCGGTGGCGCGGCTGATGTCGCTGCCCGGGGTGCGCTATCTGCCGATCGACGACTGGCCCGGTTCGTCGATCGCGGTCGGTTGGCCGACCGATGAACGGTCACCGCTGGTCACGGGATTCGTCGATGCCGCATGTGTGGTGCGGGATCGGGAGTCCGAGATGGTGGCGATGATCGAGAATCGGCCCTGATTGACAACGACAGCGTTGTAGATCCGACCGCCGTTTGGTGTTTCCGTTTCCCTCAGCAAGTTGTCAGCCTGGACACAGTGATACGACTTGGGGGAGGTCGCGGATGAAACGCTCGACAGCACTGACGGTCGCATTGCTGATCCTGCCGGCGCCGGCGGCGGTGGAGCACAGTGCCGCGGCCCACTATCGGATCCGGCTGACCGACTCCTCGATCCCGGTCGACGTGGCGCCGCTGCCGGGCCAGGGGGTGGCTCTGGTGATGGGCGGCAGCGGCGTGCCGATCCCGCCGGTGGGCCTGACCCAGGTGGCCGCCGAGAACTACCTCGTCCCCATGGGATTCGGCGACTACGCGGTGGAGCGACTGTTCACCCCCGAGGGGCTGCAGACCATCGAGGGCATCAACAAGCAGTTGCCGTTCGACCAGTCGGTGGCCCAGGGCGTCACCATCCTGGAGACCGAGATCAAGAAGCAGATCCAGGGCGGGCACAACGTGTTCGTCGGCGGCGTCTCGCAGAGCGCGACGATCAACGCGATGGTGGAAGGCGACATCCACGACGGCAAACTCGACGGCGTCGATGTCAGCGGCGGCAAACTGACGTTCCTGTCCCTGGGTGATCCGAGTAACCCCAACGGCGGCATCCTGGAGCGGTTCAACCTGCCGCAGGACCCCAACCCCAGCCTGCCCAGCCTGGGCCTGACGTTCAGCGGCGCCGCCCCTGCCGACACCGGCATCCCCACCACGATCTACACCCTGGAATACGACGGGTTCGCCGACTTCCCGCGGTACCCGATCAACTTCCTGTCCGACCTCAACGCGGTGCTCGGCATGGGGCTGGTGCACCCGCTCTACATTCAGGGACTGCTGGCGCCCGGCGTCGGGCTGACGCAAGAGCAGATCGCCGACGCGCAGGTGCTCGACACCAGCCCCGGGTACGACGGCGGCACCACCTACCTGGGCATCGAGGACCCCAACCAGCTACCGCTGGCGCAGCTGATCGGGCTGATCGCCGGCCGGCCGATCGGCGACCTGCTGGCCCCGGACCTGAAGGTGCTGGTGAACCTGGGCTACGGCGCCGACCCCTATGTCGGCTGGTCGACAACTCCGGCCGATGTGGGTACCCCGGCGGGGCTGTTCCCCAGCATCGACGGCGCCCAGTGGAACACGATCATGCAGGCGCTGGCGGACGGCGCCAAGCAGGGCTGGAACGACTTCCTGGCCGACATCAAGGACCCGTCGAGCATTCAGCCGGACACCCTGGATGCATTGATCGGCGGATTGCACGGCGCCGCAACGGATTCCGGCTCGCACTCCTTGGCCGACATCGCCGGGGCCATCAGCGCCCTGGCGTCCACGTTCAACGGGATGGCGGCGTCGACCAACGACGTCCTCAACGCGCTGACGACGATGCTGCCGGCCACCGACGCCACCCTGTTCTCGAACTTCCTAACCGACGGGGACCTGACCAACGCGCTCGGCATGCCGATGGCGTTCGACAACGGGCTCAGCGCGGTGGCGCTCGGCGTGGAGGCGTTCGTGCTGGTACGGAACCTGCCGACGCTGATCGCCGAGTTCAACGCCTTGCTCTGAGGGGTCAGTGCCCCTTGAACTGCGGGGCGCGCTTCTCGGCGAACGCCTTCGGGCCTTCCTTGGCGTCGTCGCTCAGGAACACCTTGATGCCGATCGCGGTGTCGATCTTGAACGCGTCGTTCTCGTGCATGCCCTCGGTCTCGTGGATGGTGCGCAGCATCGCCTGCACCGCCAGTGGGCCGTTGTTGTTGATCAACTCGGCGATCTCCAGCGCCTTGGTCAGCGCCTGGCCGTCTTCGACGACGTGGCCGATCAATCCGAAGTCCAGCGCCTCCCGCGCGGTGATGTGCCGACCGGTGAACAGCAGGTCGCAGGCGACGGTGTAGGGGATCTGGCGGACCAGGCGCACCGCGGAACCGCCCATCGGGTACAGGCTCCACTTGGCCTCGGAGATGCCGAACTTGGCGGACTCGCCGGCGATGCGGATGTCGGTGCCCTGCAGGATCTCGGTACCGCCGGCGATCGCCGGGCCCTCCACGGCAGCGATCAGCGGCTTGGTCAGCCGGCGGCCCTTGAGCAGACCGTCGATGCGCGACGGGTCGTAGCTGCCGTCCTTGAACGAGTCGCCGGGCGCCTTCTTGTCGGCGGCCTTGAGGTCCATCCCGGCGCAGAAGTAGCCGCCGGCGCCGGTCAGGATCACCGAACGGATCTCGTCGTCGGCGTCGGCGCGGTCCCACGCCTCGACCATGATTCGCAGCATTTCGCCGGAGAGTGCGTTGCGCGCCTGCGGGCGGTTCAGCGTCAGGATCAGGGTGTGTCCGCGCTGCTCAATGAGGGCGTGCGGCTCGCTGGGCGCCTCGCTCACCAGGGCCTGCCTTTCCGGGGGTGCCGTCCGACTTGAAAACGAAATGTAACACGTTCTAGTTTGTGTGGTGTGGCTCTCAATATCGCGGATCTTGCCGAACACGCCATCGACGCCGTCCCGGACCGGACGGCCCTGATCTGTGGCGACGAACAGCTCACCTACGCGCAGTTGGAGGAGAAGGCCAACCGGCTTGCGCACTACCTGATCGCCCAGGGCGTCAAGAAGGACGACAAGGTCGGCCTGTACTGCCGTAACCGGCTGGAGATCGTCGTCGCGATGCTCGGCATCGTCAAGGCCGGCGCGATCCTGGTCAACGTCAACTTCCGCTACGTCGAAGGCGAACTGCGCTACCTGTTCGACAACTCCGACATGGTCGCGCTGGTCCACGAACGCCAGTACAGCGAGAAAGTAGCCAAGGTCCTTCCCGACACCCCGAACGTCAAGACGATCCTGGTGGTCGAGGATGGCAGCGATGGCGACTACCAGCGCTACGGCGGGGTGGAGTTCGAGGCGGCGCTGGCGCAGGGTTCCCCGGAGCGGGACTTCGGCGAGCGCAGTGCCGATGCCATCTACTTGCTCTACACCGGTGGCACCACCGGCTTCCCCAAGGGCGTGATGTGGCGTCACGAGGACATCTACCGAGTGTTGTTCGGCGGCACCGACTTTGCCACCGGTGAGCCGGTCGCCGACGAGTACGACCTGGCCAAGCAGGCCGCGGCGAACCCGCCGATGATCCGCTACCCGATTCCGCCGATGATCCACGGCGCCACCCAGTCCGCCACCTGGATGGCGTTGTTCACCGGGCACACCGTGGTGCTGGAGCCGGAGTTCGACGCCGACAAGGTGTGGCGCACCATCCACGACCACAAGGTGAACCTGCTGTTCTTCACCGGCGACGCGATGGCCCGCCCGCTGCTGGATGCGCTGCTGGCACACCAGGATTCCGCTGACCAGTACGACCTGTCGTCGCTGTTCCTGCTGGCTTCCACCGCGGCGCTGTTCAGCCCGTCGATCAAGGAGAAGCTGCTGGAGCTGCTGCCCAACCGGATCATCACCGACTCGATCGGGTCGAGCGAGACCGGCTTCGGCGGCACCAGCATCGTCGCCAAGGGCGAGGAGCACACCGGCGGCCCGCGGGTCACGATCGACAAGAAGACCGTGGTACTCGACGAGGACGGCAACCCGGTGGTGCCCGGTTCGGGGGTGCGGGGCATCCTCGCCAAGAGCGGGCATATCCCGGTCGGCTACTACAAGGACGAGAAGAAGACAGCCGAGACCTTCAAGACCATCAACGGCGTGCGCTACGCGATCCCCGGCGACTACGCCCAGGTCGAGGCCGACGGCACCGTGACGATGCTGGGCCGCGGCTCGGTGTCGATCAACTCCGGCGGCGAGAAGATCTACCCCGAAGAGGTCGAGGCGGCGCTGAAGACCCACCCGGACGTGTTCGACGCACTGGTGGTCGGGGTGCCCGACGAACGCTACGGCCAGAGTGTGGCCGCGGTGATCCAGCCGCGCGACGGTGCCCGGCCCGCACTGGCCGACATCAACGCCGCCGCCCGCAACGAGATCGCCGGCTACAAGGTGCCACGCAGCCTGTGGTTCGTCGACGAGGTGAAGCGCTCACCGGCCGGCAAGCCGGACTACCGCTGGGCCAAGGAGCAGACCGAGGCCCGGTCGGCCGATGAGGTGCAGGCCCGGTAGCCGGATTCGTCAGACTCAGCGCGCTCTGCGCGGGCGGGTTCGCCGTACTTTCGGTGAAGCCGTGGCCCGGGCCAGCAGTTCCTGCAGTTCACGGTTGCTGTCGTATTCGTGTTGCGCCTCGGTCACCACCCGTGCGGGTTGGAGCAGGATGCTGCCGTCGGCGTTCTCGCGCACGATGAATCGTCGGTTGGGGTGCCCCGGCAGCGTCACCTGACCGCGACTGTCGGTCTGTACCGTCGTCATATCCGCGGTCTCCGTCCGCTTCCCAATCTGGTGAGTCGAGCTCGCTGGTTGCAAGAGTCGCTGGCCTCCGACTCAGAGGCTCAGATCCGGTGGGACGAAGAAGTCGAGGCCGGCCAATCCCTGGGCGGCATCGACGGTGGTGGGGATGTTGAAGTCGCCGAACGGCGTGATCCAGGTTTCGCTGACCGTGTTCTGCGACGCTCCGACCAGATCTGCGTAATTGGTGGCGAAGCCGTTGCCGTCATCGGTGTACTCCAGCCAGGACCCCACCGGTGGTGCATCCCCGGGGGCGGTGCCGCCCGTGCCAACCTGCGTGACGAGCAGTGCCTCGTCCTTGACGCTACCGCCCGCGTAGTTCGTCACGTCGGCGTTGAAGGTGGCGACCACGGTTCCGCTGCTGTTCTCGACATTGAACTGCTGATAGCCCTGGATCTCTTCGAAAAATCCTGGCTGCCCGTCTATCCCGCTGTACGTCTCGGTGCCCACCGGAACCGCCTTCAGCCCGTCGGCGAGGGGTATCGACTCAATCTGCGGGCTGTTGCCGATGAAACCGTCGGTCAGACCTTTGACACCGTCGAATGCGGTGCTGCCGTTGAGGGTCACGCCGTAGACGTTGAAAACATTCGAGATCGCGTTCGTGCCGCCGGGTGTCGGTGACGCGATGTCGGCGTAGGTGTTCACGATGTTCGGATTGAAGACGTAGACCTGGTTGAAGACTGACCCGGGGGTGGGCACGTCACCGGCGACTTGGCCCGGGGTGCCGGTGACATCGGAGGTGACCAGTAGGGCGATGCTGTGGCCGGTGAGTCCGTCGCCGGTGGTGGTGACATCGGCGGTGAACGTGCCGACCGTCTGGCCGGTGGAGTCGTCGAGATCGAATAGCTGAGTCCCCTGCCCGGCTACGAAGATGGGTGGAAGCCCGTTGATGCCGATGAACGACTCCGAAGCATTGGGGTCGGCGACGATGCTGTAACCGTCGGCGAGGGGGATCGGCTTCTCCACATGCGGGTCCACGTGAGCGGCCGCGTCGAGTGCATTGGAAAAATTAAACGTTCCAAAGGGCGTCGTCACCGGGTCGTTGATCGTGTTCGCTCCGCCGTCGGTCGACACCAGATCCGTGTAATCACTGGAGAATTGCGGGTTCCCGGCACCCAGGTAGTCGAGTATCGATCCGACGGGCGGGACACTCCCCGGGGTGCCGGTGATGATGCTGCTGACCAGCATCTCTTCGTTGGTGCTGCTGGTCACGTTCGACATGTTCGTGCCTACGAACGCATTGAAGGATCCGATGACATCTCCACTGCTGTTGAGGACGTCGAATGTCTGCGTCCCCTGCACACTGCCGTCGGCCGCCGGTGCGCCAGTGGTGATCCCATAGAACCCTGTGACATCGAGTGTCGACCCGGGCGCGGGTTCGATCATTTCCCCGCTGGGCAGCGGGTAGCTGTCGGCGAATGCGACGGCGACCGACAGGGAGCCGACAGCGAACAGTCCCCCGATCGCAATGCCCGACATCCGGTTTCTGAGCTGAGAAGTCATGGCGTACCCCGATTACCGCTCGTCGCGTGCTCAAACAGCCTGCGAACAGTTTACTGTCGCATGTGAGGCATCTCACACTGGTTGAAAAGAATTCTTCTGAGCCGGGTCCCCAGAGGATGCGGCCGAAATCCAGCACGCGAACCGCCCGGCTGCCGGACAATCTGCTCATGGCCCGACCGATGGATGAGCTGAACCGGGCGTTCGCGCGCACGTCGGAGGGGCTCGACGGCCGGGATCCGGAGTTCATCCGGGAGTGGCTCCCGCGGTTGTGGCTCGGCGCCCAACTGTACTTCCGCGCCGAGGTGCACGGCTTCGAGAACGTGCCCGACGAGCCGGTGCTGTTCGTCGGCAACCACAGCGGCGGGGCGAACATCCCGGACACCTTCATCTTCGTGCTGGCCTACCACACCTACTTCACCGTGGAGGGCCGCCCGCTGGTGGCGCTGGCGCACAAGGTCGTCGCCAACATGCCGGTCGTCGGCAACATGGCTCGCAAGTTCGGGGTGGTGCAGGCCGACCAGGTCGCCGCCCGCGACGTGCTGGGCCGCGGCGCCAACGTGCTGGTCTATCCCGGCGGTGACGTGGAGGCGCTGCGGCCGTGGCGGGACCGCAACAAGATCGTCTTCGACGGCCGTAAAGGCTTCCTGAAACTGGCGCACGCCGCCGGGGTGAAGATCGTCCCGGTGGTCGCGGCCGGCGGGCAGGAGACGTTCTTCGTGCTCAACGACGGCCGCCGACTCGCCAAGGCACTGCACCTGGACACCCTGCTGCGGGTGAAGTCGCTGCCGATCAGCCTGAGCTTCCCGTGGGGTCTGGTCCCCGGCGACCTGCCGCACATCGCGCTGCCCGCCAAGATCCGCATCCAGGTGCTGCCCGCGATCGACCTGGTCGAGCGGTTCGGCGACGAGCCGGACTTCGACGACGCCTACGGTTACGTCACCTCGGTGATGCAGGTCGGCCTGTCGACGCTGGCCGCCAAGACCGTCGTCCCGGGACTCGGCTGATGGGCGCGGTCACCCGGTCGGTGCCGGTGCACCGGCCGGTCGGTGACGTTGCGAAGGTGGCACTGGACCCTGACATCGTGCTGCCGACGATGGGGGCGTTCGGACGCTTCGACCTGATCGAACGCAACCCGGACGGCTCGCAGGAGTGGGACCTGTACCTGCGGGTCGGCACCATCCACGTCGGCGGGCGGGTGCTGGTCGAACCGCCGTCGGAGTCGGAACTGCGCTGGTACGCGGTGCGCGGCACCCGCCACCACGCGCGACTGGTGGTCTCCTCGGCTGACGATGGGGCTCTGGTCACCATGACCGTGACCGCCGAGTTCGCCGGCATGGCCACCGGCTGGCTCACCGGGGTGTTCGCCAACGGCATCCTCGGCCGGCACATGGAGGCCGGGCTGCAGCAGCTGCGGCACCGGATCGAGTACGGCGACGACCGGTAGCGAGCGGGAAACAGCGTTGGATCAGGGCTGAGACATCATTCGGCGAAGAAGTCCGTGCGCCCGGTGGTGAGGCGGAAGACGTTCAGTGCCAAGGATTTGAGCGCCGCGATCACGAATCCAACCAGGATTCCCGAGAGGAACGAATACTGCTCTTTCCGGTGCGCCTTGTGCGTCTCGGTGAACTTGAAATAGTCGGTGAACGCCCCGGGTGGGCTCCACCGCCACATCCTGGTGTCGACCACGGTATTGTCGGGTTTCTCGACGAGGTCGTAGTTGAGGTTTCTTCGGATGTAGGTGGTAGAGGCCAGCTTTCGGCCGTCGCTGATGGCAATCTGCGGGGCCACCAGCGTCTCGCCGGTCTCGGCGGTGCGCATCACCACCGACCTCGGTAAGACGCAGTAGACGTCACCGGTGCCCCGGGAATTCAACTCCCTCGTCACCTGGCCGAACAATCGCGGCGATGTGCTCTGTTCGATTTCTTTCGCGACACTCCCGTAAATCCGGTCGATCCCACCGTGGGGCAGACCGCGTCGCTGCCGCCCCTCCTGGGCGTTCCAGGAAGCCACAATTCGGTTGAAATGCTGGACATGGTAAGACGACCAGAACTCCGTCTTGGCATCGCTGTCATCATCCTCGTAGACGGCGGTATCGAACGGTTCAACCTCGGCGCGTTCACCTTTGGTCAGCTGACGCCAGTCCGAGGCTTCCATCGGGCTCATCGCGATCGAGATGCCGTCGCCGTCCGCCCGTAACCCGTCGATGCACCGGATCTGCTCATCGCGTTCGGTGACGATGAAGATGTCGATGACCGCCCGTCGCCGGGGTTCTTGGCTGGTGACGCTGAACGAGACGTACGCGTTGTCGTCGTCGAAGTCGATGTCCTGCAGGACCGCGATCTCTGTCGTGTCCGTCGAGGATTTCCCGTCCACGCGCACGACGATCGCGCCGGGATTGAAAATCGTCGGACCCGTGCTCAATACCGCGGTATGCAGAGTCGCGTAAGCAGCCCAGGACAGGGCTGCGATAACAGCGATGTTCACCGCAACCACTGCTGCCGCACGGCGTCTGAGGCGACTCATATCGACGAAACTAGAACAGCTTCGGGTCCCGGGCGTGGTCCGCCACGGTTTACCGCCCCGGCAGCGCCTGCACCAGCCGGATCATCGGGGTCAGCGCCTTCTGCCACAGCGTCATCGAAATGCCCAGCGGCGGATCGAGATTCAGCACCCGGGCGGTGGAGACCGTCTGCGATTCGGTGTACTTCAGGATGCCGTCGGCGCCGTGCCGGCGGCCCACCCCGGAGGCCTTCATGCCGCCCATCGGCGCGGCGGTGGACCCGAACGCCAGGGCGTAGCCCTCGTCGACGTTGACGGTGCCGGACTTGATCTTCGCGGCGATCTCCTCGCCCTGCGCCTTGCTGGCTGCCCAGACGCTGGCGTTCAGCCCGTATTCGGTGTCGTTGGCGCGCTCGATGGCCTCCTCGACCGAGTCCACCGGGTAGATCGAGACGACCGGGCCGAACGTCTCGTTGCGGCTGCACTCCATCTCGTCGGTGACGCCGGACAGCACCGTCGGCTCGAAGAACAGCGGGCCGATGTCGGGGCGGGCGTTGCCACCGGCGATCACCTTGGCGCCCTTCACTTTTGCGTCGTCGACGTGCCGGGAGATCGTCTTGATCTGGTCCTCGGAGATCAGGCTGCCCATGTCGGCTGAGAAGTCGTAGGCGGCCGAGAGCGTCATGTCGCGCACCTGGGCGGCGAACTTCTCGGCGAACTCGTCGGCGATGTCGCGTTCGACGTAGATGCGCTCGATCGAGATGCACAGCTGACCGGCGTTGGAGAAGCAGGCGCGGGTGGCGGCCTTGGCGACCTCGGGCAGGTTCGCGCCCTTGGTGACGATCATCGGGTTCTTGCCGCCGAGTTCCGCGGAGAACCCGATCAGCCGGGAACCGCACTGCTCGGCCAGGGTGCGGCCGGTGGCGCTGGAGCCGGTGAACATCAGGTAGTCGCACTGGGCGGTGATCGCGGTGCCCACCACCGACCCGGGCCCGGGCACCACCGCGAACAGCTCCCGCGGCAGCCCGGCCTGGTACAGCAGTTCGGCGTTGGCCAGCGTGCAGTACGGGGTCTGGCTGTCCGGCTTGACCACCACCGCGTTGCCGGCGATCAGCGCCGGGATGGCATCGGAGATCGACAGCGTCATGGGGTAGTTCCACGGCGAGATCACGCCGACCACACCCTTGGGGTGATGGTTGACGACGGTCTTCACGATGCCCGGCAGCAGACCCTGAACCCGCTTGGGCGCCAACAGTTTCGCCGCGTGCCGCGCGTAGTACCGCGCATTGAGCATGATGTCGACGATCTCCTCCTGGGCCGCCGAACGCGCCTTGCCGGTCTCGGCCTGCGCGACGTCCATCAGGAAACCCCGGTTGGCCACGACCAGGTCGCGGTACCGCTCGATGACCGCGGCGCGCTCCTTGACGCTGCGCCGCGCCCACTGGGCCTGCGCGATGCGGGCCTTGACGAAGGCCGCCGTCACGTCCTCGGCGGTGCCGACCGGGATGGTGGTCAGGGGCTTGCCGGTGAACACCTCGTCGATGGTGCGGGACTGGCGGGCCTCGACGTCGTCGATGGCGACCAGGGCGCGCAGGCGGTCGAAGTCGGCGGTGGACGGAGCGGGCATGGCAGTTTCCTTACTCGCGGGTAACAAGTGCTTACCCGCAACCTACCCCTAGCAGTGGCCACCCGGTAGCCCGGCGGCGTTCGCCGACAGCCACTGCGTCATCTGGTTGAGCACCTGCACCCCGGACTCGAAACTGCCGTCGTTGGGCTGAGCGGCGAGCGCCACCGCGAGCTGCTGACCGCTCGGGGTGCCGACGACGCCGAATTGGCGGACCAGGTAACCGCCGCTCGGGCCGGGACCCCAGCCGCCCTTGGTCGGAGCGCCGACGGTCGCCAGCCCCCAGCGCTGGTCGGCGATGGTGTTGTACATCAGGTTGTAGACGTGCGCGTCCCCGGTGATGCACGGCAGGTGCGCGGCGAACTGGGCCTGCCTGGCCAGCGGCCACTGGGTCTGTCCGAAGGCGGTGAACTCCGGGCGCAGCCGGCGGGACTCGACGGCGGTGCCAGTGTCACCGCCCTCCCGCAGTACCGCCTGCACCTGCTGGGCGGCCTGCGCCGGGGAGCCCAGTTCGGACCAGAGCTGCTCGGCGGCGGCGTTGTCGGACGCAGTGATGGCCTTGGCGGCCAGCCCCTGGGCGTTGGGGCGGTTGGCGCGGATGGCCGCGATCGCCAGCGGCACCTTGATCGTCGACCAGGCGACGCCGTTCTGCAGCGTGCCGAGCGTGCCGACCTGGTTCTGGCCGACCGGGGCGTAGGCGATGCCGATGCTGGCCGGGACGGTGCCGGCGAGTCTGGCGAAGCTGGCCGGCAGTGGATCGGCGGCGGCGGGGGAGGCCAGGGCGATGGTGAGGAAGGCGGCCAGGGTCGCGACAAATCCTCGGCGGGCTGTGCGCATGGGTGTGAGTATTCACCGTGGGTGTGCCGAAACGTCGACGCCGCGACGGCGGATGTGGATGCGGATCGGATGCACGTGTCGGACCCCTGCTCTACGATCGAACGTATGTTCGAGACAATATTCGATGAGCGGGTTGCGGAGGGGGCGCCGGAAGCGGTCGCCGATCTCCCGCCGGGCCGGCTGGCGGATCTGATCGCGGCCACCCACCGCATGGAGTCGGTGCTGATCGCCCGTCGGCTGGCGGCGATCGCCGTGCTGCTCCGGCGCTATGACGGAATGAGCCCGTCGGCGATCGGCCAGCATCCGGAGATGGTAGCCGGCTATGAACGGGCTTGCGCCGAGGTGTCGGCCCTGCTGAACCTGCCCCCGGCCGCCGCCGGACGCCAGGTGCACTACGCGGAAGTACTCGACATCCGATTGCCGCGCCTTGCGGCGCTGTTCGCCGAGGGCCGGATCGACTGGCGCAGTGTCCAGATCGTCATCGACCGCACCGATCTCGTCGACGACGACCTGATCGGCGAACTCGACGAGAAGTTGGCCTCCCGCATCGAGAACTGGTCGACGTGGTCGCGGCAGCGCATCATCAACGCCGTCGACGCTGCGGTGCTGGACGTTGATGCCGATGCCGTCCGGCAGCGTCGGAAGGACGCTGATGACAACCGATACATCTGGGTCGGACCCGATCGCGATGGCATCGCAAAGATCGATGGCAGGGTCCCCGCCGCGTCGGCCACGGCTTTCGACCGGCGGCTGACCGAACTCGCCCAAGCCGTCTGCGCCGAGGATCCCCGCAATCTCGTACAGCGCCGGGCCGACGCGCTCGCCGCGTTGACTGAGGGGCGGTCGCTGCGCTGTGGGTGCGGCCGGGCGGATTGTCCGACACGATCGGCACCGGCGGAATCCGGCGGGACGCGCGTGATCCTCAACGTGATCGCGACCGACGCCACCGTCGCCGGCGCCCAGGACCGGCCCGGCTACCTGGACGGGTACGGGGTGATCGACGCCGAGCAGGTTCGTCAGCTGGCCGCCGGAGCGTCCTGGCGGCTGCTGAATCCCGCCGCTGACCCGGCCGCGGCGTTTCGCTACCAGCCCTCCGCGGCGTTGGCCCGCGCGGTGCGCTGCCGCGACCTCACCTGTCGATTCCCGGGCTGCCATCGCCGGGCCACGATCTGCGACCTGGATCATACGAACCCGTTCAATCACACCGATCCGGCAGCTGGCGGGCCGACGGTGCTGTCGAACCTCAAGTGCCTCTGCAGATTTCATCACAGAATGAAGACGTTCGGCGGCTGGCACGATCAGCAGCTCGAGGACGGCACGGTGATCTGGAAAAGCCCATCCGGTGCGGTGTTCGAGACCAAACCCGGCAGTGCCGAGGTGATCCCGGAACTGGCCGATGCGCTGGGTACCACCGGGCAGCGGCCCCTGCGGCAGCCCTGCCAGAACTGGGCGACCCAGCGGGCGGCCCAGGTGGCACGCGCCCGCCGGAACAACCGTGTCCGGGAAGCCGCTAACGAACTGCACGCGCAGCGGCGGCGCGAGATCGCCGACCTCAAGGTCCGCAACCGGATGCGTGACCGGCTCCACCTGTTGAAAGGCGGATCCAGCACCAGTCCGTTCTGCGCCTGGGTGAACGACCCACATGAACCCGAACAACTCCCGCCGGACTGGCAACCGCCACCTGCGCCCCCGCCACTTCCCGACGATTGCCCCTTCTAACCAGACGGCAGTCGGCCTACAGTCAGCGTCATGCGCGCATCGTGGACAACGATCGTGGCCGCGGCGGCCGCCGGTGTGGTCGGTGTCGCCGTGGGCGCTTCGCTGGTCAGTGTCGGGGAGCACCTGGCTGAGCCGACGGTCGAAACCCCCGACTCCCACACCCAAGACGTCGTGCTGTGCACCAGTTACGCACTGATCTACGACGCCCTGCACCAACCCCTGGGTGCGGCGGACGCGCTGCCCGCCATCGCGCCGCTGCGGCTGGCGCTGACCGAGAACCCGGACGCCGACCCGGAGATCCGCGACGCCATCACCGGCGCGATCGAGGCCTTCGACGCGATCCTGGCCAAGGACGCGAAACCGCACGGACTGTCCGAGCCGCCGCCCTACGATCCGGCGGCGGTGACCGCGGCGCTGCAGCGGGTGCCGCAGGTCTGCGAACTGAACGACTGGCTACTGCGCCGGCCAGTCGGCGAGTGTGTCGACGAACAACTGCCGCACCCCCGCGATCCGTTCGCCCAGGTCCTCCACCGTCCAGTCCGTTACCGAGATCGGTTCGCCCACCACCACATCCACGACCCCGGGCCGGAGCACGGTCGCGCCGCGGGCGCCGAGTACGTCGGCGTTGCGGATGATGATCGGAACGATCGGCACCCCGGCCGCCATCGCCATTCGGAAGGGTCCCTTCTTGAACTCACCGACCGCGGTACCGGCCACCCGGGTGCCCTCCGGCGCGGCCAGGATCGAAATGCCCCGGGTCTTCAGGTGCGCCAGCAGCGGTTCCAGCGACTCGATCGCCCGCGAGGTGTTGCCGCGGTCGACGAACGCCACATCGGCGAGCCGGCCCAGGGTTCCCACGAACGGATCGTGTTCGAGTTCCCGCTTCGCGACGGCGGTGAAGCCGGTGCGGACCAGTGCCGCGGCGATGAACCCGTCGAAGTTGGTGCGGTGATTGAAGACGAACACCGCCGGGCGTTGCGCCCACAGGTTCTGTTCGCCGACCACGTTGATCGTGACACCCGCCAGGTGAAGCAGGGTGCTGAACCACTGCTCGCTGACGAAATCCAGTGCGGCCCGCTTACTTCCGCGCAGCAGGCCGATGCCGCCGCCGATCGCCGCGATCGGGACGACACTGAAGAATCCGGCCAGGCTGCGGGCGCGGGTGGCCGGGCTGACGGGACCTCGGCTGGTGAACCGCTGCACCGGCCAGTTCCGCCGGCGGGCCACCGCCGCCAGGTGCTTGCCGGGGTTCGTCGGCCGCGGTTTGCCGACCAGGTGCATCAGTCCGGTGTCCTCGTCGCCGTCGGCGTAGAAGTAACTCTGCGCCAGATCGATGTGGCAGCGACCGGCGTACGCCTGCACCGCGTCGGACTTGCCGGCACCCCACAACGGTTCCCCGGCGATCTGTCCGGTCAGCATGCCGTCGACCACTTCGAGCTCAGTGCAGAGCACCTCCTCGATCCCGAGGTAGTCGGCGATCGGCCGCACCTGGTAGGGCAGCGCGGAGGAGGACAGCACCACGGTGTGGCCACGGTGCTGATGGGCGCGGACGATCTCGACCGCTTCCGGATAGATCAGGTCGACGATCTTCTGGGTGAAGACACGCTCGCCCAACTCATGCAGGTCCACGTCGGCGCGTCCGCGCCAGGACCGCGCGCTGAGCCGCATGAACTCGGTGACGTCGGCCAGGCCGGCGCCGACCCGCAGTGCGCCCTTGATCGCTCGGGCGACGTCGCCGAGGTCCACGTCGCGGCGCTCCCACTGGTCGGCGGCGAGCGCCGCCGCCGAGTATCCGGCGATCAGCGTGCCGTCGAAGTCGAAGAACGCACCCACCTGAGGTCCGGCCGGGCTGGCTTCGATCTCGGCGATGGTGCCGGGCAGTCGCAACCGCACGGGCTTCGGCCGCGGCGTGGCCTCGGTCACCAGGTGCAGCGTGGAGTCGCTCATCGCCGCGCCGCCCGTGGCGTGGTCTTGGTAGCACGGCGGCGGGGTGCGGTTGCGATGTTGCGTGGCCCGGGTTGCGCCAGCTCCAGCACCTCGGCCACCCCCTGGCCCAGACAGGTGGCGAACAGTTCCGGGTCGGTGATCGCCGCCGGGTCCAGGTTGATGCCGACGTACGCCGTCTGCCGATAGGAGTTCAGCACGATCATCGCGGCTGGGCCGGGCAGCGGGCCGAACGGATACATCTGCTCCACCTTCACCCCGGCCAGGTAGAGGGGATCAGGGCTGCCCGGGACGTTGCTGACCTGCAGGTCGTGCACCGCCAACCCGCTGCCCGCAGCCAGCGCCAGCAGCGCCGACGGGATGCGCGCCGCCACCGGGGCGAGCAGGCTCAGCGCGTCGGCCGCCGGTTCGTGGCGGGCCTGCAGGACCAGTGCCCGGATGCACTTGATCCGGGTTGCCGGATCCGGTTCGGCGACCGGCACCGCCAGGCGTGCGCCCGCCCACCGGTTGCCGCCGGCCGGGTCGTCGGCGGTGCGCAGACTGATCGGGATGGCGATGTTGAGTGCCTCGATGGGGACGCCGTTCTTCTCGTGGTAGCGGCGCAACCCGCCGCAGATCGCGGCGAGGAACCCGTCGTTGATCGAGCCGCCCGCGACCTTGGCGGCCCGACCCAGGTCGGCCAGGTCGATCTCGGTGGTGAGCAGTCGCCGCTGCAGGCTGCGTCGGCGCAGCAATGGTGAGGGCGCAACCGGTGACGGGGCGAGCACCCGCCGAAGGGACTGGGCGAACGCGCTCACACTCGACAGCGAGCGGGGTCTCAGGCCGAGGCGCAGCAGTCGATACGTGCTGCCGACAACGGATTGCGGTGCGTGCCGCAGTGCTTCGCCGAGCAGGTCACGCGGCGTCAGCTCCACCGGTGCCGGGATCGGTGGCAGCGGCGTCGCCGCTGGTTCGGGCTCGGTGTCGAAGATGATCTCGGTGTAGTGCCGGGCGCCGAGGCCGTCGGTGATCGCGTGGTTCATCTTCGCGACGAACGCCGCCCGACCGTCCTCGAGTCCCTCCACCAGTGTGAACTCCCACAGGGGGCGGGCTCGGTCCAGTGGCGACATCACCAGCGGCGCAAGGAAATCGAGCAGGGTCTGCATGGTCCCCGGCTGTGGCAGGTGCATCCGGCGGACGTGGTAGCGCAGGTCGAAATCCGGATCGGCGGCCCAGACCGGAAGCAGCGCCGGCACCGGCGGGTCGACCACCCGTTGGCGCAGTGCCGGGATCAGCCGGGAGGCCCGGTCGATGGTCTCGACGAACCGCCCGAAATCCGGTGCTGCCGCCAGCACGAAGACCGCCATCATGTCCGACCGGGCGTGCGGGTCGCTTTCGCTCCGGTACATCAACGCATCGAACGGCGCCATCGGGTGCCGGGTGGCCGCGGAACTGTCGCTCATCGGTGCAGTATTCAATCGATCGCCCTATCGCGACACGAATCGTCCCGGCCAGTGAGATGTCCGCGCGATCGGTTGGCGCCGAACCGGATACGGTCCGCGGATGCGCATACGACGCGACACGGGACTGCTGCTCGTGGGCGTACTGGGGGCGGCCGCGGCGGCCAACGCGGTGCGACCGGTGCGGCGGACCGGACCGCTCTCGATCCTCGCCTTCGTGCTCGGCATGCCGGTCTCCGAAATGCCGTGGCACACCGTGCTCGGGCCGAGTCTGGTTGCGGCGGTTGCCGCCCGCGGCGGTGGATTGCGTACCGGCCGTGGCAGACTCGCCACCGCTCTCACGGCGGTGTCCGCCGTTGCGCTGCTGCGGGTGCACCGGACCGCGGCGGCGGCCGGCCAGGTCCTGGAGCTGGCACTGATCGACGGACTGGGCGGCGGCTACCGGCATGGCATCGCCGATCCGGCCGACCCGGTACTGCAACGACGGCCGGGTCGGCTCGCGGTGCCGAATCCTGTGGTGCGGCAACGCTATCGGGTGGCCCGAGACGTCCGCTACGGCCCGGACCGTCGCTACCACACGCTCGACGTATGGCATCGCCCCGACCTCGACCACGATGCGAGGGCGCCGGTGCTGGTCCAGATTCACGGTGGGGCTTGGGTGAGCGGACGCAAAGAGGGCCAGGGTGAGCCGCTGATGGCGCATCTGGCCGATCGCGGCTGGGTTTGCGTCACCGTCAACTATCGGCTCAGCCCGAGGGCCGACTGGCCCGACCACATCATTGATGTCAAACGCGCACTGGCCTGGGTGAAAGCGCACATTGCCGAGTACGGCGGCGACCCCGGTTTCGTCGCGGTGACCGGTGGATCCGCCGGGGGACAACTCGCCGCCCTGGCCGCGCTGACACCGGGCCGGGCCGAATGGCAGCCCGGCTTCGAGAGCGCCGACACCTCGGTGGCCGCCGCGGTGACGTTCTACGGCGTGTACGACTTCCTCAACCGCTACGGCGGCGGGCGCGACGACATGGAGCGCTGGCTGCAGAAGCGGCTCTTCAAATCCCCGGCTGATCGTGATCGGACGCGGTGGGATCAGGCGTCGCCGATCGGTCGCGTCACGCCCGACGCGCCGCCGTTCTTCGTCCTGCACGGCGTGAACGATTCGCTGTTCCACGTCGAGCAGGCCCGGGAGTTCGTCCGGGATCTGACTGCGGTGTCGGCCAATCCGGTGGTGTACGCAGAACTCCCCGGCGCCCAGCATGCCTTCGACACGCTGCCTTCGCTGCGGGTGTATCACACGGTGCGCGCCGTGGAGCGGTTCCTGGCAGTGGTGCGGGGTCGCTCAGCCGCGTCGTGAATCGCCGGCCAGCAGTACGGCGAACCGGTCCGCGGCGATATCGCCGATCACGGTGATGTCGGCGAGGATCTCCTGCAATTCGGCGGTGAACGCGACCCGCCGGGCCATCGACTCCTGATCGGTGTCCAGCAGTCCGCGATGCTGCGCCAACCGCCACCCGGATTCGAACAGCTGCTGCGACACCGATTCCGGTCGCGCGATGATTCGCTGCAACAGCAGCTGCCGGCCCAATCCCAGGCACGACTTGAGGAACGGTCGACGCTGCAGCGGCCCCGGCTGCTGCTCCAGTGCGTGCGCGACCACCAGATACGCCTCCAGGAATGGCCGCAGTGCCACATGGGCCACCGGGAACGGGAACGCGTCGAGAATCCGCCGGGCGCCGGCCGGACCATCGGCCAACTGCTCCCGCCAGTCCGGCGCGTACAGCGCCAGCTCGGCGGTCAGAGCCGCACCGAAATCGTCACGTTCGGCGAAGAAGAAGTCGAACTGAAGCAGATCACGCAGTGCCAGCGCGACGTCGAGGAACCGGGCACCCGGGTCGGTGACGCCGGGCTTGGCGGCCTCGATCAACGCGACCTCCAGGACGGCATTGTTGAGGAACGCGTGGATGATTGCGTTGCGGTAGAACGCCGCCACCAGATGCTGCCCGGGCTCGATGCCGAAGACCGGTTCGGTCCCGTCGTCGAACCGGGTGACCACCCCGTGGTGGATCAGCGCATCCAGCGCGGCCTGCACCCCGGCAGCGGACTGCAGGCCGCGAGCGCTGTCGGTCATCGGCAGGTCGTGGCGGTGGGCGAACTCCAGCACCACCGCGAGGGCGGCACGGATCTGCCGCAGTGTGAGAGCCCGGTCGACGGCGCCCAGCAGCACCACCGCCACCAGTGCGGTACCGGTTGCCGGCGTCACCTGGCTGATCCGGCGCGACACCTCGAACGCCAGTTCCTGCACTGCGGTTGCGCCGGACTCGGCGCCGTGTGCCGGGGCCGGGGGCCCCAACGCCGCACGCAGCGACAGCGGCTCCCCGAACCTGACGTAGATCTTCCCGTAGCGGTCGCGCAGCTCCCGCCAGTACCGCAGCAGCCAGCCGGTGTTCTCCGCCTGTTTGGCCCGACCACCGGCTTCACCGGCGAAATCCTTCGCTTCGCGCAGCTGGTCGTAGGTGATCGAGATCGGGATGAGCATGACGTCCTCGGCCCGCCCCTCCCGGTAGGCGTCGACGACGTAGGAAAGCGCACCGAGCTTGGGGGGCAACAGCTTCCCGGTGCGTGACCGCCCACCCTCGATGAACCACTCCAGATGGGACCGCTGCTCGATCAGGTGCCCGATGTACTCCCGCAGTGCGAAGCGGTACACCGGCGCATCCGTGCCGTCGCGGCGTACGAAGATGCCGCCGGCGCGGCGCATGATCGGTCCCACCGGCCAGAAATCCATATTGCCGCCGACGAGCACCTGCCGTCCGGGCAAGCCGAGTTCGCTGAAGAGCGCGGGCAGCACCATGCCGTCCAGATAGGACCGGTGCGAGGCGAGTGTGACGGTCGGATGCTGCTGCATGGCCGCGCGGACGCGTTCGATCTGTTCGGGATCGACGTCGATCTGCCGGTCGTAGCCCTGGGTGTAGATCTGCCGGCTCACGAAGACGGTGAATTCGGTTTGGGCCCGGCTGTTTCCAGCCACGATCCCAGCCAGATCCCGCTCGGCCTCGGTGCTGATCTGTTCGATGCCGCAGCCAGACTGCTCAGCCAGGCGGCGCAGCCCGGCGTGGAACCGTGGTGCCGCCGCGATCGTCGTGCAGGCCCGGTGCCGACTGCGCCACCGGACCGGTATCCCGACGCCCATCACGTGCCCCGCGGCGGGCGTTCGATCGCGAACACCGGGTCGGCGCAGTCGACGCCCTCGGCCGTCAGCACCCGCTTGAGCACCTTGAACGTCTCGGTGCGCGGCAGTTCGGCCATCACCCGCACCTGTGCCGGCCACTGCTTGGGGCCCAGATCCGATTGTGCGGCAAGGAAATCACGGAACGCCTCGGCGTCGAACGACGCTCCCGACGTCAGCACCAGCGCGGCCATCACCTGATCGCCCACCGCCGGGTCGGGGATCGGGTACACCGCCACCTGGGCGATGTCGTCATGACGCAGCAGGATTCGTTCGATCGGGGCGGTGCCGAGATTCTCGCCGTCCACCCGCATCCAGTCGCCGAGCCGGCCAGCGAAGTAGGCGTAGCCGTTCTCGTCGGCGTAGGCCAGGTCCCCGGTGTGGTAGATCCCGCCGCGCATCCGCTCGGCCTCGGCGTCGGGATCCTTGTAGTAGCCCCGGAACTGGCCGCGCCCGCTGGTGTTCACCAGCTCACCGACCACGCCGGGCGGGCACGGCTCGCCGGTGTCGACGTCGACGACGGCGTTGCCGTCGATCAGCGGACCCAGCGCACCGATCGGGGTGTCGGGGGTGCGGGCGATCGCCACGCCGCCCTCACTGGACCCGAACGCGTCGACCACCAGGCAGCCGAACCGCTCGGCGAACCGCTCCAGGTCCCGGCGGGCGCCCTCGTTGCCGTACAGCAGCCGCAGCGGATTGTCGGCGTCATCGGGCCGCTCCGGGGCGGCCAGCACGTAGGACAGCGGCTTGCCGACGTAGTTGGCGTAGGTGGCGCGGTAGCGGCGCACGTCGGGAATGAACTGCGAGGCGGAGAACTTGCGGCGCAACGCGATCGACGCACCGGCCGCCGCGGCCACCGCCCAGCCGGCCATCACCGCGTTGGAGTGGAACATCGGCATCGACAGGTAGCAGACATCGTCCGGCCCGAGCCCGAACCGCTGCGAGAGCAGCACCCCGGGGAACGCCGCCTTCCAGTGCGTGCAGCGCACCGCCTTCGGATCACCGCTGGTACCCGAGGTGAAGATCAGCATGAACAGGTCGTCGGGGTCGGTGTCGGGGAACGTCACCGGCGCACCGGTGAACCCGGCCACCTCCGCGGCCCACTCGTCCGAGTCGACGTCGATCGCGCCCGCGACGTCCACCCCGGAACTGCTGTCGGTCAGCACCAGCTGGCAGTCGGCGTGCGCGATGTCGCGAGCCAGCGCCGCCCCGCGCCGGGTCGGGTTCAGGCCCACCGGCACCACCCCGGCCAGTGCGGCGGCGACCAGCAGTTCGGAGAAGAACGGCGTGTTGCCGGCCAGCACCCCGACGTGCGGCGGCTTGGCCGGGTCCAGCCGGGCCCGCAGCGCCGCACCGAGTCGGGTGCCGGCGGCGATGTGGTCACGCCAGCTGACGAAGGTGTCCTCGAAGTACACGCCCCGGTCGTCCACCCCGGCCAGCGGCACCAGCAACTGGGTGACGGTCGGTTCGTCCGGGTTGATCGCGGGTGTCGACATGCTCGTCAGGTTAGGTGAAACCATCAGCGCAGCTTGATGGTGCCGCCGTCGACCATCAGCGTCTGCCCGGTCATGTACGCGGCGTCGGCGCTGGCCAGGAAGACCGCGACCCGGCCGATGTCGTTCTCCGGGTCGCCGAACCGGTGCATCGGGGTGCCGGCCAGCAGCTTGTCCTCGATGCCGGGGTTGGCGGTCAGGTAGGCCTGCACACCCTCGGTGAGCGCCAGCGGCGAGATGATGTTGACGTTGATCCCGTCGGCGGCCCACTCGTTGGCGGCGACCCGGCTGATCGCCCGGATCGCCTCCTTGGCCGCGGCGTACGACGCCTGGTTGGGCTGACCCTGGATGCCGGCGCCGGACGCGAAGTTGATGACCGACCCGCCGGTGGCCTTCAACTGTGCGTGGCAGGCCTGCATCAGCCAGAAGGTGGGGTAGAAGCCGGTGTTGAACGACAGGTCCAGCATGTCCTGGGTGGTCGCCAGCAGCGGCGCCTGCTTCGAGGCGTGCGCGTTGTTCACCAGCACGCTCACCGACCCGAACGCCTCGACCGCGGCCGCGCAGATCTGCGGGGCGCTCTCCGGCTGGGAGATGTCGGCGCCGAGATAGCGCACCGCCGAACCGAGTTCGGCCTCGCACGCGGCACCGGCGTCGTCGTTGATGTCGACGACCAGAACCTTGGCACCCTCCTTCACGAACGCCCGGGTGATGCCGCGGCCGATGCCGCCGGCGCCGCCGGTGACGATCGCGACCTTGCCGTCGAGTCTCATGCCTGCTCCCCTTTCGCCCCGGCCGCCAGCAGCCGGCGTGCCTCCGGATCGCCGTCCAGCGTCCGGCTGATCCGCTTGGTGATCTGCCAGCGGCCGTCGAGGCGGCGCAGCGCGAAGTGGTGCACCCCGGCGCGGGCCAGCAGGTAGCGCTTCTCGTGCCGCACCACCAGCGACGACTCGCAGACCGCGATGGCCTCGTCGCCGGTCACGGTGACCACCGCCGGGCCGAGGAAATGCATTGCGCCGCCACCGATCAGGCCCTGGTGTGCCTCCGAGCGGACCATCGCGGCGACCTCCGCCCGGCTGGTCATCGACCAGCCCTCCACCTCGTAGCTGCCGTCCACCGCCCACAGGTCGGCGGTCGCGTCGGCCTCGCCGGCGTCCACCAGTGGGCCGTAGCTGGCGATCATCCGCTCGATGGCGCGCTCGTCCTCGATGCGGGCGAGTCGCCGCTCGAGTTCGGCCAGCTTGTCGATGCTCATGCACCCTCCCCGTCGAGTCGGTCGGCCAGCGCGCGCAGCGCGCCCAGTTGATCGCAGTAGTGGCCGGCCGACGTCGCGGTGACCGTGCAGTTGATGACGGTGGCGCCGACGGTGCGCAGCGATTCCAGCCGGCGCAGCACCCGGTCCGGATCGCCCAGCGGGTCCAGCGGACCGGGCCCGAGCACGATGTCGAAACCTTCCGGAATATCCACGGCAGCAAGCATTTCCGCAAGCTGGCGGCCGCCCAGCCCGAACGGCATCCAGCCGTCACACAGTTCGACCGCGCGCCGCAGCGAGCGGCGGGTGCGTCCGCCCACCCAGATCGGCAGCCGTGGCTGCAGCGCCGTGGGCTCGCAGATGACGTCGTCGAAGCGGTAGAACTCGCCGGCGTAGCTGGGTCGCGACGCCGCCCAGGCGGCGCGCAGCGCGAGGATCGCGTCGTCGGCGCGGGTGCCGCGGTCCGGCCAGGACGCGCCGAGCATCGCGAACTCATCCTCGATCGAGCCGACGCCGACCCCGAGCACCACCCGGCCGCCGCTGATCCGGTCCAGCGTCCCGTAGGCCTTCACGATCTCCAGCGGGTGGTGGTAGCCGAGCACCACGATCGAGGTGGCCAGCCGGATCCGGCTGGTGTGCGCGGCCAGAAACGACAGCGTCGCAACCGGATCCCAGTACACGAACCCGCGGTCCGCGCCCTGATCGGCCGGGACCGCGACGTGCTCGGAGCAGGTCAGGTAGTCGAAGCCGAGTTCGTCGGCGGCCTTCGCGATCTGCACCACGTCGTCGACGCCCGCGCCGTGCTCCCACGACGAAGCCATCCCGGGGGTCTGCACGACGACGGGGGTGGACAGTCCGAGACGCATTGGATCAGCCCTGCCCGATCAGCTGCTGCATGAACCGGTGCGTGCCCAGCACCACCTTGGCCCGGTCCGGGTTGTTGCGCCGCTCCACGTCGGCGCCGTTGCCGCCGGCGATGAACACCGGGCCGTGCGGCAGTTGCTCCAGCCCTTCGCGGGCGACGTCGGCCGGCTCGGCCACCTTCATGCCGGGCACGTCGAAGTTCAGCCCGACCCGCTCCATCGCCGGGGTGCGGGTCACACCGAGCACCAGTTCCAGCACGTCGACGTTGTACTCGCGCAGTTCCAGCCAGAGCCCCTCGGCGAAGATCCGCCCGAACGCCTTCACACCGCCGTAGATGGTGTGCCGGGTCGATCCCAGGTAGCCGGCCATCGACCCGACCAGCAGAATGCCGCCGCGGCGCCGGTCGCGCATCTCGCGGCCGTAGTGCTGCACCAGGCGCATCGGCGCGTTGATGTTCAGCTCGATGACACGGGCGAAGTCGGCCAGCTCGCCGTCCAGGAACTCCGCGCTGCAGGTGTTGGCGCCGGCGTTGTAGATCAGCAGCCCGACCTGCAGGCCGGCGGTCGCCGCGGCGATCGCGTCGGTGGCGGCCGGGTCGGTGAGATCGACTGCCAGCGTGCGGACTTCGATGCCGCGCTCGCGACATTCGGCGGCGGTCCGCTCCAGCGGTTCGGGTTTGCGGGCGACCAGCAGCAGGTTGATGCCGGCGTCGGCCAGTTGCCGGGCGAACTCGGCGCCGACACCTTCGGAACCGCCGGCGATCACCGCCCAGGGGCCGTAAGTCGAAAGATCAGTCACCACGACATCGTCGCCGAAAGCACGCCGGGTGGGTTCGCACGTCTCACTGGCTGAGATGGCGGCGCCCGCCCGTCGCGCCGGATGCTGCAATGGTGCGATGACAGATTTGCACGCCATCGAGGAGATCAAGCAGGTCAAGTACCGCTACCTGCGCGCCCTGGACACCAAGCACTGGGATGACTTCGCCGCCACCCTCACCGAGGATGTCACCGCCGACTACGGCAAGTCGATGGGCACCGAGCATAAGTTCGCCGACCGCGACGCGCTGGTGGACTTCATGCGGTCCTCGTTGCCGGCCAACGTGATCAGCGAGCACCGGGTCACCCACCCGGAGATCACGCTCACCGGGCCGGACACCGCGTCGGGCGTCTGGTACCTGCAGGACCGGGTGATCATGCCCGACTACGACCTGATGCTGATCGGTGCCGCCTTCTACTACGACACCTACCGCCGCGACGGCGACGGCTGGCGGATCTGCGACACCGGCTATCAGCGCACCTACGACGCCACCATGCCGATCTCCGATATCCCCGGTTTCAAGCTGACTCCCGGCGATGCGCTGCACTGCTAAATTCGAGGGATGACCAGGCCCGTCTCCGCTGAGGGTCCGGAATCGACCCCTCCGTCGATGGTGGAGCGCGTCACCCTCATCCTCGATTCGTTCGACCAGCGGCCGACAGCGCGGCTGACCCTGGACCAGATCGCTGCCCGCACGCGCCTGCCGCGCTCCACCGCGCACCGCATCCTGGGGCAGTTGGTCGGACTGGACTGGCTGCAGTACACCGGCGCGCAGTACAGCCTGGGCCGGCGGGCGCTGGCGCTGGGCGGCCAGGACGGTTTACACGGCGCGATCCGCAAGGCGGCCGCCGAACAGCTGCATCAGCTGCACCTGCGCACCGGGCTGGTGGTGCACCTCGCCGCGCTGGAAGGCGGTGACGAGGTGTACCTGGACAAGATCGGCGGTCCGTTCGCGTCGACGCTGCCGTCCCGGGTGGGCACCCGGCACCGGGCCTACCTGACCACCGGCGGCCGGGCGATGCTGGCCTGGCTGCCGCCGGAGGAGGTCGACGCGATCTTCGGCGCGCAGCTGCAGCGTTCGACCGTCGGCGGCTGGGACCTGGCCGGCCTGCACCGGGAGCTGGCGCACATCCGACGGGCGCACGGCATCTCGATCGACCGCGGCGCGCAGACCCGGGAGTTCGTCGGGGTGGAGCTGCCCAGTGTGGCGGCGGCGGTGCGCGGCGCCGACGGGCCGGTCGCGGCGATCTGCGTGGCCGGGGCGGCGAACTCGGTGCCGATCGAGCGGTTGGTTCCGCTGGTCGCCGATGCGGCCGCGCGGACCTCCGCCGCCTTAGCCTGATTTCGCCCCTAGTTGGTGGCGTGCAGGTTGACGAGGCCGATCTCGGTGTGCGCGATGTCGATGCTGATCTTCTCCGCCGCCGCCAGCACCTGCGGCAGCAGCTCGGTGCGGACCGCGTCGGCGGAGTAGGTCATCGAGGAGGCGGAGACGCTCACCGCGGCAACGGTGTTCTGGTTGCGGTCCCGGATCGGGGCGGCGACCGACCGCAGCCCGAAATCGGTCTGGTGGTCGATGATGCAGAACCCCTGCGTCGCCACCAGCTCCAACTCATGAGCCAGTTCGTCCCGGGAGGCCGGGGTGCCGCTGGAGTAGGTCACCAGCGGGATCGTCCGCAGGCATTCGTCCCGCCGGGCCTTCGGGAGACCGGCGAGCAGCACCCGGCCCATCGCGGTGGCGGGCGCGGCCAGCCGGGTGCCGACAACGATCGTCGTCGCCATGATCCGGCGCACCTGAACGCGTGCGACGTAGACGATGTCATAGCCGTCGAGCACCGCGACCGACGACGACTCGTTGATCGCCGCCGACAGCTCGGTCAGGTGCGGCTGGGCCAGGTCGGGCAGCGACAGGCTGGACAGGTAGCTGGATCCGAGTTCGAGGACCTGGGGTGTCAACCAGAATGCCGAGCCGTCGGTGGCGACATAGCCCAGCTGGACCAGGGTCAGCAGGAAGCGGCGCGCGGCCGGCCGGGACAGGTCGCACCGCCGGGCGACGTCGCTGATGGTCTGGCGCGGGAATTCGTCGCTGAACGCGCGGATGACGCTGAGCCCGCGGGCCAGCGACTGGACGTAGTCGCCGGAGGGCGAAGCCGAATCCGTTTCGTCCTGCTGCACTGCCATCGTGTCTGAGCCTCGCCGCCGAAGGTGCGATTCCGACTTCCGGGATCAGGGGCCATGCTAGTCAGGCAAGTTTGGTCAGCGTGAACCCGCTCGCCCGCGACACGCCGCCGCACGGTGTGCCCTCCGGTTCCAGCCGGCCGTGCAGCGACGCCGGGTCGATGGTGAACCGGATGGTCGCGGGCAGCACCTTCGCGTTGTCGCACCGGATTCCGGCGGAGTCGTAGCGGGTGAACACCCAGGTGTCGCCCTCGCGGTGGGCGTCGGTGTCGGTGAGACCCGACGCGGTGGTGATGTGCACGCAGTCGGCGCCGCAACCGGTGACGGTCCAGGTGGTGGCGAACCCGGCATCGGATCCGCCGGCCGCCAGGTAGGCGTAGCGGCCGCTGAACCCGGCCTCGGGTGTGTCACCGGTCGTGGACAGTCCGACGGTGGCGGTGCCGGCCAGGGCGGCGGCCGCGGCGAGCAAGGTGAGCTTCATCGACGCGATCCCTTCATGTACGCAATACGAACAGACGGACGTATAACGAACAGTATGGGGTGCGTCACAGGAACTGTCAATCGGCTTCCGGTGTCACAGTTGCGTCCCGGCGTGCCCGACGTCGACGCTGATCTTCTCGGCGGTCTCGAGCACCAGCGGCACCAGTTCGTCGCCGAATCGGGCCGTGTGCAACCGCACCGACACGCTGACCGCCGCGAGGGTGTTGCCGGCGCGGTCGCGGACCGGAGCGGCGACCGAGCGCAGGCCGTAGTCGAGGTTGTGATCGATGACGCAGAAGCCTTGTGCCCGGACCCGCTGCAGTTCCGCGACGAACTCGGGGGAGTCGCCGGGCTGTGCCGGACGGTCGGCGAGCAGCACGTGCCCCATCGCGGTCTGCTCGGCCGCGAACCGGGTGCCGACGACGATCGTCATCGCGGCGATCCGGCGGACCTGCACCCGGGCGATGTAGACGATCTCGCGACCGTCCAGGACCGACAGTGACGAGGATTCGTCGAGCGCCGCGGAGAGTCGGGTCAGGTGCGGGTGCGCCAGGTCGGGCAGCGAGAGGCTGGACAGATAGCTGCGGCCGAGTTCGAGAACCTGCGGGGTCAGCCAGTACCAGGTGCCGTCGGTGTCGACGTAGCCCAGTTCGGTCAGCGTGAGCAGGAACCGCCGTCCCGCGGATCGGGACAGGTCACAGCGCTGCGCGACGGCGCTGACGGTCTGGCGCGGGTGCTCGTCGCTGAAGGCGCGGATCACTCCCAGCCCTCGTGCCAGTGACTGCACGTATTCCCCGGTGGTCACGCCATTGGGTCCTTCCGTTGAAGTGTGATCGCGGTCGCGTGTTGACATCCGGTGTGAAGCATTTCATACTGCTCGCTATGCGAACAAGCGTACGTACTACGTACACAGTCGGCGGCCGGGAGGTCTGATGGACCGGTCGCGACTGCTGGACGGCAGGTTGAAGCTGCGTCACCTCGTGCTGGTGGACGTGCTGACCACGCACGGCAGCGTGATCGCAGCGGCCGCCGCCCTGCACATCACCCAGCCGGTGGCCACCCGGACCCTGCGCGACCTGGAGTCGATTCTGGGTGTGCCGCTCTACGACCGCGGCCCGCGCGGGGTCACCCCGACGATCTTCGGCGAGACCTTCACCCGGCACGCCCGCGCCGTCCTGGCGCAACTCACCCAGGCCGGCCAGCACGTCACCGAACTCGCCGACGCGCACCGCGGCACCGTCGTCGTCGGCACCGACCCCGGCGCGGCGAACGAACTGCTGCTGCGGGCGATCGCCCGGCTCAAGGTCGACCGGCCGCAACTGACCGTCGTCGTCCGGGAGAACACCCCGGAGGCGCTCTCGGTGGAGTTGGGTGCGGGCCGGTTGGACCTGATCGTCGGCCGGCGCGGGACCGCCGTTCAGGAATCCGAGGCACACGTCCCGCTCTACGCCGAGACGGTCGGCGTCTTCGTCCGCAGCGCGCACCCGCTGGCGGTGCGGCCGGCCGTCGCATTCGCCGACCTGGCCGGGCAGCCCTGGGTGCTCCCCGGCTCGGAGACCGGCCTGCACCGCGAGGCCGAGCACCTGTTCGCGCGGCACAGCCTGCCGCTGCCGGCGAACCGGATCGAGGTGACCTCCCCGCTGGCCGCGCGCCGGCTGCTGCTGGAAGCCGACCTCGTCGGGCTGCTGCCCGGACCGGTCGGCCACGACGACCCGGACCTGCGGGCACTGCCGGTGCCACTGAACTCGGTCAAGAGCGCGATCGGCATCACCACGGCGGCCGGGCGCACGTCCAGCCCCGGCGCCGAGACACTCATCGCCACCCTGCGGGAACTCACCGCCGACGTCGACGACAGTCGGGCGCCGGTCGAGCTTCCGCTCCCCAGTCGAGCCTGCTGACCACCGCAGGTCCACACGTAACCATCGAGAAAGGACAACCCCATGTCATTTGTGACCACCCAGCCGGAGGTGCTCTCGGCCGCGGCCGGCAACCTGCAGGGCATCGGCACCTCGGTCAACGCCGTGAACGCCGCCGCAGCCAGCCCCACCACCGGCGTGGTGCCCGCCGCCGCGGACCCGATCTCCGCGCTCACCGCCGCGCAGTTCGCGGCGCACGCGCAGATGTATCAGTCGATCAGCGCGCAGGCCGCGGCCATCCACGAGCAGTTCGTCGCGATGCTCAGCGCGAGCGCCGAATCCTATGCGGCGACCGAGGCGGCCAACGCCGCCGCGGCCGGTTAATCGAAACACCACAAGAGAAGGAGACACAGCAGTGACCGCACGTTTCATGACCGACCCGGACGCGATGCGTTCGATGGCGGGACGGTTCGACACCCACGCGCAGACCGTTGAGGACGAGGCCCGCCGGATGTGGGCGTCGTCGACGAACATCTCCGGCGCCGGCTGGGGAGGCCTGGCGGAGAAGACGTCCTACGACACGATGGGTCAGATGCAGACGGCGTTCCGCAACATCGTGAACATGCTGCACGGCGTGCGTGACGGACTGATCCGCGACGCCAACCACTACGAGCAGCAGGAAGCTGCCTCGCAGCAGATCCTGTCCAGCTAGCCGTCCGAAAAGTAAAGGGAATCAAGCCATGTCCATCAATTACCAGTTCGGTGACGTCGACGCCCACGGTGCGCTGATCCGCGCGCAGGCTGCCTCCCTGGAGGCGGAACACCAGGCGATCGTGCACGACGTGCTCGCCGCCGGCGACTTCTGGGGCGGCGCCGGTTCGGTCGCGTGTCAGGAGTTCGTGAGCCAGTTGGGCCGCAACTTCGCGGTCATCTACGAGCAGGCGAACAGCCACGGTCAGAAGGTGCAGTCGGCCGGCAACACCATGGCCACCACCGACTCGGCCGTCGGCTCCAGCTGGGCCTGACCGGAACCGTACGTCCAGCGTCCGGGAGGGCATGCCGGACACCGCCATGCCTTCCCGGACAGTCCCGAAACCACTGACCACGGGGATACCAGCATGAAAACCCGGATGTTCCTCACCGGCGCACTGGCCATCGGCGGCGCCGCCGTCGCCTGCGCGCCCGTCGCCGCCGCCGATGACTTCATCGGCAGCTACGCCTACCGCCCGGGTGTCGGGGCGACCGCCGGTGCGTTCACCTCGCTGTGGACGGTCACCCCGTGCGGCGACGACTGCCGGCGCATCGTCAGCGCCAACGGCGCCACCGACACCGAGGCACACCTCGAGGGACCGTTCTGGGTGTTCGAGAGGTTCGTCGATCCCGGCGTCGAGTGCCCCCCGAACTCCTACACCATCGTCAGCCGCAAGGTTCCGGCCACGATGCGCTTCAGGATCAACTCGGATTCGCTGATCGGGCAGTACCAGCCGGTGGGCACCCCGTGCGGCGGAACTGCGCCGCCGGCGCCGTTCTCGCTGACGAAGACCATCGACGGCGACCCGCCGCCGATCACCGATGGGCTGAGCGCGCTGCCGTCGACCGGCGGTGGCGGCGGTGCGGCGCACGGCGGAGGCCACTGATGAAGCCGGTCGGATTCCTTGCCGGTGCCGCCGCCCTGGGCGTGGCCATGGTCGTGTCGGCGCCGATCGCTCGCGCCGATGACTTCAGCGGAACGTACGCGTTCACCGCACCTGCCCAGGGCTACACCCAGGGTTTCGCCACGACGTGGACCGTCACCCCGTGCGGCGAGGACTGCCGGCACATCACGACGCCGACCGGCGCCACCGACACCGACGCGCATCGGGAAGGCCCGTACTGGGTGTTCTTCCGGTACGCCGATCCCGGGGTCGAATGCCCGGGCAACCAGTATGTGATGACGCGGACGAAGCGCCCCGCCACGCTGCGCTACACCGTCAATCCGGACACCCTGGTGGGCCAGTTCCAGCCCGAAGGGACGCCGTGCGGGGGAACGCCGATGCCCAGTCGGTTCAGCCTGGCCAAGGTCGGCTGAGGTGCGACGTGACGCCGACCACGTCTTGACAGGACGTGTGACGCGTCACATACTCAATGATGTACGTAATACGAACGGACGTACGCATAGTGAACATCTCGACATTCCGGTGAGGAACAGCATGATGAAGAGCCAGGCCATCGCCGCAGCAACCTTCGCCCTCGCCGGCGGCGCCGCCGTCGCCGCGGCCGCCCTGGCCGGTGCCGAGGTCGCCGCCTCGCCGGACTTCACCGGCACCTACGCCTACGCCTACAACGGCGGCTCCAACGGCACCCCGTTCTCCACCACCTGGACGGTCACCCCGTGTGGCGACGGCTGCGCGCACATCGTCACCGCATCCGGCCTCACCGACACCAACGCCCACCTGTCCGGCGGCAAGTGGGTCTTCCAGCGCTACGACGACGCCGGCATCCTCTGCGACAACCACAAGCTGATGGGCGCCACCGTCGAATTCCGCGTCGACCCCCGCACCCTCCAGGGCGAACTGCAGCCTCAGGGCACTCCCTGCGGCGGAACCTCCCGCACCACCACCTTCACCCTCGCCAAAATCGGCTGACGGTTCGGGCTCTATACCCGGCCGGTGGCGGTTCTATACCCGTCCGGTCGCCTCGCCGCCGTAACCGATGTGGTACGGCGGCGATCCGGCCGGCAGCGCATTCGGCTTCACCAGCTGGCAGCTCGCCGGACCCGACGTGGTGGACCCGGCCATGCCGCCGAACACGGTCATCGGCTCGGGTGTGGGCCGGCTGCAGCGGACCCAGCTGCCGTCGGGGTTGACGTCCTCGTCGCAGTAGACCAACTGGCCGTAGGTGCCGGGCAGGCAGTTAGAGGGCATCACCCCGCCGGGCTGGGCGGCGGCCGACGGTGCGGTGAGCAGTGCGATCGTCATCGCTGAACCGGTGCCAGCCGTGGTGAGGAACTGTCGAACCGATGGGGACATCAGAATCGGCCTCCGCATCCGGACATCAACGCCGCTCATTAGTAAGGCTATATATACGGTAGCCGCGATCTCTGCGTCTGTCGACTATCGCTGCATCGCCTTGTTCAGCAGGATCGCCGCCTGCTCGCGCAGGATGTCGCGCTGCTTGCCGAGGTCGCCGACGGCCTTGCGCAGTCCCTCGAGTTCGTCGCGCTCGCTGAGCGGACCGTCGGCGGGGTTGTTCGCGTCGAACTCGGCCCACCGGCCGGCCGCGCTCCGCTCGGCGCTGCCGGGTGCGCCGGTGAGGCCCGGCACCAGGTTGCTACGCGGCCCCTCCTTGAGTGCGGGGGCACCGCCCTTCGGGGCGTTGACCATGCTGCCGATCGGCGGGACGCCGCCGACCATGCCGCCGGTCCCCGCCGGGGTCTCCAGCAGCGGGGTGGCCATCGAGGCCAGCTTGATCTTCGGGGTGTCCCAGGTGCCGGGCACCGAGAGCCCGCCGATGCTGGTGGCACGGCCCAGGCCCGCCGACACACCGCCGCCGCCGAATCCGCCGGCGCTGGGGGCACTGGCCAGCGTCGCCCCCATGCCCTCGCCGGAGACGTCCGAGATCACCGAGGCCGCGGCGGCCGCCGCCCCGGTGCCCAGCGCCGACTGGAACTGGGTGATCCAGGAACTGACCAGCGGGATGATGCCGAACGCGCCGGCGTCGCCCCAGACCGACATGCCGCTGGACATCGCCTCGATCGGACCCAGGTTCGTGAGCAGGTTCGTCACCTGGGTCATCAGCGGTGTCGTGAAGAAGTCGACGATCCCCTGCGAGAACGGATCCAGCGGCGCCTGCGCGGCGCTGCCGGAGAGTGCCTGCAGGGCGTCGGTGACGTGGGTGGCGCCGTTCTGCGCGGCGGCCTGGCCGACGGCCGCGGCCTGGTTGCCCTGACCGGCGGCGTTGGTGGTCTGCGCCGGCTGGCTGAACGGGGTCAGCGTGCTGGCGGCGGCCGCGCTGCCCGCGTAGCTGTACATGGCGGTGGCGTCCTGCGCCCACATCTCGAAGTAGTGCGCCTGGGTGGCCGCGATCGCCGGGGTGTTCTGGCCGAGGATGTTGGTGGCGACCAGTGACGCCAGCAGACTGCGGTTGGCGGCGATCACCGGCGGGGGAACCGTCATCGCGTGCGCCGCCTCGTAGGCGGCCGCCGCGGCGCGGGCCTGGTTGGCGGCCTGCTGCGCCTGCTCGGCGGTGGTGGTCATCCACGCGGCGTACGGGGTGGCCGAGGCGTTCATCGACGCCGACGCCGGACCGTGCCACTGATGGTCGGTGAGGTCGGTGAGCACCGTGCGGTAGCCGGCCGCGGCGGTGCTCAGTTCGGCGGCCAGCCCGTCCCAGGCGGCCGCCGCCGACAGCATCGGGCCGGAGCCCGGGCCGGTGTACATCCAGGTCGAGGTCACCTCGGGCGGCAGGGTCGCGAAATCCATCGTCATGACCGGATGGCCTCCTTGATCGAATTGGCGGCGTTGTCGCGCTGGTTCGTCAGATCGGCGACGATCGCGCGGAGTTTGTCGAGTTCGGTGCGTTCGCGGTCGCTGAGCGGGCTCGCGATGCCGGATCCGCGCCGGCGGGTCGCGCCGGCGCCGGCGCCGAGCCGGCCGACGATCTTCGCGCCGGGACCCTTGGGGCCGGTGTGGTTGCCCGGTTTGTCGAGCAGGGCCGGCACCATCGGCACCCCGCCCATGCCGCCCATGCCGGCCGCCGGGGCCGCGGCCAGCGCGGTGCCCGGCAGCGGTGCCGACGCCGACGCCAGCTGGATCGGGGTGGCCCAGGTCTGCGGCACCGACAGCCCGCCGACCGTCGCGGCGCGGCCGAGGCCGGCCGAGAGGCCCGCGGTGGGGGTGGCCGCTTTGACCAGCGTTTGGCCCAGGCCGGGCCCGGACACCTCGCCCATGGTCGCAGCCGCCGCGGCGCCGCCGAAGATGTGCGGGAAGAACGAGTGCCAGACCGGGCCGAGCATCTGCATCGGGGTGGCGATCGCCATGTAGCCCGGCGCACCGCCGGCGGCCACCAGCTTTCCGACCTCGAGAATCGGCATGTACGCGCTGGTCCAGGCGGGATTGCCGAGTGGCCCGGCCGCCGGATTGATGTTCAGGAAACCGTTGATCTGCTTCAGGAAGTCGACCAGCCAGTCGCTCTGGGTGGCCCCGGACTGCGTCGTCGCCTGCGCGACGGCGGCAGCCTGGTTCGACTGCCCGGCCTGGTCGGTGCTCTGCGCCGGCTGGGTGAACGGCGCCAGCGATGCGGCGGAAGCGGCGGCGTGGGTGTAGCCGTCCATCGTGCTGGCGTTCTGCGCCCACATCTCGCCGTACTGGGCCTGGTTGGCGGCGATCGCCGCGGAGTTCTGCCCGATCACGTTGGTGGCCAGCAGGTGCTGCAGGGTCGAGCGGTTGGCGGTGATCACCGGCGGCGGGACGACCGCGGCGTGCGCCGCCTGGTAGGCCGCGGCCGCTGCCCGCGCGCCGGTGGCCGCCTGGCGGGCCTGCTCGGCCGTGACCGTCATCCATTCGGTGTAGGGGGCGGCCGCGGCGCTCATCGCCGTCGCCGCCGGACCGTGCCACGGGTCGGCGGTCAGGGCCGTGATCACCGACCGGTAATCGGCTGCGGCCGAGGAGAGTTCGCCGGCGAGCCGGTCCCAGGCGGTGGCAGCCGAGAGCATCGACTCCGCGCCCGGTCCGGTGTACAGCCACCCGGAGGTCACCTCCGGCGGCAGTGCCGCGAAGCTGACGCCGGTCACGCCCGGAAGGCCTGGTTCATCAGGTGCGTCACGGCGTCCTGCTCCATGACGAGTTCGGTGAGTTCGGCGCGCAGGCCCTCCAGCTCCGCGCGCTCCTTGTCGGTGAGCGGGTTGACCAGGTCCGGCGCGCCCTTGGCGCGCTCGGCGCCGGCCTTGGAGTCACCGCCCAGATCGGCGACGAGCTTGCTGCGCAACGCGTTCCGCGGGTCGGTGCCGCTGCGCGGGGCGTTGACGACGCTGGCGATCGGCGGGATGCCGCCGAAGCCGCCCGCCCCGGCCGGCAGCGGCGCCGCGTGCGATGCCAGCTGCACACCCGAGGAGCTCCAGGTCTGCGGCACCGACAGCCCGCCGACGCTCGCCGCCCGGCCCAGGCCGGCCGAGACGCCGGGTGCGGCGCTCGCCGGGGCGGCCGAGGCGGCCAGGGTGGCGCCGGTGACGGCGCCGGCCCCGGTGGGCGCCACGTCGGAGATCGTGAACGCCAGCGGGGTGCCGCCGGCGATCGCCGGGAACCAGGAGTAGATCACCGAGGTGAGGTAGAAGATCGGCGAGATGCCCATGAACATCGGGGCGCCGAAACTGGAGATCGCGCCGCCGATGTTCGTCAGCGGGAAGCCCATCGCCTGATAGACGGGGTTCGTCGTCAGGAAGTTGTTGAGGTTCTCCAGCATGCCGACCAGCGGGTCGGTCTGGGTGCCGGCCGCGTTCGCCGCGGACTGCGCGACCGCGGCGGACTGCCGGGACTGGCCGGCCTGGTCGGTGTTCTGCGGCGGCTCGGCGAACGGCGTGAGGGTCGACGCCGCGGCGGATCCGGCCGAGTAGGCGTTCATCGCGCCCGCGTTCTGCGCCCACATCTCGCCGTAGGCGGCCTGGTTGGCGGTGATCGCCGGGGTGTTCTGCCCGACGATGTTGGTGGCGACCAGCGCCTGCAGGTTCGCCCGGTTGGCGGCGATCACCGGGGGCGGCACCGTCGCGGCGTGCGCGGTCTGGAAGGCCATGGCCGCCGCGCGCGCCTGCGTTGCCGCGGCCCGCGCCTGCTCGCCGATCCCTGCCATCCACTGGGCGTACGGGGCTGCCGCGGCCGTCATGGCGGTGGCGGCCGGTCCGCGCCACGGGTCGGTCGCGAGCTGGGTGATCACCGCCTGGTAGTTCGCTGCGGCCGAGTCCATCTCACCGGCAAGCTGGTCCCAGGCGGACGCCGCGGTCAGCATCGGCGCCGAACCCGGCCCGGAGTACATCCAGCCGGAGGTCACCTCCGGCGGCAACGCCGCAAAGTTCACGGTCTTCTCCCCTCGGTCGCCATCCCAGTCATCATCTGGCCCGCGGGAGCAGGAGTCGAATGCCAATCTCGTTGCCGGCTATAGCTGATCGGGCATACCGGTGCCGGGCTTTCGATGTGCCAGACTCGCATTGACTTTGACTGTGAGCCGCCTCATACTGAACGATATGCGTATTAACGTACGGAGAACGTACAGATGACCGAGTTGTTGTCACCCGAAGCCCCGCCGGCCCCGCACGGCGCCCACCACCTAGCCAGATACGCGTGGCCCGCGCTGCTCAGCACCGGGATCGCCGCACTGGCAGCCGGTTTCGCGCTGCTCGCGCTGCGCGACACCGGCCTCGCCCCGGCGATCCTCGGCGGATACCTGATCCTGTCCGGGATCGGCCAGCTACCGGTGCCCTTCGCCACCCACCTGGGCAGCAGTCGGGTGCTGGCACTGCTCGCCGCGGACGGCTACGTCATCTTCGGCACGCTCTGCCTGAACAAGCACCTCGGAACACCGGCTCTGGTCGCGCTCTGGGCCGGCTTGGCGATGATCATCCGCGGCCTGACCTGGCAGAACGCCACCCTGATGAACAAGGCGATGCCGGTGCGCGGGCTGCAGGGGCTGGCCGGCCTGGCGGTGCTGCTCTCCGGTGACCTGATCCTCGGCGTCCGGCCCGACTCGCCGGCCGGGCTGAGCATGATCGCCGGCCCGGTGCTGATTCTCACCGGTGCGCTGGAGGCCGTCACCGCGATCCGGCTCCGCAGCGCCGCAATCGATCCCGAGGAGGAATCCCGTTGAGCCCGGTTATGACCGACGAACTGCCCACCGTGACAAGACTGCTCGCGCCGCTGGCCGAGATCGAGGATCGCGGCATCCATTTCGAGGGCACCTTCACCAGTTGGCGGGACCACATCCGGCACGCCGCCGCGATCGCGGCGGTGCTGCGGGAACGCCTGGACCCGGCCCGGCCGCCGCACGTCGGCGTGCTGCTGGAGAACACCCCGTTCTTCTCCGCGCTGCTGGCGGCGGCCGGGATGTCGGGCATCGTGCCGGTGGGGCTGAACTCGGTGCGCCGCGGTGCGGCGCTGGCCCGTGACATCGAGCATGCGGACTGCCAGCTGGTGCTCGCCGACGCGAAATCCGCTGCCACACTGGGCGACATCCCGCACATCAACGTCGACTCGCCGGACTGGGCCGCCGAGATCGCCGGGCACTCGGAGGCCCCGGTCGGCTTCGCCACGGCGGCGCCGGGCGACCTGTTCATGCTGATCTTCACCTCCGGCACCAGCGGCGACCCGAAGGCAGTCCGGTGCAGCCACGGCAAGGTGGCGTTCGCCGGCGGGCTGATCGTCGACCAGTTCGCGATGACCTCCGACGACGTCTGCTACGTGTCGATGCCGCTGTTCCACTCCAACGCGATCCTGGTCGGCTGGGCGGTCGCCGCCGCCTGCCGCGGGTCGATCGCGTTGCGGCGCAAGTTCTCCGCGTCGCAGTTCCTGTCGGACGTCCGCCGGTACGGCGCCACCTACGCCAACTACGTGGGGAAACCGCTCTCCTATGTGCTGGCCACCGCGGAGAGCCACGACGACGCCGACAACCCGCTGCGGGCCGTCTACGGCAACGAGGGCGGCGCCGGTGACATCGAACGGTTCGCGCGCCGGTTCGGCTGCGTGGTCGCCGACGGCTACGGGTCGACCGAGGGCGGGGTGTCGATCACCCGCACCCCCGACACTCCCGCCGGGGCGCTGGGGCCGCTGCCCGCCGGGGTCGACATCGTCGACGTCGACACCGGGGAGAGCTGCCCGCCCGGGCACGCCGGTGAACTGGTGAACGCCGACGGCGCAGGCGGTTTCGAGGGCTACTACAACAATCCCGGCGCGGAGGCCGAACGCATGGTCGACGGCGTGTACCGCACCGGTGATCTGGCTTACCGAGACGCCGAAGGCTACGTGTACTTCGCCGGCCGGGTCGGCGACTGGCTGCGGGTGGACGGCGAGAACCTCGGCACCGCACCGATCGAGCGGGTGCTGCTGCGGCACCCCGCGGTCACCGAGGCGGCGGTGTACGGGGTACCGGACCCCGCGGTCGGCGATCAGGTGATGGCAGCGCTGGTCCTGGCCCCGGGGGAGGCGTTCGACCCGGCGGAGTTCCAGGCGTTCCTGGCGGCGCAACCGGATCTGGGCCGCAAGCAGTGGCCGGCGTATGTGCGCGTCGCCGTCAGCCTGCCGCGCACCGCGACGTTCAAGGTGCTCAAGCGGGAATTGGCGGCCGACGGGGTCACCTGCGCCGACCCGGTGTGGCAGCTTGGTGGTCGGACCGAGACGCGGAGGAGTTGAGCATGGGACGACTGACCGGTCGGGTGGCGATCATCAGCGGCGGCGCGCGCGGAATGGGTGCGGCGCACGCCCGGGAACTCGTCGCCGAGGGCGCCGCGGTGGTGCTCGGGGACATCCTCGACGACGCCGGGGCGGCGCTGGCCGCCGAACTCGGCGACGCGGCGCGGTTCGTCCACCTCGACGTCACCCAACCGGAGCAGTGGCGCGACGCGGTCTCGACCGCCGTGACGCAGTTCGGCGCGCTCGACGTCCTGGTCAACAACGCCGGGATCGTCAACGGCGGACCGCTGCACAAATACGAGCTGACGGCGTGGCATCAGATCATCGAGATCAACCTGACCGGAACGTTTCTCGGCATCCAGGCCGCCGCCACTCCGATGGTCAAGCAGCGCCGGGGTTCGATCATCAACATCTCCTCGATCGAGGGGCTGCGCGGCAGCGCCATGTCGCACGGTTACGTGGCGTCGAAGTTCGGGGTGCGCGGCCTGACCAAGTCCGCCGCCCAGGAACTGGCGCCGTTCAACGTGCGGGTCAACTCGATTCACCCCGGCATGGTGCGCACCCCGATGATCGAGGGCATCCCCGAGGATCTGCTGCCGATCCCGCTGGGCCGGCCCGGCGAGCCCGAGGAGCTGTCGAAGTTCGTCGTGTTCCTGGCCTCCGACGACTCGTCGTACGCCACCGGCGCGGAGTTCGTCGTCGACGGTGGGCTGATCAGCGGTGTCCCGCACAACAAATGAGCGGGCATCTCACTGACCGGAACCGGTGATTGCCGCGACGTTCACCCGACGCGCAGACTCGCCGACATGGTTACCGCTGACACCCTCGACCCGTTCGCCCCGACCACACTGGGGCCGGTCACACTGCGCAACCGGGTCATCAAAGCGGCCACCTCCGAGGGTCGCTCGCCCAAGGGGCTGGTCACCGACGACCTGATCGACTTCCATCGCCGCTACGTCGACGGCGGGGTCGGCATGACCACGCTGGCCTACTGCTGCGTGGCGCCGGAGGGGGCCAGCGCGCCGGGGCAGATCCTGATGAGCGACAAGGCGATACCGGGCCTGACCAAGTTCACCGAGACCATGCACGCCGGCGGCGCCGCGGTCTCCGCACAGCTCGGGCACGCCGGTGCCGTCGCCACCAAGCAGCTCACCGGCCGGACGTCGATGACCCCGAGCCGATTCTTCAACATCTCCAACCTGCAGTACTGCCGGGAGATCAGCCGCGGCGAGATCAACCGGGTCATCGACCAGTTCGGCGACGCGGCCGACGTCGCGGTCCGCTCCGGATTCGACGCCGTCGAACTGCATTTCGGGCACCTGTACCTGCCGAGCTCGTTCCTGAGCCCGTGGATGAACAAACGCACCGACGACTACGGCGGCAGCATCGACAAGCGCAGCCGGTTCGTCCGGGAGATCGCCCAGCGCGTCCGCGAGGTCGTCGGGAAGAAGATCGCCGTCATCGCCAAGATCAGCATGGACGACGGCATCAAGGGCAGCATCTGGCTCACCGAATCGCTGCGCACCGCACAGTTACTCGACCAGGACGCGAACCTCGATGCCATCGAACTGACCCAGGGTTCGTCGGTGGCCAAGCAGATGTTCCTGTTCCGCGGTGACATCCCGCTGTCCGAGTTCGCCGCGGTGATGCCGCAGCCGATGAAACTCGGGATCAAACTGTTCGGCAAAAAGATGATGGGCGAATACCCCTACCAGGACATGTACATGCTGGAGTCGGCCAAGCAGTTCGTCCCGATCATGCGCAACACCAAGCTGATCCTGCTCGGCGGGCTGACCAACTACGACCACCTGGTCACCGGGCTGCGTGAGGGCTTCGACTACCTGGCGATGGGCCGGGCGCTGCTGCGGGAGAACGACCTGCTCAAGCGGATGCAGGACGACCACAGCGTGGCCAGCAAGTGCAACCACTGCAACAAGTGCATGGTCACCGTGTTCAGCAAGACGCACTGCGTGCTCGACCCCGACCAGCGCTACCGCAGCAAGCCGGATGCGCCGAGCTACGCAGCGCGGTCGACCGAACAGGCCTCCGCCGGCTAGACCGGGGTGTCGGCGAGTTCGCGGCCGATCGCCAGCAACTGCCCGGTGGCGCCGCCGAGGTCGAACTCGGTCTGCTTGGCGGACAGGAAGTACCGGTGGATCGGGTGGTCGATGTCGATGCCCACCCCGCCGTGGATGTGCACGATGCTGTGCGCCACCCGATGTCCGGCGTCGGCCGCCCAGAACGCCGCGCTGGCCACGTCGGTGGCGGCGGGCAGGCCTTCGCCGAACCGCCAGGCGGCCTGAGTCACGGTGAGCTGCAACGCCTTCACGTCGATGTAGCCGTCGGCCAGCCGCTGCGACACCGCCTGGAAGCTGCCGATCGGCTTGTCGAACTGTTCACGCTCCCGGGCGTATTCGGCGGTGAGCCGCAGGCCGCGGTCGAGCACGCCGAGCTGGTAGGAGCTGCGGCCCAGCGCCGCCAGCGTGGTCAGGTAGTGCAGCACGCCGGCACCGTCGCCGCCGAGCCGCGCCGCGTCGTCGACGGCGACGCCGGTGAACTCCACCAGGGCGGTGCTGCCCAGGCCGGTGGTCTGCTCCGGGGTCACCGTCACCCCGGGGGCGTCCGCTGCGACCAGGAAAACCGCCGTGCCGGAATCGGTTTCGGCCGGCACCAGGAAGGCGTCGGCGACCGGGGCGAAGGCCACCTGGGTGCGGGTGCCGGTGAGTGCCCCGCCGGAGAACTGCACCGGACCCTCACCCATCACGCCGGCCAGCGCGACCGCGATGATCTTGTCGCCGGCGACCGCCGGTGCGCCCCAGGCCTGCTGCAGTTCGGCCGAACCGAACTTCGCCAGCGCGCCGGCGGCCAGCACCGCGGACTCCAGGTAGGGCACGGCCGCCAGCTGCCGGCCCAGCGCGGTGAGGATCGCCGCCTGCTCCAGCGTGCCGAGGCCATGGCCGCCCAGCGCCTCGGGCGCCGCGGCGGCGAGGACGTCGGCGTCGATCAGCTTGCGCCACAGGTCGCGGTCGAAGCGTTGGTCGAGCTTGTCCAGCTCGCGCTGGCGCTCCGGGGTGCAGATCGCGTCGACGATGGTGTCGACCAGGCCGGAGAGATCCTGCGCGGCTTCGGTGGTGGTGAAGTCCATGAGAGAGTCCTTGGGGTGCTTGAAGTCTGAGGGGATCAGCGGTTGCGGGGCAGGCCGAGCGCGGTCATGCCGATGATGTCGCGCTGCACCTCGTTGGTGCCGCCGCCGAAGGTCAGGATCAGTGCCGCGCGGTGCATCCGCTCCACCCGGCCGCGCAGCACCGCACCCGGCGAGTCCTGCCGCACGGTGGCCGCGGTGCCCAGCACCTCCATCAGCAGCCGGTAGGCCTCGGTGGCCAGTTCGGTGCCGAACACCTTCGCCGCCGAAGCATCCGCGGGGGAGGGCGCCGCGTGCGTCGCGGAGGCGAGTTCCCAGTTGTAGAGCTTGAGCACCTCGGCCTTGGCGTGCACCCGCGCCAGATTCAGCTGCACCCACTGCGAGTCGATCAGCCGGGCGCCGTGCACATCCTTGGTGTTCTGGGCCCACTCGCGCACCTGGTCGAGCGCCAGGAAGATCGGCTGCGCCGACACCAGTGCCACCCGCTCGTGGTTGAGCTGGTTGGTCACCAGCTTCCAGCCGGCGTTCTCCTCGCCGACCAAGCTGGTCGCCGGCACCCGCACGTCCTGGTAGTAGGTGGCGCTGGTGTCCGGGCCGGCCATGGTGTGCACCGGCGTCCAGGAGAAGCCCTCGGCCGTGGTCGGGACGATCAGCATCGAGATGCCGCGGTGCTTCTTGGCCTCGGGGTTGGTGCGCGCCGCCAGCCAGACGTAGTCGGCGTAGGCGATCAGCGACGTCCACATCTTCTGGCCGTTGATGACGTAGTCGTCGCCGTCCCGCACCGCGGTGGTGCGCAGCGACGCGAGGTCGGTGCCGGCGCCCGGCTCGGAGTAGCCGATCGCGAAATGCAGTTCGCCGGCGGCGATGCGGGGCAGGAAGAACTTCTTCTGCTCCTCGGTGCCGAACGCCATGATCGTCGGCGCGACGCTGTTGACGGTCAGGAACGGCACCGGGGCGCCGGCGATGGCGGCCTCGTCGGTGAAGATCAGCTGATCCATCGCCGAGCGGGCCTGGCCGCCGTACTGGGTCGGCCAGCCCAGCGCCAGCCAGCCGTCGGCGCCCATCTGGGTGACCGTCTCCCGGTAGACGTTGCCGGTGCCGTACTCACCCTGGTTGGAGCTCAACGCCTCCCGGCGCTCCGGCGTCATCAGCGTGGTGAAATACGACCGCAGTTCGCGGCGCAACTCCTCTTGCTCAGGGGTGTAGCTGATCTGCACGGGCCGTCCTTATGCTGGTGATCGGGGTCACGATACGATTTTCGTCGACAGCCCGTTGTAACACGTTCTAGTCGTTAGGGTCCAGTGGCCCTATCGCATCGTGGGCGTGCGCTGTTAGGCCCTATGGTGGCAGTAACGGATCTTGACCAAGGAGAGCGTGATGCGAGTTGAAGTAGACCTGGACCGCTGCGAGGGCAACGCGATCTGCGTTGGTATCGACCCCGCTATGTTCGAGCTGAACGACGATGAGCAGTGCAACGTCAAGGTCGCGCCGATCCCGGCCGACCACGAGGCGCGCGCCATGCAGGCGATCGCCGAGTGCCCGCGCGCCGCGCTGCGCCGCGTCGAGGACTAGCCTGTCCGGCCGCCCGCTGACCACCGACGACTAGAGGTATTCATAAAGTGACTGCGAACGACAACGCGACCGATCTGTCCGGAAAGGTGGCGGTGGTCACCGGTGCGGCCGCGGGGCTGGGCCGGTCCGAGGCGATCGGACTGGCCCGCTCCGGGGCGACGGTGGTCGTCAACGACATCGCACCCGCACTGGCGTCCTCCGATGTGATCGACGAGATCACCGCGGCCGGCGGCAAGGCGGTGGCGGTGGCCGGCGACATCAGTGCGCGGTCCACCGCTGACGAACTCGTCAGCACCGCCGACGGACTCGGCGGTCTGAGCGTCGTGGTCAACAACGCCGGCATCACCCGCGACAAGATGCTGTTCAACATGGCCGACGAGGACTTCGACGCGGTCATCGCCGTGCACCTGCGCGGTCACTTCCTGCTGACCCGCAACGCCGCCGCCTACTGGCGGGGCAAGGCGAAGGAGGCCGAGGGCGGGACCGTCTACGGCCGCATCGTCAACACCTCCTCGGAGGCCGGCCTGATGGGTCCGGTCGGTCAGGCCAACTACGGCGCGGCCAAGGCCGGCATCACCGCGCTGACGCTGACCGCCAGCCGCGCGCTGAGCCGGTACGGCGTCACCGCCAACGCGATCTGCCCGCGGGCGCGCACCGCGATGACCGCCGACGTGTTCGGTGAGGCGAAGGTCGGCGCGGGGGAGGTCGACCCGCTCTCGCCGGAGCACGTGGTGACCCTGGTGCGGTTCCTGTCCTCGCCGGCGTCGGCGAAGGTCAGCGGCCAGGTCTTCGTGGTGTACGGCCCGGAGGTGACGCTGATGGCGGCGCCGACGGTCGAGCACCGGTTTGCTGCCGACGGGCAGGCATGGGACCCGGCGGGGCTCAGCGACACCCTCGCCGGCTACTTCGCCGACCGGGACCCGAAGCGGACCTTCTCGGCCTCCGAACTGATGGACGCCGACTAGAACACGTTTCAACGTTCACTGCGGGCGGACCACCGGGCAACGGGGCCTGCAACGGTCATGACCTCGGTAAATGAGGGATATTCATCCATTAAACCGATGCTTTGACAGTGGGAACACGTTCTAGTTAGCATGGGTCGGCTCACACCCGGGCCAGGTAGTTCCGCATATCACATCGCCTGCACCGATAGTCACAGTAGTATCTGCGCGACAGTCGGCGTCGCGAGCGTCCAGTCGAGAAGGGGGGTCGAGGTTGCTTGAGCAGCTGACGATTCCGGCTCGGGCGGTCGGCGGCTTCGTCGACATGTCGATCGAGACCTTCCGGGAGATGTTCCGCCGGCCGTTCCAGTACCGCGAGTTCCTCGACCAGACCTGGATGATCGCCCGGGTCTCGCTGATCCCGACCCTGCTGGTGGCGATCCCGTTCACCGTGCTGGTGGCGTTCACGCTGAACATCCTGCTGCGCGAGATCGGCGCCGCCGACCTGTCCGGTGCGGGCACCGCGTTCGGCACCATCACCCAGCTGGGCCCGGTGGTCACCGTGCTGGTGGTCGCCGGCGCCGGCGCCACCGCCATCTGCGCCGACCTGGGCGCGCGCACCATCCGCGAGGAGATCGACGCGATGCGGGTGCTCGGCATCAACCCCATCCACCGGCTGGTGGTACCCCGCGCGCTGGCGTCGACGTTCGTCGCGCTGCTGCTCAACGGACTGGTCTGCGCTATCGGCCTGGTGGGGGGCTACGTCTTCTCGGTGTTCCTGCAGGGCGTCAACCCGGGCGCGTTCGTCAACGGCCTGACCGTGCTGACCGGGCTCGGTGAGCTGGTGATGGCCGAGATCAAGGCGCTGCTGTTCGGCACCGCCGCCGGACTGATCGGCTGCTACCGGGGACTGACCGCCAAGGGTGGACCGCAGGGCGTCGGCAACGCGGTGAACGAGACCGTCGTCTACGCCTTCATCTGTCTGTTCGTCATCAACGTGGTGATGACCGCGATCAGCGTCCGGGTGCTGGTGAAATGAGCTACGACGCGACGCTGAAGTTCCGCCGGATGTTCACCTGGGCGCCGCGGGCGTTCGACGACTTCGGTGAGCAGGCGCTGTTCTACGCCGACTCGATCCGCTACATCCCCAACGCGCTCACCAAGTACCGCAAGGAGACGATCCGGCTGATCGCCGAGATCACCATGGGCACCGGTGCGCTGGCGATCATCGGCGGCACCGTGGGCGTCGCCACCTTCCTGACGCTGGCCTCCGGCGGCGTCATCGCGGTGCAGGGCTACTCGTCGCTGGGCAACATCGGCATCGAGGCGCTGACCGGCTTCCTGTCGGCGTTCCTCAACGTGCGCATCATCGCGCCGGTCGTGGCCGGGATCGCGCTGGCCGCCACCATCGGAGCGGGCACGACGGCGACGCTGGGCGCCATGCGGGTCTCCGAAGAGATCGACGCCGTCGAGTGCATGGCGGTGCACTCGGTGTCCTACCTGGTGTCCACCCGGCTGGTGGCCGGGCTGATCGCGATCATCCCGCTGTACTCACTGTCGGTGCTGGCGGCGTTCTTCGCGGCCCGGTCCACCACGGTGTTCATCAACTCGCAGTCACCGGGCCTCTACGACCACTACTTCGACACGTTCCTGATCCCCACCGACCTGCTGTGGTCGTTCCTGCAGGCGATCATCATGTCGATCGCGGTGATGCTGGTGCACACCTTCCACGGCTACAACGCCGCGGGCGGCTCGGTCGGCGTGGGTATCGCGGTGGGCCAAGCGGTTCGGACGTCACTGGTCGTCGTCGTCATCATCACCCTGTTCATTTCACTCGCCGTCTACGGCGGGTCCGGTAACTTCAACCTCTCGGGGTAGCGGGGGGGATTGAACGTGAACACCGGATCGAGGCGTACCCAGGTGCGGATTGCCGCGGCAGTGCTGTCGGCGATCCTGCTGGGTTTCACCGCTTTCACCTACCTCGCCTACACCCAGGCGTTCTCGTCGACGGCGAAGGTCACGGTCACCTCGCCCCGTGCCGGCCTGGTGATGGAGCAGGACGCCAAGGTCAAATTCCGTGGTGTCCAGGTCGGCAAGGTCAAGAAGATCGACTATCACGGTGAGCAGGCCCGCCTCACGCTGGCGCTGGACACCGACGAACTGCGCCACATCCCGGCCAACGTCGCCGTGCACATTGCCAGCAACACCATCTTCGGAGCGAAGTCGGTCGAGTTCGTGCCGCCGCCGGAGCCGGAGGCCAAGCGGCTGCGCGCCGGCGACCACGTGGCGGCCTCAGCGGTGCAGCTGGAAGTCAACACGCTGTTCCAGAAGCTCACCGATCTGCTGGACAAGCTGGACCCGATCCAGCTCAACGGCACGATCACCGCGCTGGCCGAGGGGCTGCGGGGCAACGGTGACAACCTGGGCGGGGCGGTGGCCGGGTTGAACACGCTGCTGGCGAAGATGAACCCGAAGCTGCCGGAGCTGCAGTCCACGTTCGCCAAGACCGCGGTCGTCGGCAACATCTACGGCGACGCGGCGCCGGACCTGGCGACGATCTTCGACAACGTCCCCACGATCAGCAAGACCCTGGTCGATCAGCGGGAGAACCTGAACAAGGCGCTGCTGGCGACCACCGGTCTGGCGCGCAACGGCTACGACGCCCTGGCGCCGGCCGCCGACGACTTCATCGCCGCGGTCACCCGCTTCCGGGCGCTGCTGAGCCTGCTGGGGGACTACTCGCCGGAGTTCGGCTGCCTGTTCAAAGGGCTGGCGCTGGCCTTCAAGCGGTTCGGTCCGTCGATCGGTGGCACCAACCCGGCGCTGTTCGTGCACTCCAACTTCATCCCGGGGGCGCCGGCCTACACTTTCCCGGAGAGTCTGCCGGTGGCCAACGCGACCGGTGGCCCGAACTGCCGCGGCCTGCCCGACATCCCGAGTAAGCAGTGGGGCGGGTCCTGGTACCGTTCGCCGTTCCTGGTCACCGACAACGCCTACATTCCCTTCCAGCCGAACACCGAACTGCAGTGGGACTCGCCGTCGGTGGCGCAGTTCCTCTTCAACGGTGCCTTCGCCGAGCGGGACGAGTACCAATGAACGAACGCGGCACGCTGATCAAGGTCAGCATCTTCACGGTCGCCATGCTGCTGGTCTCGGCCGGCCTGGTGGTGATCTTCGGTGAGTTCCGGTTCGCCGCGAACAACACCTACCACGCCAAATTCACCAACGCCTCCCGGCTCAAGGGCGGCGAGGACGTGCGGATCTCCGGCATTCCGGTGGGTACGGTGAAGAGCGTCGAACTGGCGCCGGACAACACCGTCGACGTCACCTTCGACGTCAACAAGCGCTACCAGCTCTACACCTCCACCCGCGCGCTGATCCGCTACGAGAACCTCGTCGGCGACCGCTACCTGGAGGTCGCATCCGGCCCCGGCGACCTGGTGAAGCTGCCGCCGGGCGGCCACATCTCCGACAAGCACACCGAGCCGGCGCTGGACCTCGACGCGCTGCTCGGCGGCATGCGCCCGGTGCTCAAGGGCCTGGACGGCACCAAGGTCAACCAGATCAGCGGCGCGATCATCGAGATGCTGCAGGGGCAGGGCGGCGCGCTGTCGCAGATGCTGGCCAGCACCGACTCGTTCACCCACACGCTGGCCTCTCACGACCAGCTGATCGGCGACGTCGTCAACAACCTGAACACCGTGCTGGCCACCGTCGACGACAAGAGCGCGCAGTTCGACGCGACCGTCGACAAACTCCAGCAGCTGATCAGCGGCCTGGCCGAGGGTAGGGACGCGATCGCCGGCGCGATCGGCCCGCTGGGCTCGGTGGAGACCGACCTGACCGACACGCTGAAGAAGACGCGGCGGCCGCTGCAGGGCGTGATCGAGAACGCCCGTCCGTTGGCGACCGTGCTGAACAAGCGCCAGGACGAGCTGAACGCGGTCATCGACCCGCTGGAGGAGAACTACCTGCGGCTCAACGCACTCGGCGCCTACGGCTCGTTCTTCAACATCTTCTTCTGCACGGTCAGTCTGAAGTTCAACGGTCCGGCCGGCAGCGACCTGATCGTCCCGATGGGCGGGCAGAACGTCAAGAGCAAGGGGAGGTGTTCCCCTGTCAAGGAGTGATCGGGAGAACCCGGTCCGCACCGGAACGCTGGGTATCGCCCTGGTGGCGTGCCTGGTGCTGGTGTCGTTCGGGTACAGCTCCCTGCCGTTCATGCCGCAAGGCAAGGTCTACCACGGGTATTTCGCGGACGCCGGCGGGATCATCCCCGGTAACGACGTGACCGTCTCGGGTATCCGGGTCGGCAAGGTGGCCTCGGTGGCGCTCTCGGGTGCCAGTGCGAAGCTGACGTTCACCGTCGACCGCAACGTCCGGGTCGGCGACCAGTCGCTGGCCGCGATCCGCACCGACACCGTGCTGGGCGAGCGGGCGCTGGCGATCACCCCGGGCGGCTCCGGGTCGTCGACGGAGATCCCACTGGGCCGGACCCGGTCGCCGTACACGATGAACAACGCGCTGCAGGATCTCGGCGGCGGGGTGGAAGCCCTCGACAAGCCGCAGCTCGAACAGGCGCTGCAGGTGCTCACCGACTCGATGCGTGACGCGACCCCGCAGCTGCGCGGCGCGCTGGACGGTGTGGCGGCCATGTCGCGCAGCATCAACCGCCGCGACGAGGCACTCGGGCAGCTGCTGGCGCACGCCAAGACCGTCACCGGGGTGCTCAACCAGCGCGCCGACCAGGTGAACAAGCTCGTGCTCGACGGCAACCAGCTCTTCGCCGCCCTCGACGAGCGCCGGCAGGCCCTCGGCGCGCTGATCGGCGGCATCCAGGGGGTGTCCGAGCAACTCTCCGGTTTCGTGGCCGACAACAAGCAGGAGATCGGCCCGATGCTGCAGAAGCTGAACCTGGTGATGGACAACATGATCTCCCGCAAGGAGCGGATCGCCGGCGCCATGGAACGGCTGCCCGGCTACGCCACCACGCTGGGTGAGGTGGTCGCGTCGGGGCCCGGCTTCCAGATCAACCTGTTCGGCCTGCCGCCGCCAACCATGTCCGAGTACCTCTTCGACGCCTACTTCCAGCCCGGCAAACTGCCGGACAGCCTGGCCGACTACCTGCGCGGGATGATCGACCAGCGCCTGATCGTCAGGCCGAAGTCGCCATGACACGCCGGACGATGCGTATCCTCATCGCCGCGGGGCTGGCAGTGCTGCTGGCCGTCGGCGGCTACCTGCTGCTGCCGTCGCAGCGCACCTACCGGATCACCGGCTACTTCGCCTCCGCGGTCGGGCTGTACCCGGGTGACGACGTGCGGGTCGTCGGTGTCCCGGTGGGCCGGATCGAGTCCATCGAGCCGCGCGCCGACAGTGTCAAGGTCACGATGAGCGTGCACCGCGACGTGCCGCTGCCGGCGGACGTGCACGCGGTGCTGATGGCACCGAACATCGTCTCGGCACGCGTGATTCAGCTCGCGCCGGCCTACACCGGCGGCGAACGCCTGGCCGACAACGCGGTGCTCGACATGAGCCGGACCGCGGTGCCGGTGGAGTGGGATGAGATCAAGGAGCAGCTCACCGCGCTCAGCGCCCAGCTGGCGCCGGAGAACGGCAAGCTCAACGGCGCGCTCAGCGGTTTCGTCAACCAGGCCGCCGACACCTTCGACGGCAACGGCGACACCTTCCGCAACGCGCTGCGCGAACTGTCCGCCACGGCCGGGCGGCTCGGGGACTCGCGTACCGACATCTTCGGTACCGTCAAGAACCTGCAGGTCCTGGTCAGCGCACTGGCGGGCAGCAACGAGCAGCTCGTGCAATTCACCGACCACGTCGCGGCCGTCTCCGCGGTCATGGCCGACAGCTCCAAGGATCTCGACGTCACGCTGGGCACCCTGAACCAGGCGCTGAAGGACGTGCGCGGATTCCTGCACGACAACAACGACGCGATCATCTCGCAGGTCAACAAGCTGGCGGAATTCTCCGAGACGCTCTCGGCGCAGAGCGACAACTTCGAGCAGGTCCTGCACATCACCCCGCACGGCCTGGTGAACTTCTACAACATCTACAACCCGGCGCAGGGCACGCTGAGCGGGCTGCTCTCGCTGCCGGACTTCGCCAACCCGGTGCAATTCATCTGCGGCGGTGTCTTCGACGTCGGCGCGGTCCCGGACAACTTCAAGCGAGCCGAGCTGTGCAAAGAGCGGATGGGGCCGGTGATGCGGCGCTGGTCGATGAACTTCGTGCCGTTCCTGTTCCACCCGATCAACTCGATCACCGCGTACAAGGGGCAGATCCAGTACGACACCCCGGAGACCGAGGCCAAGGCCCAGACCCCGCTGCCGTACCTGAAGTGGATGCCCGCGCCGGGCGTCACGGCGCCGAGCAACGAGGACATGCAGAAGCTGTTCACGGGGCCGCGCGCGCCGGGACAGCTCGGCCCGGCGCCCGGGCCGACCGGTCCGCAGCAGCCCGGCGCCGGTGCGCCGCTGCCGCCGTACGCGCAGCCGCCGCAGGGAGCCGGCGGATGACCCGGCGCAGGACCAAGATCGAGAAGGTGAGCGCCGGGGTGCGGCGGCTGGGCCGGCGCGGCGCCGCGCTGGGCGCCGGGACGCTGCTGCTGTCCGGGTGCCAGTTCGGCGGCCTGAACTCGCTGAACATGCCGGGCACCGCCGGGCACGGCCGGGGCTCCTACAGCATCACCGTGCAGTTGCCGGACGTGTCGACGCTGCCGCAGAACTCGCCGGTGATGGTCGACGACGTCACGGTCGGCAGTGTGTCGGGGCTGCAGGCGGTGCAGCAGCCGGACGGCAGTTTCTACGCGGCGGTGAAGCTGTCCCTGGACGGCAACGTCCACCTGCCCGCCAACGCGATCGCGAAGGTCGCGCAGACGTCGCTGCTCGGCTCGCAGCACATCGACCTGGCCCCGCCGACCGACGAGGCACCGGTCGGCCGCCTGGCGCCGGGCGCGGAGATCCCGCTGAGCCGCACCGGCGCCTACCCGACCACCGAGGCGGTGCTGTCGTCGCTGGGCGTGGTGGTCAACAAGGGCAATCTCGGTGCGCTGCAGGACATCACCGACGAGGCGTATCAGGCGTTCGCGAGCCGGGCCGGCAGCCTGGCCGGGCTGATGCCGCGGCTGGCCGAACTCACCGCGTCGCTGGACCAGCAGGCGACCGACATCATCGCGGCGGCCGAGGGGCTGAACCGGGTGGGGTCGACGCTGGCCCGCAGCGCACCCAGCCTGGCCCTGGCGCTGGACACCATGCCGGCCGCCCTGCAGGTGCTCAACGACAACCGCGCGAACATCGTCGACGCTTTCGCGGCGCTGAAGAGCCTCGCCGAGGTCGGCGCCCGCATCATGACCGAGGGCAAGGACGCCATCGCCGCGGACCTCAAGGACCTGTACCCGGTGGTCAAGGCGTTCGCCGACAACGCCAACGACCTGGTGACCGCGTTCCAGTTCATCCCGACGTTCCCGTTCCCGTCGATGTACCTGCGCAACGCGGTGCGCGGCGACTTCCTGAACGTCTACGTCACCTTCGACATGACGCTGCGCCGCCTCGGTGAGTCCGTCTTCACCACCGGCGGGTTCGACCCCAACATGCCGAGGCTGGGCCAGGTCATCAACCCGCCGGACTTCCTGCTGCCCGAACTGGCGAACCTGTCCGGCCAGGCTGCGGACCCGTTCAAGATCCCGCCCGGCACGGCCCCCCACTACGAGGACTGATCCGCGATGCTGACCCGTCTGATCCGTATCCAACTGGGGATCTTCGCCGTCGTCACGGTGCTGGCCGTCGGGGCGATCTCCACGCTCTACCTGCACCTGCCCAGCCGGCTGGGCATCGGCACCTACAAGGTGACCGCCGACTTCGTCGGCGGCGGCGGCATCTACAAGGCGGCCAACGTCACCTACCGGGGCGTCACGGTGGGCCGGGTGGACTCGGTGCACCTCAACGACGACGACGGCGTCGACGTGGTGATGCGCCTCAACGGCAGCGCGCACGTCCCGGCGAACGTCACCGCCACCGTCACGAGCATGTCCGCGATCGGTGAGCAGTACGTCGACCTGGTCCCGCCGGCCGACGCCGCCCCGGCCCGGACCCTGCACAACGGCGACCGGATCGGCCAGGACCGCACCGCGATCGGGCAGGACATCGCCGGGCTGCTCACCCAGGCACAGTCGATGGTCGACAGCATCGCCAACAGTCGGCTGCGCGACGTGCTGCGCGAGACGTTCACCGCGTTCAACGGCACCGGGCCGGAACTGGCCCGCATGATCGAGTCGTCGCGGCTGCTGATCGACGAGGCGAACGCCAGCTCCGACGACACGATCGCCCTGCTCGAGCGGGTGCAGCCGTTCCTGGACGCGCAGATCCGCGGCGGCGACGACATCAAGACGCTGACCAAGTCGCTGGCGGCGGTCACCACCGAGGTCCGCAACGCCGACCCGCAGTTCCGCGACGTGCTGAAGACGCTGCCGAGCGTCACCGACGAGGCCAACACCGCGTTCACCGGCATCCGCCCGTCGTTCCCGGTGCTGGCGGCCAGCATGGCCAACTTCGGCCGGGTCGGCGTGATCTACCGCAAGTCGATCGAGCAGGCGCTGGTCGTCTTCCCGGCGCTGATCGCGGCGCTGCTGACCGTGGCCGGCGGCGTGCCCATCGACGAGGGCGTGAAGCTCGACTTCAAGGTCGACCTGCACGACCCGCCGCCCTGCAGCGTCGGATTCGTGCCGTTCACCGAGATCCGATCGCCCGCCGACGAGACGGTCCGAGAATTGCCGAAGGGGCTGTACTGCAAGGCGGCCCAGAACGACCCAACCGCGGTCCGCGGCGCCCGCAACTACCCGTGCATGGAGTACCCGGGCAAGCGCGCCCCGACCATTCAGCTCTGCCGCGACCCGCAGGGCTTCGTGCCGATCGGCAGCAACCCGTGGCGCGGTCCGCCGATCCCCTACGGCACCCCGATCCAGGACCCGCGGATGCACCGGCCGATGAACAAGTTCCCGTTCATCCCGCCGGAGGCCGACTACGACCCGGGCCCGCCGGTGGCACAGCTGCCGCCGGGGGTGCCGCGAGGTCCGGGGCCGGCCCCCAACCCGCCGTTCCCGCTGCCGTACCCGCCGAGCGACCCCGGCCCGCAACCGGCGCCGTGGCCGTACTACTCGCCGCCGGACCAGAGTCTGCCGACGAACCCCGGCGGCAACGGCGGGCTGCCGGCGTACAACCGGGATCCGGCGCCGGAGCTGCTCCCGCCCCCGCCGGCACCGCTGCCGGCCGAGGCGCCGGCCCCCGCCGGACCGCAACCGCAGGCCAGCGGGGCCTCGACCACGCCGTATGACGACCGCACCGGCCGGTTCACCGACCCGGACGGCGGCGCCGGGGTGTACCTGCCCGGTGACACCAAACGGCTGCCGGCCGAGACCTGGAGTGACCTGATGCTGCTGCCGAGGCCGGCATGACGGGCGAACCGACCGAACCGCGGGCCCGCCGGCGCGCGTCGCGGGCGGCCGGCCCGGCCGGGGATGTCCCCGGGGCGACCACGACCGCCGTGCCGGTGCAGGTTCAGGTGCCGATGCCGAGCAGGTCGATCGCGAACGCGGTGCGCCCGACCGGCCTGCCGCCGCGGCGGGCGGCCAACACCCGCGGGGTGGCGATGATCGCCGGGATCACCGGATCGGTGGCGATCGCGGTGCTCGGTGCGCTGGTCGCGGTGCTGCTGGTGCAGCATCGGCACGTCGCAGCCGCCGGCGACCGCGACCAGCGGTTCGTCGACACCGCCAAGCAGACCGTCGTCAACATGTACAGCTACACCCAGGCCACCGTCGACGATGACGTGGACCGCTTCATCAACGGCACCAGCGGGCCGTTCCGCGACGCGATGGGCGGCAACGCCGACAACCTCAAGGCGTTTCTGCGCAAGTCCAACCTGAGCTCCGAGGCTGTCATCAACGCTGCGGCGCTGGAGGGTTTGGACCCGGTCGCCGGCAACGCCTCGGTACTCGTCGCCACCCGGGTCACCGTCACCGATCCCGACGGGGTGAACAAACCGTCGCAGCCGTTCCGACTGCGGGTGATCGTGCACCGGGACGACGCGGGCAATATGACCGCCTACGACCTCAAATACCCCGAAGGCGGTAACTGATGGGGCGCAGATCGGCCACCGCACTGCAGCACGGCGTGACCGCGGTGGGCGTCGCCGCGTTCGTGGGCCTGGCCGCCGCCGGCGGTTCCCTCTACTGGGACCGGGTCGAGGCACGCGGGGTGCACGCCGCCCAGGTCGCTCTCACCGCGCTGACGGTCGATGAGATCCCGAAGGTGTTCGGCTACGACTACCAGACGGTCGAGCGCACCATGATGGACGCCTATCCGCTGTTCACCGACGACTACCGGCGCGAATTCGAGTCGCGGGCCACCGAGGCCATCATTCCGCAGGCCCGGGAGATGCACCTGGTCAACCAGGTCGACGTCGTCGGCGTCGGGGTGATGCAGGGGGTCCGCCGCACCAGCGGGTCGGTGCTGGTCTACATGAACCGCACGATGACCGACAAGTCCAAGCAGACGCTGTACGACGGCAGTCGGATTCGGGTCGACTACCAGAAGGTCGGCAGCAAATGGCTGATCGACAAGATCACGCCGATCTGACGGGGAGGACCGCCATGGTGAACATGAGGGCCAACACGATCCGCCGCATCGCCGCACTGGCGACCGCCGTCGGCGCCGCGGTGGCACTGACCCCGGCCGCCGGGGCCAACCCGGGTGAGCCGGCCCCGGAGGGCACCGTCGAGGGCGTCTACACGTTCAGCCAGGGCGGCGCCCGGGCGACCTGGGAGATCACCCCGCTGTGCGTGCCCACCGTCGGTGACGGCCGAGTGCCGATCAACACGGCGATCGGCTGCAAACTGCAGGTCGTCAGCGACGGGAAACTCGGCCAGAGCGGGCTGTACCGGCTCAGCGGCGGGCGGTGGCTGTTCTCGAAACCGCTGCTGGCCGGCATGAAGTGCCCGGACGGCAAGATCGTCGCCACCCAGGAGACCTACGAGTTCGACACCGGACTGAACGGCCTCTACACCCAGGCGCACAACGCCGTCTGCGGCGAAGCGCCCGGCCTCAACAAGCAGCCGTTCACGCTGACCTACGTCGGTCCGCTGCCGTTCCCGGTCGAGCACTACCCGCTGAACTGCATGGACAACCCGCTGCACATGTGCAGCTGACGTCAGGCGGCGTGGGTGCCGGCCAGCGCGTCCAGGAATGACCGGGCCCACCGGTCCACGTCGTGGGTCAGCACCTGGCGGCGCAGCGCACGCATCCGCCGCCGGCCCTCCTCCGGGGTCTGCCCGGCGGCCGCCTCGATCGCGTCCTTGACGCCGTCCAGATCGTGCGGGTTCACCAGGTAGGCCTGGTGCAGTTCGGCTGCCGCGCCGGTGAACTCGCTGAGCACCAGGGCACCGCCGAGGTCGCTGCGGCAGGCCACGTACTCCTTGGCGACCAGGTTCATCCCGTCGCGCAGCGGGGTGACCAGCATGATGTCGGCGGCCACGAAGAACGCCAGCAGCTCGTTGCGGGGGATGGGCCGGTGCAGGTAGTGCACCACCGGGTGGCCGACCTCGCCGTACTCGCCGTTGATGTGCCCGACCTCGCGTTCGATCTCGTCGCGCAGGATCTGGTAGCTCTCCACCCGCTCCCGGCTGGGTGTCGCCAGCTGGACGAGCACGGTGTCGTCGGGTTTGACCCGGCCCTCGTCGAGCAGTTCGTTGAACGCCAGCAGCCGCACGTCGATGCCCTTGGTGTAATCCAGCCGGTCCACCCCGAGCAGGATCTTGCGGGGATGGCCCAGTTCGGCGCGGATCTGCTTGGCGCGCCGGCGGATGTCGCGGGCGCGGGCGGTCCGGTCCAGCGACCCGGAGTCGATCGAGATCGGGAACGCGCCCACCCGGACGGTGCGATCGGCCAGCCGGACCTCGCCGCAGCGGTTGCGCACCCCGACGGTGCCGCGGGAGATCGGCGCCCCGACCAGCTTCTTGGCCAGGAACAGGAAGTTCTGCGCGTCGCCGGGCAGGTGGAAGCCGACCAGGTCGGCGCCGAGCAGGCCGTCGACGATCTCCGCCCGCCAGGGCAGCTGCATGAACAGCTCCACCGGCGGGAACGGGATGTGCAGGAAGAAGCCGATGGTCAGATCGGGGCGCAGCTCGCGCAGCATCTTCGGCACCAGCTGCAGCTGGTAGTCCTGTACCCAGACCGTGGCCCCGGCCGAGGCGGCCTCAGCGGTCGCCTCGGCGAACCGCCGGTTGACGTCGACGTAGCGGTCCCACCACTGCCGCTGGTAGACGGGTTTGACGATCACGTCGTGGTACAGCGGCCACAGCGTGGCGTTGGAGAAGCCCTCGTAGTACTCGGCGATGTCCTCGGCGGTCAGCCGGACCGGCTGCAGCCGCAGGTCATCGAGGTCGATCGGGTCCGGGGCCGGCTCACCGGGCTTCGCCGCGGCGCCGGGCCAGCCCACCCAGGCGCCACGCCGACGGCGCAGTAGCGGCTCCAGTGCGGTGACCAGCCCCCCGGGGCTGCGCTTCCAGGCCGTGGTCCCGTCGGGGAGCCGCTCGATGTCGATCGGCAGCCGGTTGGCCACCACCACGAAGTCCGAGTCCCCGAACTCCGGTGTGTCCCCCGTCCGGGGCATTTACGCCTCGGGCTTTGACGGCCCGATGCCGAGCATCGACAGGAACACCCGGCACTCGTCGGCATCCTCGGCGTAGGCGGCGACGACCCGCCGGGCCTGGTTTGCGGTGCTGTCGGCCAGCGGCTCCACGTCGTCGATGTCGGCCTGGTCGGTTTTTGCAGCCATGACATGACTCTAGGCGAAATCCGGGGTGCAAACACAGCTGCCCGGCCAACCCTGCGGCCGGTGTTTGCCCGCCCCGGCCGTACGCTGAGCCGCGGAGGTGGCTGCCATGACGACACCGGATCAGCTGGTCGACTACGAGACGCTGGACGACGGCCGCATCGCGCGGGTCTGGCTGAACCGGCCGGAGGCGCACAACGCCCAGAACCGCACCCTGCTGGTGCAGCTCGATGAGGCGTTTCAGCGGGCCGAGGCCGACGACGACGTGCGGGTGGTGATCCTGGCGGCGCGCGGCAAGAACTTCTCCGCCGGCCACGATCTGGGCTCCGAGGCGGCACTGGCCGAACGGCGTCCCGGACCGGATCAGCATCCGAGCTTCCGATCCCACGGCGGCACCCGCGAGCCGGTGGTGGAGAAGACCTACCTGCAGGAGTGGCACCACTACTTCCAGAACACCTGTCGCTGGCGGGAACTGCGCAAGGTCACCGTCGCGCAGGTGCAGGGCAACGTGATCTCGGCCGGGCTGATGCTGATGTGGGCGTGCGACCTGATCGTCGCCGCCGACAACGCGCGGTTCTCCGACGTCGTCGGGGTGCGCCTCGGTATGCCCGGCGTCGAATACTATGCCCACCCGTGGGAATTCGGTCCGCGTAAAGCCAAAGAGCTGCTGCTGACCGGCGATTCGATCGACGCCGACGAGGCGCACCGGCTCGGCATGGTCGCCAAGGTGTTCCCGCTCGACGACCTGGCCGATCGCACCCTGGAGTTCGCCCGGCGCATCGCCGCGGTGCCGACGATGGCGGCGCTGCTGATCAAGGATTCGGTGAACGCCGCCACCGACGCGATGGGGTTCGCCGAGGCGCTGCGGCACGGCTTCCACATCCACCAGCTGGGCCACGCGCACTGGTCCGCGCACAACGACAACAAATTCCCGATCGCGCTGCCGCCGGACGTGCCGGACTGGCGGACGGCCGGGCCCACCGATCTCGCGCAGCGGGACAAGCCTTAACCGGGTCGCCGCCGTCACGTTAGGCTCGCGGTGTGAAGCGGCTCTCGGGTGTTGACGCGGCGTTCTGGTACGGCGAAACCGCCGGGTGGCACATGCACGTCGGCGCCCTGGCGATCTGCGACCCGACCGGGGTGGACGGGTTCAGCTTCGAGCGGATCCGCGAGCTGATCATCGAGCGGCTGCCGCAGATGCCGCAGCTGCGTTGGCGGGTCGTCGCCGGGCCGCTCGGCCTGGATCGGCCCTGGTTCGTCGAGGATCCCGAGCTGGACCCGGACTTCCACATCCGGCGGATCGGGGTGCCGGCGCCCGGTGGCCGCAAGGAACTCGAGGAGCTGACCGGCCGGCTGATGTCCTACAAGCTGGACCGGTCGCGGCCGCTGTGGGAGCTGTGGGTGATCGACGGCGTCAAGGGCGGCCGGGTGGCGACCCTGACCAAGATGCACCACTCGATCATCGACGGCGTCTCCGGCGCGGGCCTGGGCGAGATCCTGCTCGACGTCACCCCGGAGCCGCGCGCGCCGCTGCCCGACACGATCGGGTCGCTGGTCGGGGAGGGGACCCCCAGCTTCGAGTTGCGCGCGGTGCAGGCGCTGGTCAACGTCGGCATCAAGACGCCGTTCCGGATCGCCCGGCTGCTGGAGCAGACGGTCCGCCAGCAGCTCGCAACGATCGGACTGACCCGCAAGCCGCCGGGGTACTTCGACGCACCGGTGACCCGGTTCAACGCGCCGGTGTCACCGCACCGGCGGATCACCGGCGCCCGGATCGAGCTGAGCCGGGTGAAGGCGCTCAAGGACGCCTACGGGGTGAAGGTCAACGACATCGTGCTGGCGCTGGTCGCCGGGGCGGTGCGCAGCTACCTGGTCGAGCGCGACGAGCTGCCGGCCAAGCCGCTGGTCACCCAGATCCCGGTCTCCACCCGCACCGAGGCCGACCGTGACGAGGTCGGCAACAAGATCAGTTCGATGACGGTCTCGCTGGCCACCGACATCGACGATCCCGCCGAGCGGGTGAAGGCCATCTACGAGAGCACCCAGAGTGCCAAGGAGATGGCCAAGGCGCTCTCGGCGCACCAGATCATGGGCCTGACCGACACCACCCCGCCCGGGCTGCTGCACCTGGCCGCCCGGGCCTACACCGCCACCGGGCTGTCGGCGAGCATCGCGCCGATCAACCTCGTCGTCTCCAACGTGCCCGGCCCGACGTTCCCGCTGTACATGGCCGGGGCGCCGCTGGAGTCGTTCATCCCGATCGGCCCGCCGGTACTCGACGTGGCGCTGAACATCACCTGCTTCTCCTACCTGGAGCACCTGGACTTCGGCTTCGTCACCACCCCGGAGGTGGCACCCGACATCGACCAGATGGCCGACGCGATCCGGCCGGCGCTCAAGGAGCTGGAGCGCGCGGCCGGCCTGTCGTGAGTGTCTACGCGGTCACCGGATCGGCGTCCGGGATGGGCGCCCAGGCGGCGGCGAAGCTGCAGGCGGCCGGGCACACCGTGATCGGGGTCGACCTGCGCGACGCCGACGTGATCGCGGACCTGTCGACGGCGGCGGGGCGTGCCGCGGCCGCCGAGGCGGTGCTGGACGCCAGCGACGGTCGGCTCGACGGCGCGGTGCTGTCCGCCGGCATCGGGCCCGCGCCGGGCGCGGGGCGGGTCCGGCTGATCTTCGAGGTGAACTACCGGGGTGTGGCGGAGTTGCTGACCGCCTGGCGTCCGGCGCTGGCGGCGGCCGGTAACGCCAAAGTGGTGGTGATCGCCAGCAACTCCACGACCACCGTGCCGGCGGTGCCGCGACGCGCTATCCGGGCGCTGCTTCGCGGCGACGTGGACCGGGCGGAGCGCTGGATGCGGCTGTTCGGCCCGGGTGGGCCGTCGATCGCCTACGCGGCCTCCAAGATCGCCGTCGCCCGCTGGGTGCGCCGGCATGCGGTGCTGGCCGAGTGGGCCGGGGCCGGGATCCGGCTGAACGCGCTGGCGCCGGGGGCGGTCATGACGCCGCTGCTGCAGGAGCAGCTCGACACCCCGGGACAGGCCAAAGCCGTTCAGAGTTTCCCGGTGCCGGTCGGTGGCTACGGCGACCCCGGGCAGCTGGCCGACTGGATGCTGTTCATGCTCTCCGATGCCGCCGAATTCCTGTGCGGCAGCGTCATTTTCGTCGACGGTGGATCGGATGCGTATTTCCGGGCCGACGACTGGCCGACGGCGGTGCCAGTGCGCCGGGCGGTCCGCTACCTGCTGCGGATGCGGGCCTTCTCCCGGTCGCGGTAGGCGGGCAGTTGCGGCTCCGGACCGTGTGTCGTTGTGCCCGCCTCTGCGCGACAATCCCCCCGTTGGGCGGCTTCAGTCGCCTGACCTAACACCCGTTGTCGCGCAGAGGCGGGCACAACGGGTGGTGCTTCAGCGGCGCGTTGCCGTCGACGCCGTCGAACGCTACTTCAGGATCAGGTCGGCGCACTTCTCGCCGATCAGGATCGCCGGGGCGTTGGTGTTACCGCCGGTGATGCTCGGCATGATCGACGCGTCGGCGACCCGCAGGCCCTCGATGCCACGCACCCGCAGCTCCGGGTCGACCACCGCGCGCTCGTCGACGCCCATCCGGGCGGTACCGACCGGATGGTAGACGGTGTGGATCCGGTTCGGCAGCTCCTTGCGCATCGCGGCCGGGTCGAAGAACTCCGGCCCGGGCACGACCTCGCCGCGGTTGTCGCCGGTGCCGGCCATGATGTCGCGGACCATCGCGATGCCCTCCAGCAGCACCTCGGTGTCCTGCGCGGCCGCCAGGTAGTTCGGGTCGATGATCGGCGCAACGGTCGGGTCGGCCGAGGCCAGCCGCACGGTGCCGCGGCTCTCCGGGTAGATCAGCGCCGGGAAGACGCTCTGACCGGGCTTGCTGATCGGCGGCGAGATCCGCTTGTTGGCGTCCTGGTTCGGCGTCGGATACACCCAGTGGATGGTCAGGATCTGCAGGTTCGGCACCGCCTTGGCGTGCGAAGTCCGCAGGAACGCCACCGCCTCGAACGACGAGTCGCCCGCCCAGGTGCTGCCCGGCTTGCGCTTCTCGGCGAGCAGGCCGCGGCCGAAGTACAGCGGGGTCGGCCGGTGCACGGCGGAGTCCATCTGGAAGGCGACCGGCACGTAGAGGTGGTCGTGCAGGTTGTCACCGACCGGCAGGTCGGCGGCCACGGTGATGCCGTACTCGGCCAGGTGGGCGGCCGGGCCGATACCGGACAGCATCAGGATCTGCGGGGAGCCGAACGCGCCCGCCGACAGGATCACCTCGCGGGAGGCGGTCAGCACCTCGCGGCTGCCGTCCTTGGCGACGATCTCCACGCCGGTCGCCCGGGTGCCGGACAGCACCACCTTCGACACCGTCGCACCCAGCACCACCCGCAGGTTGTCCAGCGGGTCGCGGTGCAGATAGCCCTCGGCGGTCGAGTACCGCCGGCCGTTGGCGACGCTCTGCTGGAAGACCGAGACGCCTTCCTGCTGCGCGCCGTTGTAGTCGTCGATGATGGGCACGCCCATCTTCTCCGACGCCGCGGTCATGAACGAGCGGGCCGCGCCGCTGACCTCGTGGCGGCGGGTGACCTTGATCGGGCCGCCGGTGCCGCGCAGGTCGCTGGCGCCGTCCTCCCAGTCCTCCATCCGCTTGTACAGCGGCAGGATGTCGTCGTAACCCCAGCCCTTGCAGCCCTCGTCGGCCCAGTCGTCGAAGTTCTTCTTGTTGCCGCGCACGAACAGCATGCCGTTGACGGCGCTGGACCCGCCGAGCACCTTGCCGCGGGTCATCGGGATCTTGCGGTTCAGGGCGCTGGCCTGCGGGGCGGACTTGTAGTCCCAGTCGAAGAACCGTTTGAGCTGCGGCGTCGAGTGCATGACGTTGATGGCGCCCGGAGTCTGGAAGAGCATCTTGGCGAGGCCCTTGTCGTCGCGGCCACCGGCCTCGACCAGTGCGACCGATGCGCCGCTCTCGGCGAGCCTGCGCGCTACCGCGCAACCCGCGCTACCGGCACCCACTACGACGTAATCTGCGTTTGGCACGTGTCAAAGTGTAACGAGTTCTAGAAAACGTCCAAATCCCGCGGCCGCGACTGGTATGTGCACGGCGTCTGCCCGGACCGGGCGGGTTACGGACGCTCGTGCCGACGCGGTCCGCATCCCCACCCCGACCCGCCCTGAGCACGAGATCGACGTTAGCGTGTCGGGTACTCGACGTTCTTCGCGCTGACGTCAATCTCGGCGCATCAGGTATGGGCAGCTAGGAGATCCATGGACCACGATTCGACCCGCCGCGAACTCACCACCGAACAGGGCGTGCTGCGCTACCACGAGGCCGGTGACGGCCCGCCGCTGGTGCTGCTGCACGGCTCCGGGCCGGGTGTGACGGGCTGGCGCAACTTCCGCGGCGTGCTGCCGGCGTTCGCCGAACACTTCCACTGCTATGTGCTGGAGTTCCCCGGGTTCGGGGTCAGCGACGACTTCGGCGGGCACCCGATGGTGACGGCGTTCGGCGCGGTGCCGGCGTTCATCGACGGACTCGGCCTGGAGCAGGTCAGCATCGTCGGCAACTCGATGGGCGGCGCCGTCGGCATCAACTACGCCACGTCCAACCCGGACAAGGTCGCCAAGCTGGTGACGATCGGCGGCATCGGCACCAACCTGCTCACCCCCGGACCGCCGGAGGGCATCCGGTTGCTGCAGGACTTCACCGACAACCCCAGCCGGGAGTCGCTGATCCGCTGGCTGCACTCGATGGTCTACGACCCCGCCGTGGTGACCGACGAGCTGATCGAGGAGCGCTGGGCGCTGGCCACCGACGAAGAGACGCTGGCCAGCGCGCGCCGGATGTACGGCTCGAAGGCGTTCGCCGCGATGATGCAGATGATGAAGGCGTCCAAGGGCCCGCTGCCCTGGTCGATGATGCACCGGGTGGCCTGCCCGACGCTGATCACCTGGGGCCGCGACGACCGGGTCAGCCCGCTGGACATGGCGCTGATCCCGATGCGGACGATTCCGAATGCCGAGTTTCATGTCTTCCCGAACTGCGGGCACTGGACGATGATCGAGGCCAAGGACGCCTTCGAATCGGTGGTGCTGGACTTCCTGCGCCGCTGACCTTCTCCGGGTTCGGAGGGGCTACAGCCAGGCGTTCCAGAACTGCGTCAGCGACATCCCCCAGGACACCAGCATCCGCGGCACCCCGAACAGGTCGAAGAACCACAGCACCAGCGAGAAGAACCAGCGGTTGATCGCCGGTGAGGAGATCAGCAGCACCAGCACCACCAGCAGGCCCCACCGCTCGAACGGCTGCACCGCCCGCCGGGTGGCGGGGCTCAGGTGCGGCTGCAGCGCGCCGTAGCCGTCCAGGCCCGGGATCGGCAGCAGGTTCAGCACCAGCGCGGTGAGTTGCAGGAAACCCAGGAACGCCAGCGCCGAGAAGAAAACCGGGTGCGCGGGGTCGTAGAACACCTGCGTCGAGATCAGCAGCGCCACGCCGAGCACCAGGTTCGCCGCCGGCCCGGCCATGCTGACGATGCTCTGCCGGCGCGGCGTCATGAACCCGGTCTGCACGAACACCGCCCCGCCCGGCAGGCCGATGCCGCCCAGTGCGATCACCACCAGCGGCAGCACCAGCGACAGCCCCGGATGGCTGTAGTGCAGTGGGTTCAGCGTCAGGTAGCCGCGCATCGCCACACCGTGGTCGCCGAACCGCCACGCCGTGTAGGCGTGCCCGAACTCGTGCAGGCACAGCGAGACCAGCCAGCCGGCGATCACGAAGACGAACACCCCGGTGTAGGCCAGCCCGTGGACTTCGTCGGCCGCCCGCCACGCCAGCACCCCGCCGAGCGCGGTCAGCGCGATCAGCCCCAGGAAGATCGGGCTGGGCCGGACCGGGTGGGCGCTCACGGCCACGAACCTAGCGGACCAGCAGCCAGTCCCCGACATGCCGGTAGAACGTCGAACGCTTCACCGTCCGACTCCCGTAGACGCCGTCGCGCACCACCAGCGCCCCGGTGGTGCCCAGCTGCGCGGCGCGCCCGGTCACCCAGTGCCGCACCCGGCCGCGTGGCGACGGGATACCGGCCCGCAGCCCCGGTTCGGCGCCGAGCGGTTCGATCAGCACCCCGGCCACGTCCCCGTCGAACAGCGCCGCGTCGTCGACGATCCCCTCACCGCGCAGGCGGGCCGCCCCGTCGATCGGCAGCCAGCGCCCGACGCCCACCAGCGCGGTGCCGGCGTCGTCGCGGATCAGCGGCGTCGGGTGGGCGGCCCCGTGCCGGGCGCGCCGCGCCGCCCGCCAGCCGGCCGCCAGCCTCGCCGCGCGGGTGCCGGGGGTGCTCCGGGCGGCGACGTAACCCACCTCCACGTCGAGCCGGTCGAGGCGCAGCAGCCGGGTCAGCAGCCTGGCCAGATCCGGGTCCGCGCCGACCAGCACCAGCCGCGGATAGCGCCGGATCGCGGCGTCCAGGGTGTCGGTTTCGGTGCCGTCGGCGGCGATCGGCAGCACCGTCAGGCCGCGCAGCGGGCGCGGCAACGACCGGCCCGCGCACAGCAGTACGGCGGTTTCAGGGGGCTTGACGGCGTTCAACGCGCTCCTTGCGGCTAAGCTCAGTCACCGGCTGGACCAGAGTAAGCCAGACAGTTAGCGAGAAATCCATGCCGGCAATCGTCGTCATCGGCGCCCAATGGGGTGACGAGGGCAAAGGGAAAGCCACCGACCTGCTCGGAGAACGAGTCCAGTGGGTGGTGCGCTACCAGGGGGGCAACAACGCCGGCCACACCGTGGTCCTGCCCACCGGGGAGAACTTCGCGTTGCACCTGATCCCGTCCGGGGTGCTGACGCCGCACGTCACCAACGTGATCGGCAACGGGGTGGTGGTGGATCCGGGGGTGCTGCTCGACGAGCTGGCCGGCCTGGAGGACCGCGGGGTGGACACCTCCCGGTTGCTGATCTCCGCCGACGCGCACCTGCTGATGCCGTACCACGTGGCGATCGACAAGGTGACCGAGCGTTACGCGGGCTCCAAGAAGATCGGCACCACCGGCCGCGGCATCGGCCCCTGCTACCAGGACAAGATCGCCCGGATCGGGATCCGCGTCGCCGACGTGCTCGACGAGGAGTCGCTGGCGCAGAAGATCGAGGCCGCGCTGGAGTTCAAGAACCAGGTGCTGGTCAAGATCTACAACCGCAAGGCGCTCGAACCCGACGAGGTCCTCGCCGACCTGCTGACCCAGGCCGAGGGCTTCAAGCACCGCATCGCCGACACCGCGCTGCTGCTCGGCGCCGCGCTGGACCGCGGGGAGAACGTGCTGCTGGAGGGCTCGCAGGGCACCCTGCTCGACGTCGACCACGGCACCTACCCGTACGTGACGTCGTCGAACCCGACGGCGGGCGGGGCGGCTGTGGGCTCCGGGATCGGCCCGACCCGCATCACCGCGGTGATGGGCATCCTCAAGGCGTACACCACCCGGGTGGGATCGGGTCCGTTCCCCACCGAACTCTTCGACGAGCACGGCGAATACCTGTCCAAGACCGGTGGCGAGGTCGGGGTCACCACCGGCCGGCAGCGCCGCTGCGGCTGGTTCGACGCGGTGATCGCCCGCTACGCCACCCGGGTCAACGGCATCACCGACTACTTCCTGACCAAGCTGGACGTGCTGTCCTCCCTGGAGACGGTCCCGGTCTGCGTCGGCTACACCGTCGACGGCAAGCGCACCGATGAGATCCCGATGACCCAGTCGGAGTTCGCCCGCGCGGTGCCGGTGTACGAGGAACTGCCCGGCTGGTGGGAGGACATCTCCCACGCGCGCACGTTCGACGACCTGCCGGCCAAGGCACGCGATTACGTGCAGCGGCTGGAAGAGCTTGCCGGAGCGCAGATCTCGTGCATCGGCGTCGGTCCGGGCCGGGAACAGACGATCGTGGTGCGCGACATCGTGGGGGATCGCGGGTGACCTCCGGGTCGGATTCCCTCGACCCGGAATACGCCCGGCACGGCGGGTTCCCGCACTACGAAGTCGTCACGCCCACACCGGGATTCGAGCGTTTCGTAGCGATGATGCGCCGCCTGCAGGACATCTCGGTGTCCACCGACCCCGACGCCGCCACCTGGGAGGCGGCCGCCGACCGCGCCGAGGAACTGGCGGAGCTGCTGGAGAAGTTCGCCGCGCCCGAGGGCGTCGCCCCGGCCGGGCGGGCGCCGACACTGCCGGGCATGGGCAGCCTGCTGTTGCCGCCGTGGCGGGTGACCCGGTTCGACACCGACGGGGTGTCGATGAAGGGCCGCTTCAGCCGGTTTCACGTCGGCGGGAACTCCGCGGTGCACGGCGGCGTGCTGCCGCTGCTGTTCGACTGGATGTTCGGGATGGTGGCGCACGCCGCGAACCGCCCGATCAGCCGCACCGCGTTCCTGCACGTCGACTACCGCAAGGTCACCCCGATCGACACCCCGCTGCTGGTGCACGGGCGGGTCGACAACGCCGAGGGGCGCAAGGCGTTCGTCTCCGCCGAGCTCACCGGCCTCGACGGGACGGTGCTGGCCGAGGCGCACGGCCTGATGGTGCGGTTGCTGCCCGGTCAGCCCTGAGCGGCGATCGCCGCTGCACCCGTCGCGTAGGTTGGAGCGGGGTGGGGCTTTTCGACCCGACCCCGATCAGCGCTCGCTCGACGGGCTCGTGAACCGCGGTGAGCGGCTGGCTGCCGCATAGGTTCACGGCCCGAGAGGAGACGCAATCGATGTCGGATACTCCAGCAGGGGGCGACGCCCGGAAACGTGTCGATCTGGTGCTGTCCGGGGGCGGCGTCAAATTCGTCGGCCTGGTGGGTGCGGTCGTCGCATTGATGGACGCGGGGTATTCGATCGAGCGGGTGTCCGGGGTGTCGGGCGGTTCGATCGTCGGTGCGATCATCGCGGCCGCATCGCAGGGTGACCAGTTGACCGGCGCCGAGATCAAGGAACTGGCGCTGTCGGTGCCGCTGCCGCAGTGGCGCGACCCGAACCCGATTCCGATCATCGGGCGGGCGTGGGGCCTGCTGCGCGACACCAGCCTGTACCGGGGGGACGTCGCGCACGACTGGATCCGCAGCGAGTTGCGGAATCTCGGGGTGAGCACCTGGGGCGACCTCACCTACGACGGGGACAACGTGCTCGCCGAGCGTCGGTACAAGGCCGTGGTCAGCGTCGCGGACCTGACCACCGCGCAACTCGTCCGCCTGCCCTGGGACTACCCGCAGGTCTACGGGCTCGAACCTGATGAGCAGTCGGTCGCCGACGCGGTACGCGCATCGATGGCGGTGCCTTTCTTCTTCCGCCCGCTCACCATGAGGGGCGCCGACGGGTCGAAGTCGATCCTCGTCGACGGCGGGGTGCTCTCGAATTTCCCGATCGACTCGTTCGACCGCCTCGACGGCCGGGAACCGCTCTGGCCGACGTTCGGGATCACCGTCGTGCCGAAGGTGACCGGCATCGTCGACATCCTGCCGGCCCTCAAGCCGCTGCGGAGGTTAGGCGAACCACTGCTGCTGGAACGGCTGCTCACCACGATGATGGTCGGACACGACCGCGCCCGCGTCAACCAGCCGTGGGTCAGCGTCCGCATGATCGAAGTGCAGGCCACCGACATCGACGTGCTGGACTTCGACGCCTCCCGGTCGCGGTTGGAGCAGCTCTACGAGAGCGGCTACACCGCGGCAGAGGAATTCCTGAAGACCTGGGACTGGCCGGGCTACCTCGAGCACTTCCGCCGCTCGCACTACCCGGACATGTCCCGCGGCTAGCTGTCGCTATTCGGTGCGCGACGGTCCCGCGATCGTCAGCGCGGTGAACAGGGCCAGGAAGAACGCCGACGGGACGGTGTTGACCACCTTGTCCTTCACCCGGATGTGCGCGCCGACCGCCAGCGTGAAGTACAGCATCAGCGCGGCGGTGGTCAGCCGGGCCAGCGCCGGGAACCGGTTCACTGCCAGCAGGCCGATCACCGAGGCTGCTTTGGCGGCCGGTAGCACCGGCCGGATCTGCTGCGGAACGCCCAGTGCGTCGAGGGTTTTCGCGATGTAGGGCACCGGGACGGCGCAGGCGACCGCGTCGGCGGCCTGGAACGCGGCCAGCCCGGCGTAGGTCTTCGGTGATGTCAGCACAGTCATGGTCTCGACTGTAGGCGCACGGGTTCCGGCGAGCCTTCGCGGCGAGCGGGAATCTGACGACGCGACACGCCGCTGGCACGTCGTGACGTTCCGACTCGGCCGGGGTCAGTCCAGGTTCAGCGTCGCCTCTTCCAGATCCAGCCCGTGCAGCACCGCGCGCAGCACCTGATCGTCGATGTGGCCGAGGTCGCGCTCGGCGATGAACGCCGCCCGTTCGGCCGCCAGCATCTCCAGCCGCAGCCGGCGGAACGCGGCCGCGGCGGACTCGTCGGGCGCCGCGTCGGTGTCCGGGTCGAACTGCCGCAATCGCTCGCGGGCGGTGTTGCGCCGCCGGGCGTTCCAGCTGCGCAGCGCCTCGGCCGCCCGCTCACTGGCCGGTGACGGGTCGGTGCCGGCCAGCACGTCGTCGAGGCGCTCCGCGGCGGCGCGGGCCGCCTTGTCCTGCGCGGTGGCGGTGGCGATCGCATCGGTGTGCGCCTGATCGGTGCTGACCCCCAGTCGGCGGATCAGCCACGGCAGCGTCAGCCCGTGCAGCAGCAGCGTGCCGATCACCACCACGAACGTCAGGAACACCAGCTGTGGCCGGCCCGGGAACCGGTCCCCGGACAGCGTCGTCATCGGAACACCGAACGCCGCCGCCAGCGACACCACCCCGCGCATCCCGGCCCACGCCAGGATCAGCACCTGTCCGCGATCCGGCGGCGGCTGGTCGCGCCGCACCCGCGGGGACAGCAGCCGCGGCAGGTAGGCGAACGTCGTCACCCACACCAGGCGCACCCCCAGCACGGTGGCGAATACCGCCGCCGAGGCCACCGTCAGCGTCGTGAAATGCACGCCACGCATGCTCTGCACCACAGTGGGCAGCTGCAACCCGATCAGCAGGAACGCCAGCGATTCCAGAATCAGCTGCACCGCCCGCCAGACGGCCTGGTCCTGCAGCCGGGTGGCGTAGTGGGCGCGGGTGAACCGCTGGCCGAGGATCAGGGCGGCGACCACCACGGCGACCACGCCGGAGCCGTGGATCTGTTCGGCCACCAGGTAGATCACGAACGGCGCCACCAGCCCGACCGCGCTCTCCACCAGTGGATCGGTCAGCCGGCCCCGGATCGCCACGATCAGGGCCCCGAACACCGCGCCGACGGCGATCCCACCGACAGCGGCCAGCGCGAAGATCCACAGTCCCAGCCCCCAGCTGGTGGCGATGCCCACCGCGGCCACCAGTGCCACCTTGTAGGCGGTCAGCGCGGTCGCGTCGTTGAGCAGGCTCTCGCCGCTGAGCAGCGTCATCACCTGGCGTGGCAGCCCGACCCGGCGGCCGATCGCGGTCGCCGACACCGCGTCCGGTGGCGCCACGATGGCACCCAGGACCAGCGCGGCGGGCACCGTCAGCGCCGGCACCGTGTAGTACGCCACGACCCCGACCGCGACGGTGGTGACCAGGGGCAGCCCCACCGCGAGCCGGCCGATCGACCGCCAGTTGCGGCGCATGTTGATATACGAGCTCTCCAGCCCGGCCGACCACAGCAGCGGCGGCAGGATCACGAACAGCACCATCTCGGGGTCCAGGGTGATCTCCGGGACCGCCGGAATCAGGCCGACCAGCAACCCGGCGACGACCAGCACCAGCGGCGCCGACAGGTGATAGTGCCGGGCGATGGCCGCAACCAGCACAGCCGCCACCAGCGGGCCCAGCAGCGCGGCGTTCACCGTTGTCGCACCTCCCGCTCGTAGTGTCACCCCTATCCTTAGGCAGCATGCAGTATCGCCTCGATGGGAGGGGGTAGCGCGGTGAACAGCGAACACGAATTGGCGACCGAGCGGATCGCGGTCGACGGTCCGAGCCGGCTGCGCGCGGTGGTGCTCGGCTCGGCCGACGTCAGCCGCGAACTGGTGATCGCACTGCAGCGGCTGGGCGCGGAGGTGGTCGCCGTCGACCGCTACGTCGACGGGCCGCTGCACGGTCTGGCCGACCGATCGCTGGCGATCGACCTGAGCGACGGCGACGAACTGGCGGCGACGATCCGGTGGCTGCAGCCGAAAGCGGTGCTGATCGCCTCCGACCTGGTGGCGCTCGATGCGCTGGAGGCGGCGATCGACCCTGCGTGCACCGAGCTGGTGCCCGGCGTCCGCGGCGCCCGGCTGGCCGTGGACGCGGAGGGGCTGCACCGGTTGGCCGCCGACCACCTCGGGCTGCCGGTGGCGCCGTTCTGGTTCGCCGGGTCGGCCGGTGAGCTGCGGGCGATCGCCGAGCACGGCGGCTACCCGATGGTGGTCAAACCGGTGATCGGGGCGCTCGGGGAGGGCAGGTCGGTGCTGGTGCGCGCCGCCGACGTCGAACCGGCCTGGCAGCGCGCGGTGTCGGCGCTCGGACCGGGGACCGCCACGCCGCGGGTGCTGGCCGAGACTGTGGTGGAGGTCGACAGCGAGGTCACCCTGCTCGCGGTGCACCGCAACGGTTCGAGCGGCCCGGCGCTGGATTTCTGCGCGCCGATCGGGCACCGCAGCGTCGACGAGTCGAACGGCCGGCTGACGGTGGAGTACTGGCAGCCGCACCCGATGAGCGCGGTCGCGCTGGATTCGGCCCGTTCGATTGCGGCGCGGGTGGCGCGGGCGCTCGGCGGGCGCGGGCTGTTCGGCGTGGAGCTGCTGATCCACGGCGACGAGGTGTACTTCGCCGGGATCAGCGTGCGGCCCTACGACGCCGCGCTGCTGACGACGCGCACCCAGCGCCTGTCGGCGTTCGAGTTGCAGGCCCGCGCGATGCTCGGGTTGACGACCGACACCATCGGGCTCTCGCCGGGGGCCGCCCGGCTGATCTACTCGCGGCGCCGGACCGGGGCCGACACCGCCCCGGTGATCGCGTCCGACACCGCGCCGGTGCTGGCCGAAGCGCTGACCGTGCCGGAGAGCGACGTGGTGATCTTCAACCACCACGAGGGGCACCCGCGTCGACGGCTCGGGGTGGCGCTGGCCACCGGTTCCGACGTCGCGATGGCCCGGCACCGGGCCGCGCAGGCGAGCGCCGTGCTGGACAAACTCTGGCCCTGACCCCGCTGCGGTGCGGGCGGGCGGTGGGTGCAAGACTTCCGCAGGTGAGCTACGCAGGAGACATCACGCCCGAGCAGGCCTGGGCGATCCTGAACGACGACCCCGCGGCGACGCTGATCGATGTGCGCACCGACGCTGAATGGCGCTTCGTCGGACTGCCCGATCTGACCGGTCTGGGCCGCGAGGTGATCTGCATCGAGTGGGTGCACTCCGACGGCAGCCCCAACCTCAACTTCGCGCGCGAACTCGCCGCCCGGGTCACCTCCGGCCCGGCGGTGTTCCTGTGCCGCTCCGGCAACCGTTCCATCCCCGCCGCCGAGGCCGGGACCGCCGCGGGCCTGACGTCCTACAACGTGCTGGACGGCTTCGAGGGCAACCTCGACGAGCACGGGCACCGCGGTACCACCGGCTGGAAGGCCGTCGGGCTGCCCTGGCGGCAGGCGTGAGCGAGTCAAAGTCAGGTTCATGCGCCGGTCCCGGTGTCGGCTCTCCTTCGTCGAGCCTCGCCGAACCGTCGGTCCGTACCCCGAAGCCGCTGCCCGACGGGGTCAGCCAGGCCACCATCGGGGTGCGCGGCGGCCTGCTGCGCTCGCAGTTCGACGAGACCTCCGAGGCGCTGTTCCTCAACTCCGGCTACGTCTATGAATCCGCGGCAGCCGCCGAGCAGGCGTTCACCGGCGAAGTGGACCGGTTCGTCTACTCGCGCTACGGCAACCCGACCGTGTCGATGTTCGAGGAGCGGTTGCGCCTGATCGAGGGCGCTCCGGCGGCATTCGCCACCGCCAGCGGGATGGCGGCGGTGTTCGTGGCACTCGGTGCGCTGCTCGGCGCCGGCGATCGACTGGTGGCCGCCCGCAGCCTGTTCGGGTCGTGCTTCGTGATCTGCAACGAGATCCTGCCGCGCTGGGGGGTGGAGACCGTCTTCGTCGACGGCGACGACCCGGCGCAGTGGGCGGAGGCACTGTCGGTGCCGACCCAGGCGGTGTTCTTCGAGACGCCGTCGAACCCGATGCAGTCGCTGGTCGACATCGCCGCCGTCTGCGAACTGGCGCACGCCGCCGGCGCAAAGGTGGTGCTGGACAACGTCTTCGCGACTCCGCTGCTGCAGCAGGGCTTTCCGCTCGGCGTGGACGTGGTGGTGTACTCCGGCACCAAACACCTCGACGGGCAGGGCCGGGTGCTGGGCGGCGCGATCCTCGGGGACAAGGAGTTCATCACCGGGCCGGTGCAGCAACTGATGCGGCACACCGGGCCGGCGATCAGCGCGTTCAACGCCTGGCTGCTGCTGAAAGGCCTTGAGACACTGGCGATCCGGGTGGACTACGCCAACTCCGCGGCACTACGTATCGCGGAATTCCTGGAGCAGCACCCGGCGGTGTCCTGGGTCCGCTACCCGTTCCTGGCGTCGCACCCGCAACACGAACTCGCCAAGCGGCAGATGACCGGCGGCGGCACCGTCATCACCTTCGAACTGGACGCGCCCGACGGCGGCGAGAAGCAGCGCGCGTTCGAGGTGCTGGACAAGCTGCAGCTGATCGACATCTCCAACAACCTCGGCGACGCGAAGACACTGATCACCCACCCGGCGACCACCACCCATCGGGCGATGGGGCCGGAGGGTCGGGCGGCGATCGGGCTCGGCGACGGCGTGGTGCGGATCTCGGTGGGCTTGGAGGGCACCGACGACCTGATCGCCGACCTTGGGCAGGCGCTGGGCTAGCCGCGCACTACCCGGCTTTCGGCGGGGAGCTCTCGATGGTCTCGGCCCGTTCGGTCGCCGCCAGCGCGCCGCCGTCGTCGGCCAGGCGGGCCATCGCCAACCGGGCGTAGATCATCTGACTGGTGATCGTCATCTGGTCGCGACCGCGCCCGACGAACGAGATGCCCCACGCGATGATCGTGGTGAGCCGGTTCTTGTGGCCGACCAGGTAGTACAGGTGCAGCACCAGCCAGGTCAGCCAGGCCAGGAACCCGCCGAGCTCCACCTTGCCGACCTTCGCCACCGCGCTGTAGCGGGAGATGGTCGCCATGCTGCCCTTGTCGAAGTACTTGAACGGCGCCCGGTTCGCCGGGTCGTCGTGCCCCTTGAGTCCACGCTTGATGGTCTTGGTCGCATATGTCGCACCCTGGATCGCACCCTGCGCCATGCCGGGCACCCCGGGAACGCTCATCAGGTCGCCGACCACGAAGACGTTCGGGTGCCCCTTGACGGTCAGGTCGGGTTCGACGATCACCCGACCGGCGCGGTCGACGCCGGTGCCGTTGGTCTGCTCGGCGATCATCTTGCCCAGCGGGCTGGCCTGCACGCCGGCCGCCCACACCTTGCAGGCGGTCTCGATGCGATGCTCGGTGCCGTCCTTCTCCTTGATGGTGATGCCCTGGTAGTCCACGGCGGTCACCATCGAGTTGAGCCGGATCTCCACGCCCATCTTCGTCAGCCGTTGGCTCGCCTTGAGCCCGAGCTTCTCGCCCATCGGGGCCAGCACCGCCGAGCCGGCGTCGAGCAGGATGACCCGGCAGTCGCTGGGCTTGATGGTGCGGAACGCGCCCGCCAGGGTCCGGTCGGCCAGTTCGGCGATCTGCCCGGCCACCTCGACGCCGGTCGGCCCGGCGCCGACGACGACGAACGTCAGCCGGCGTTCCCGCTCGGCGGGGTCGATGGCGACCTCGGCGGCTTCGAACGCACCGAGGATGCGGCCGCGCAGCTCCAGCGCGTCGTCGATGGTCTTCATGCCCGGGGCGTAGGTCGCGAACTGGTCGTTGCCGAAGTAGGACTGCTGCGCGCCAGCGGCGACGATCAGGCTGTCGTAGCGCGTCACGGTGTGGATGTTCATCAGCCGCGACGTCACGGTCTGCTCGGCCAGGTCGATGTCCTCGACGTCGCCGAGCAGCACCCGGATGTTGCGCTGTTTGGCCAGCACCAGGCGGGTGGTCGGGGCGATCTCGCCCTCGGAGAGGATGCCGGTGGCCACCTGGTAGAGCAGCGGCTGGAACAGGTGGCTGGTGGTCTTGGAGATCAGCGTGACGTCGACGTCGGCGCGCTTGAGCGCCTTGGCCGCGTTGAGCCCGCCGAACCCGCTGCCGATGATGGCCACCCGGTGACGCTGTGTGGCGGTGGTGCTGGTGTTCATCGTGTTCCCCCCGAAGCGCGCCGACCGTCGGGCCGGCCGGTCAGCTGCCACCGTAATCGGGACCGGAAACCGCCGACAACCCGCCTATCGTGTCACGAGCAATCCGGGCTCAATCCCGGTGCTCGACGACCCCGGTGGCGTGCTGGGCGCGGTCCTCATAGGCGCGCCGGGCTTCGGTGTCGAGGTTCAGGAACACCGTGTCGTTGCCCAGTTTCCGGCTGAGCCAACGTCGTCCCCGGTCCGGCAGCAGCATCGCCAGGATCGACGTGGAGCGGATCGAACCCGGCACCGACAGTTGGGTTTTCGGCTTGGTCAACACCTTGACCACGCCGGCGGCGATGTCGGCCGGCTCAACGGCCTGCTGCGCCTTGGAGACCGCGGTGGTGCCCGAGATCAGTTCGGTGTTGGTGAATGTCGGCAGCACGGCGCTGACGTCGACGCCGCGCGGCGCGAACTCGTCGGACAGCGCGGTGGTCAGTCCCACCACGCCGAACTTGGTCGCGGCATACACCACCTGCCCGGGCACCGCGACCAGGCCGGCCACCGACGCGATGTTGACGATGTGTCCGCTGCCGCGCGCGACCATCTCCGGTAGCACCAGCTGGCAGCCGTTGAGCACCCCGTAGAGGTTGACCTCGATCGCGGAGCGCAGCGTCTCGGTGGACTGGTCCAGGAACGGGCCGACCGGCATCACGCCGGCGTTGTTGATCAGCACGTCGATGCGGCCACCGCCGTCGGCGCGTGCTTTGTCCAGGAAGTCCGAGAAGGACGCACGGTCGGTGACGTCGAGGGGGTGCCCGGTGACCTGTCCGCGGCTGTTCAACTCGGCGATCGCCTTGTCGAGCACGTCGACGTCGCGGTCGCCGATCACGACTCGGGCGCCGCGCGCCAGCAGTGCCTCGGCGGTGGCGCGCCCGATACCGCGGGCGGCGCCGGTGATGACGATGTTCTTACCCCGAATACGATCCACGCCGCCGAACTTAACAGGTGTCAAGTTCGACGGCGCGGGTTTCGGTGGACTGCTACGCCCAGCGGCCGAGGATCTCGCCGGCCTGCTTGGCCAGCGCCACCTGGAACAGCGGGCCGAAGCTGACCCGGGCGATCCCGGCCTGCGTGAACGTGGCGGGGTCGTCGGAGTCCGGTGCCGACAGCGCGTTGACCGGCTTCTTCAGCCCGGCGGCCAGTGCGGTCAGCGTCGCCGCGTCGTGGCGGCCCACCGGGTAGAGCACGTCGGCCCCGGCGTCGGCGCAGGCGTTGAGCCGGGCGATCACGCGGTCGATCCGGTCGGCGTCGTCGCCGTCCTTGCGCATGAACAGGTCGGTGCGGGCGTTGATCACCACGTGGGTGCCGTCGACCTCGGCGGCGTCCCGCAGTGCGGCGACGAACTCGGCGTGCTCGGCGGTCGAGCGCAGCCGCTTCTCCTGGCTGTGCACGGTGTCCTCGATGTTCAGCCCGATGCCGCCGGCCTCCAGCAGGCCCTCGATCAGCCGGACCGGGGTCTCGTTGTACCCGGACTCCAGGTCGACCGAGACCGGCACGTCGACGGCGTCGGTGATCTGGCGAACCCGGGCCAGCACGTCGCGGAACGTCATGCCTTCGCCGTCGGATTTGCCCATCGACTCGGCGACGGGCTTGCTGCCGATCGTCAGCGCTTTGAACCCGGCCGCGACGGCCAGTTTCGCCGACCACACGTCCCAGACCGTCGGCAGGATGACTGGATTGCCCGGCTGGTGCATCGCCAGGAACGCCGCTGCCCGCTGGGTGAGAACCTCGTGACTCGTCATTTTCACAACTCTTCCATGTCGTATTTAGCGGGGTAAAGCCGGGGGCGGGTGCCTGGGGGTGATTCGCGGGAGTCCCTGAGTGCTCCCTCGGGGCTTACCGCGTCGCGGCTGCCACCCGGGACGGCGCCGTACACATAAATATTTCAGTTCCGAGACCAGTTGACCTTCGATATTGCTGTCAAACGAGTACCGCGAATTATGTTGTGGCAGTGACTATTAACGTCTTCCGGTGGAGCGTGAGCTTCGTTACTCTGACGCTGCGCTAATCCAGACGGTCGGCTTATCCGAACTGGATATCAGCGGAATCATGCATTGCACATCAACAACCGTTACAAGGGAGACAGACAGTGGCTGGTCGGCGCGGTAGGAACGTCAATCGTCGGCAGGGCCGGCGCAGTCAGGTGGCCGGTGCCGGTGCCGCAGCAGGAGCGTTCCTGGCGCTCGGCCTGGCACCGCTCACCGGTGCGCCCACCGCCGGCGCCGAAGACATGGACTGGCTCTTCGAGATGTTCCCGCAGGCCGACGTCTCCGGTTCGGCCGCCGATGCCCCAAGTGCGCCGCTGTTTCCGACCTGGTCCGAGGAGATGTCGAACCTGCAGAGCGACATCGGACTGCAGATCCAGTTCTTCGATGAGAACCTGAACTCCGGGTACGGGTCTGACTACCTCCTGCTCGAGGGGCTTGAGCAGGCCTGGATCACCAGCTCGCTGGGGCAGACGGTCGATAACGAGATCAACCACGCCGCCGGCGAGTTCCTGATCGGCAACGGCGCCAACGGGATCGACGGTGGCACGCTGGCTCAGGCCGTCGGCGGTGCTGGTGGAGCCTGGTTCGGTGACGGTGGCACCGGCGGTACCGACGCCGACGGCGTCGGCGGAGCGGGTGGGGATGCCGGTCTGATAGGAGCCGGTGGTCACGGTGGTGCCGGCGCCGACGGCGGGGCCGGTGGTGCGGGCGGCACCGGTGGAACCGTGATGGGTGACGGCGGTGTCGGCGGAACCGGCGGGACCGGGGTAGACAGTGGCACCGGCGGGGCGGGCGGAGCGGGTGGTGCGGCCTTGGGCTCGCTGTGGGGCCAGGGTGGTGCCGGCGGCGTCGGCGGTGCAGGCGGGGGCGCATCGACCGTTGGCGACGATGCCCCTGCCAACGGTGGGACCGGTGGAGTCGGTGGAGTCGGCGGTGCCGGAACCGATTTCGGCGGCTCCGGTGGGGTCGGCGGGGCTGGGGGCGACGCCCACGCAGATGTTGTCGCGATCGGCGGTGACGGCGGGCAGGGCGGTGCCGCCGGCGCCTCCACCGCGACCGACTCGCTGACGGGGGCCGGCGGCACCGGCGGTGCGGGCGGAGCGGCGCTCGCCGACGGTCCCGGCGGCCACGCGACCGGCGGCGTCGGTGGGGCCGGCGGCGCCGGGGTTTCCGTTGCACATGGAACGGATGCGTCGTCGTTTGAAGCCGGGAACGGCGGGACCGGCGGCAGTGCGACCGCCGACGGGTCACACGGGGTCGCCACCGGGGGCGCTGGTGGGGTAGGTGGCACCGGTGGTGCGGGCGCGACCGACTCGCGTGTCGGTGAGACGACCCACATACCCGGCAAAGCCGGCGACGGTGGTGCTGGCGGGGCGGCCACCAGTGGTGGCGCCGACGGCACCGCCATCGGTGGCGTCGGTGGGGCGGGCGGGACCGGCGGGCCGGGTGGCGACGGCGAAGACGGATTCGGCGGGCTGGCCGGTAATGGCGGTGGCGGTGGTGTGGCGACCGCCGATGGTGAAGACGGCAGCGCGAACGGCGGTGACGGCGGTGCCGGCGGCCACGGTGGTACCGACGGACCCGGTGTGGGTTCCGGTCTCCAGTCGGTGGGTGGTTACGGCGGCATCGGCGGCGGCGGGATCGCCACCGGTGCCGGCGGCACCGTGACACTCGGCGTCGGGGGCCACGACGGCCCGAACGCGCCGAAGATCCCCGCGTTGTAGCGCACTACGCCGGGCCGACCGCGCGCCCCAGGAAGGCCATCAGCGTCACGGTCGGTGAAGCGCCGTCCGGTACGGGCTGCGCCGGCCCGAAGCCACCGGGCCGGCGCAGGGCATCTTCGGGTACCGAATCCACCAGCCTGCGACAGAAGACCAGCAGCGCGTAGGGCAACTCCAGTGATCCCCCGAGGGACCGGTGCAGATCCCAGCTGTGGATCGCCAGGTCGCAGACGGGCAGCGCCAGGACGCGACGCAGGGGCACCTCGCCCTGCGGGGTCACGCGTGGCGCGTCGAGGTCCGCACCGGGCAGCGCCTCGGCCAGTCGAGCGTCCAACTCATGCAGTCGCGCCATCGGATCGTCAGCGGTGAAGTCGGCCGGTGCCGACGGGCCGGCCCAGACCTCACCGCCCTCGATCAGCGTGATGATCTTCGTCGCACTGCCGGTGGCATGGGCCACCAACTCCCGAACGCTCCACTCGTCGAGATTGGACGGCTTATCCCAACTGTCGTCCGGAACCTGTTGTGCCGCTTGGATGAAGAGCTTCAGCGCGGCGATTGCCGGCGGGCCGATCGGTGCGGGTGCGTCTGTCATGGAGGCATCGTAGTGAACGAGGCTTCTACAACCCCAGATCCTTGGCGATGATCGTCTTCATGATCTCGTTGGTGCCGCCGTAGATGCTCTGGATGCGGGCGTCGACGAACGCCCGGGCCACCGGGTACTCGGTCATGTAGCCGTAGCCGCCGAACAGTTGCAGGCACCGGTGCGCGACCCGGAACTGCAGGTCGGTGCTCCACCACTTCAACTTCGCCGCCCGTGTCGCGGTCAACTCCCCGGCCAGGTGCGCGGCGATGCAGTCATCGAGATACGTTCGGCCGACGTCCAATTCGGTGGCCACCTCGGCGAGGACGAACTGGGTGTTCTGGAACCCGGCGATCGGTGCGCCGAACGCCTGACGCTGCTGGACGTAGTCCAGCGTCTCGGCCAGCACACCCTCGGCGGCGGCGATCGCACCCACCCCGAGCGAGAGCCGCTCCTGGGGCAGGTTGCGCACCAACTGGTAGAAACCCTGCCCCTCCTCACCGAGCAGATTGGCAACCGGCACCCGCATGTCGGTGAACGCCAGCTCGGAGGTGTCCTGGGCGTGCAGGCCGATCTTGGCCAGGTTGCGGCCCCGGTGAAATCCCGGGGTGTCGGCCTCGACCACCAGCAACGACAGCCCCTTGTGCCGGTCTTGCCCGGTGCGCACCGCGACCACGAACAGGTCACCGACCTGGCCGTTGGAGATGAACGTCTTCGACCCGTTGACCACGTAGTCGGCGGCGTCCCGGTGGGCGGTGGTGCGGATGCCGGCCAGGTCGCTGCCGGTCCCGGGTTCGGTCATCGCGATGCCGAGCACGGTTTCGCCGGTCACCACGCCGGGCAGCCAGCGTCGCTGCTGTTCCTCGGTGGTCAGGTCGGTCAGGTACGGCAGCACGACGTCGTTCTGCAGGGAGAACGCGATCGCCTCACCGGCCGCCCCGGCCCGCTGCAGTTCGTCGACGACGATCGCGTGGTAGCGGAAGTCATGCACCCCCGGGCCGCCCAGGTGCTCGGGGACCGGGAAGCCGAGCAGGCCCAGGCGGCCGGCTTCACCGAACAGCGACCGGTCCCAGCCGCCGGAGTTCTCGGCGTCGTCGTGCGCGGGCAGTACCGTCCGCCGCACGAAATCCCGGACCAGCTCCCGGAATTGGTGGTGCTCGGTGGTGTAGGTCAGACCCATGGTGGCGCTCCGGTCGTCGTGCGGTCGGCTGCCTTGTCAGCAGGATAGGTGCTGAGGCCGACGCCGTCGACGGGTTCGCCGCGCTGAAATTCGGATAACAGCCGCACATTTAAATCTTGGCGATTGAAAAAACGGTCGTCACGCGTTCACCGATCTTTAATTACGGCGTCGTTTCGCGGTCAATCGGCCGCTCTAATTTCGCGGTGGGTTCAATACCGGATCCATTCGTGACAGAGAAAGAGGGCGGTGTCATAGCGTCGTAGCAACGAGTTGCTGACAGACCGGGGGTTGCAGGTGGGGCGCAGGATGTTGACGTTCGCGGATCGAGCGGACATCGCAGTCGGGATCGAGGCGGGACTCGATGACGCGGCGATCGCGGCCAAGATCGGCCGCGACCGAACGGTGGTGTGGCGCGAACGACGCCGCAACAGCACCAAGACCCGCGGGTATCGGCCGGTGCATGCCGACTGTGAAGCCCAACGCCGGCGGCGCCGCCCGCAGGCGTTCAAGATCGACACCGACCCGGCCCTGCAGGCTCGGGTGCGTGCGGACCTGAAACGGTCACGCACGCCACGCCAGATCGCCGGCCGCTTGCGCTTGGAGGCCACCGACGCGACCGTGGAGACCATGGTGAACTCCCCGGGCGCCGACGGTGTGACCATCTCGCATGAGGCGATCTACCGCTGGATCTACGCCCTGCCCAAAGGCGAGCTCGCCAAGTCGGCAATCATGTTGCGGTCCAAGCGAACCCAACGGAAGCGTCGCAAGCCGCTTGGGGAACGCACCGGTGGGCGGATCATCGGCATGGTCTCTATCGACGACCGCCCCGACGACGTTGCCGATCGGCGGGTGCCCGGAGCGTGGGAGGGCGACCTCATCATCGGCCGCGCCGGCAAGTCCGCGGCGGCGACCCTGGTCGAACGGACCAGTCGCTTCACCGTGCTGCTCGGGCTGCCCGAGGGCAAGAACGCCGACGCCCTGGCCGACGTGCTCATCGATCGGATCAACTGCCTGCCTACGAAGGTGCGTGGCTCGCTGACCTGGGATCAGGGCACCGAGATGGCTCGTCACGCCGCGTTGACCCTGGCCACCGACCTGCCGGTGTTCTTCGCCCATCCGCACTCGCCGTGGGAGCGGCCCACCAACGAAAACACCAACGGCCTGATCCGTGAGTACCTGCCCAAAGGCATCGACATCACCGACCATCAGCCTTACCTCGACGCCATCGCCGACGAACTCAACGACCGCCCCCGCGCCATCCTCGGCTTCCGTACCCCCAGAGAGGTCTTCACTCAGCTACTGACCGACTCCGTTGCTTCCACCGCTTGACATCGCCGAGGTTTCCCATGAAGCGTCGTATCCCGGCGGCAGTGGCCGCACTCGGT
>NZ_JAHCLR010000024.1 GCF_018455725.1 Mycolicibacter acidiphilus
CCCCCGCGCCATCCTCGGCTTCCGTACCCCCAGAGAGGTCTTCACTCAGCTACTGACCGACTCCGTTGCTTCCACCGCTTGACATCGCCGAGGTTTCCCATGAAGCGTCGTATCCCGGCGGCAGTGGCCGCACTCGGTGGCGGTCTGCTGGCCGCCGCGTTCCTCTCCACCGCAGTCGCCGCCGCCGAGCCCGCCGCGGACGCCGGCGCCGACGGTGGTGCGCTGATCGACGGTGGTCTGGGCAATGGCGACGCGCTGATCGGTGGCGATCTGTTCGGTGGCGACGGGCCGCTGGGCGGCGACTTGATCGGCGGCGACCTGATCGGCGGCGACCTCAACCTCTGAGGCCGGCTGCGTCGAACACCGCGGAGCCGCTATCCGGTGAATAGCCACCGGATAGCGGCGCCGCGGCGCTAATTCGTGCGATGAATTCAATTCGCTTTATCAATGGTGTCGTGCATCACTGAATAGGAGCGGCTGTGCTGCTGGACTACGGGTTGTTGCCGCCGGAGGTCAACTCCGGGCGACTGCACTCCGGCCCGGGTCCAGGGCCGTTGCTGACGGCCGCCGGCGCCTGGCGGACGCTCGCGTCCGACCTCGACATCGCTGCCGCCGGCTACCGGGCGGCCCTCACCGACCTGGCCGCCGGGTCGTGGGCCGGCCCGGCCGCGGCGCAGATGACCGCCGCGGTGCTGCCGTACGCATCCTGGCTGACCGCCGCCGCAGCGTCCGCCGAGCAGACCGTCGCAGCGATCGAGGCTGCGGTCGGTGCCTACGAAGCCGCGCACGCCGGCGTCATCCACCCGGTCGCCGTCGACGTCAACCGCGGTCGGGTGGTGGCACTGGCCCGGACGAACGTCGTCGGCCAGAACACCCCGGCCATCGCTGCCGCCGAGATGGAGTACACCGCCATGTGGGCGCAGGACGCGGTGGCGATGTACACCTACGCAGCGTCCGCAGGCGGCCTGCAGATCCCGACGATCCCCGCACTGCCGCACCAACTCGCGACCGCGGCCCTGCCGGTCGGTCCGCAGTCCGCACACGGCTCCGGATCCACGGCGGCAACGGAACTGCTCTCGCCGGGCGCGCTTCTCAAGACGGTGCTGACCATGACCCGGCCGGCGCTGCCGATCGCGACGCAGATCGCCCGCACGCTCTCGCTGGCCGCCGCCGGCCGCCCGAAACCCGCCACCGGGCGGACCGCGGTGCGTGCCAAGGGAACCGGCGACGCGCTCACTGCACTGAGCAGGCTGTCCGGCAGTGGGCCGGCGACGACCGCGAGCCTGGGCCGGGCGGGCACGATCGGCCGACTGTCGGTGCCGCTGACCTGGGGCGGGATCAGTTCGACGCCGGCGATTCCGGCGACGCCGGCGGGTGCTGTCGCAGCCGTCGCCGGTAGCCCGGTGGGTGCCCCGATGCTCGGGATGCTCGGCCATCCGCAGCACGGCGGTGCACAGCCGAGGCGTGCCGACCGGGCAGCGCCGAGGGCAACGGACGCGCTCAGCGTCGTCTAAGCTGGGTGTATTCCCCGCATCGCCGCATATCGTCCGGGAAGGACGTTTCATGGTTGGTTCCCGTCGTGTCCGTGACTGTCGCCGAACGGCGGGAACCGGCTCCGCGACCAGGTCGTCGATGGTCGACAGTTGCCTTACAGCAATCACATTCGCGACGCTCGGGCTCACGTCGCTGGCCGCCGGGCCCGCTGCGCACGCCGACGAAGCCGACCTCGCAGACTGGTTCGGCACCCTCGCCGGGTCGACGGACACGGCCGGCAGCGCCTTAAGTAATGCTGAGTTCACACCCTTTGAAGGTGTCTACAACTCGATTCACACCGACCTTCAAGACTGGATCACCAGCGCGGAGGGACGGACGGTCGACGGGTTCCTCAACAAGGTCTCCGGGGAGTTCCTGATCGGTGACGGCGCCAACGGCACCGCGGCGCACATCAACGGCGGCGCCGGCGGGCTGTGGTTCGGTGACGGCGGCAACGGCTTCAACGCCACCGGTGCCGGCGCGGCCGGCGGGGCCGGTGGCGCAGCCGGGCTGTTCGGCGACGGCGGGAACGGCGGCAGCGGCGGCCCGGGCGGGGACGGCGGATCCGGCGGGGCGGGCGGATCGCTCGCGGGCGTCGGCGGTGACGGCGGTGCGGGCCGGGAGGGCGGCGCGGCCGGGGTCGGTGACGGAGTGATCTTCGGGGCGGCCGGCACCCCCGGGGCCGGTGGCACCTCAGATACCCCGACGCCCCCGCACGGTGGCGGCAACCCGGCACCCGGGGTCAACGCAACCGTGCCCCTGCAGATGAACGACACCACCGAACCGGTGGTGCTGATCTCGGTCAACGGCGGACCGATGGTGCCGGTGCTCGTCGACACCGGATCCACCGGCCTGGTCATCGAAGCCAAGGACGTCGGATCGGCGGGGCTCGGCGACGCCACCGGATCGGGCTCGGCCAACTACGCCCAGCAGGTGGACTACTCCTACACCACCTACCGGACCACGGTGAGCTTCGGCGACGGCATCGTCACCGCACCCACCGCCGTCGACGTCGTCAGCGGCGCATCGGAGACCGCCTTCGCCAACGGCTTCGGTGGCGCCGGTGTCGTCGGGATCCTCGGCATCGGGCCCGACGACGGCTACCCGGGGACCAGCACGATCATCCCGGCGCTGCCGGGCGATCTCGGGCAGGGTGTCCTCATCGACGAGCCGAAGGGGGAGTTGGAGTTCGGCCCCAACCCGCTGCCCGTCGACGCGGTCGTCCGCGGTGCGCCGGAGACCTCACTCGGGGTGCGCATCGACGGCGGCCCGCTGCAGACCGTCGGTGCGGTCATCGACTCCGGTGGTGCGAACGGGGCGATCCCGTCGGCGCTGCTCGGCTCCGGCGGGCTGCCGGCCGGGACGACGGTGTCGGTGTACACCTACGACGGCAAGGACCTGCTGTACTCGTACACGACCGGCGCCGCGGCCAACACCGCGGTGACCCCGAGCGACCTGTTCAACACCGGCGATCTGGCGTTCCTGTATGGGCCCGTGTACATTTCGTCGAGCCCCGCCGGCATCGGCGAGACGATCTTCGACAAGCGGTGATCAGCGGAACGCGGCCGAACCGGTGAACGCGTGGCCGAGCACCAGCTGGTGCATCTCCGGGGTGCCCTCGTAGGTCAGCACCGACTCCAGGTTCACCATGTGCCGGATCACCGGGTACTCCAGCGATATCCCGTTGCCGCCCAAGATGGTTCGCGCGGTGCGACAGATCTTCAGGGCTTCGCGGGTGTTGTTGAGCTTGCCGAGGCTGACCTGCTCGGGACGTAAACCGTTCTGGTCCTTGAGCCGGCCCAGGTGCAGTGACAGCAGTTGGCCCTTGTGCAGTTCGACGGCCATGTCGACGAGTTTGGCCTGGGTCAGCTGGAATCCGGCGATCGGCTTGCCGAACTGGGTGCGGGTCATCGCGTAGTCGCGGGCGGCCTGCCAGGCGGAGCGGGCCGCGCCCATCGAACCCCAGACGATCCCGTAGCGGGCTTCGGAGAGACTTTCCAGCGCGCCCCGGACGCCGTGGGCTTTCGGCAGCAGCGCATCGGCGGGCAGCCGGACGTCGTCGAGGACGAGTTCGGAGGTGATCGACGCGCGCAGCGACAGCTTGTGGTGGATGGTGTTGGCGGTGAACCCGGGTGTGTCGGTGGGGACGATGAAGCCGCGGATGCCCTCATCGGTGGCCGCCCAGACCACCGCGACGTCGGCGATGGTGCCGTTGGTGATCCACATCTTGCGGCCATTAAGCACCCAATCGGACCCGTCCCGCTTGGCGCGGGTGGTCATGGCCGCCGGGTCGGAGCCGACGTCGGGTTCGGTCAGCCCGAAGCAGCCGATGATCTCCCCGGTGGCCATGCCCGGCAGCCACTGCTGCTTCTGCTCCTCGGAGCCGTTGTTGTAGATCGAGAACATCGCCAGCGAGCCCTGCACGCTGACCAGCGAGCGCAGACCGGAGTCGGCGGCTTCAAGCTCCACGCAGGCCAGCCCGTAGTGCACCGCCGACGCGCCGCCGCAGCCGTAGCCGTGCAGGTGCATGCCGAGCAGGCCCAGCCGGCCGAACTCTTTCGCGAGCTCGCGGGCCGGCAGGTCACCGATCTCGAACCACTCGGCGATGTGCGGCAGGACGTGTTCGGCACAGAACCCGGCGACGCTGTCACGCAGCGCGATCTCGTCGTCGGAGAGCAGGGTGTCCAGGCTCAGCGGGTCCAGTGGGTCGAACGGTGCCATGTCGCTCATCCGGCCATGGTAAGTCCGCCGCTGACGCTGATCACCTGACCGGTGATGAACGACGCGGCCGGCGAGGCGAAGAACAGCACCGGGGCGGCGACCTCCTCGGGTTTCGCGAGCCGGCGGAACGGGATCGCTTTGACCAGAGCCTCTTTCAGCTTCTCCGGCTGGGCGGCGAACAGCGGGGTGTCGGTGGGGCCGGGGCAGACGCAGTTGACGGTGACGTGGTGGCGGGCCATCTCCCGGGCCAGGGACTTGGTGAGTGCGATGACGCCGCCCTTGGCGCCGGCGTAGATGGTCTCGCCGGCGCTGCCGACCCGGCCGGCGTCGCTGGCCAGGTTGATCACCCGGCCGGCGCCGGCCTCGACCATCCCGGGCAGGAATGCGCTGCACATGTGCACCGGGCCCAGGTAGTTGATCGCCACCACCTTCTCGGCGAACTCCGTTGTGGCGTCCAGGAACGGCGCGGTGCGGTCCCAGCCGGCGGCGTTCACCAGGATGTCGGGTGCCCCGGCGTCGGCGTGCACCCGGTCCCGCAGGGCGTCGACCTGGGCCCGGTCGGCGATGTCGACCGGCAGCGGGAAGATCAGCTTGGGCCGCCGGTCGGCGGTGTCGCGGGCGGCCTGTTCATCGAGGTCGGCGGCGATCACCCGATCGCCCTGGGCGGCGAAGCCCAGGGCGATCGCGCGGCCGATGCCGGAGCCGGCACCGGTCACCACTGCGAGTCGGTCGGCCATCGGATGCCCCCTGTCAGGTCTGCCCTAGCAGGGTATCCCCGTTACCGGGTCAAGCGCGGGAGCTTCCGGGACCGCCCGGGGTGCCGTCGGCGCCGCCGTTCTGCCCGGTCCCGCCGTTCGCACCGGCCACGCCGTCGGACCCGCCGGTGGCGCCGTTGCCACCGTTGCCGCCGGCGCCGTCGCCGTGCGGACCGACCAGGCCGCCGGTGCCGCCGGCCCCGCCGTCGCCGCCGACGCCACCCTTGCCCGCGGCGGTGGCGTCGCCGCCGTTGCCGCCGGTCCCGCCGTTGCCGCCGACGCCGCCGTCGGCGGTGGTGGTGCTGTTGCCGCCGTCGCCGCCGTTGCCGCCGTTGCCGGGGTTGCCACCGTCGAAGAAGGTTCCCGACGATTGCCCGCTGGAGTTCGTCGGCGGGACGTAGCTGTTGCCGACCTGACTGCCGCTGTCGCCGCCGTTGCCGCCGTTGCCGCCGGTCTTCACGTCACCGACGCCGCCGTTGCCGCCGTTGCCGGCCGTGCCGCCGGGGTAGCCCTGGTTGCCGCCGTCACCGCCGTTGCCGCCGTTGCCGCCGTGGATGCCGGTGCCGCCGTTACCGCCGTTGCCGCCATCACCGAGGCTGCTCTGGCCGGCCGCGCCGCCGTCGCCGCCCGTGCTGCCCGCTCCGATACCGGCGCCGCCGTTGCCGCCGGTGGCGTCGGTCGTGATACCGATATTGCTCGCGGTGGTCCCGGCTCCACCGGTACCACCGTGACCGCCGTCGATGCCGGCGCCACCAGTGCCACCAGCGCCGCCGCTGGCGAGGTTGCCCGCACCGCCGTCGCCGCCTGCACCGCCGGTGCCGGAGTCGCCGGCCCCGCCGCCGCCACCGCCGCCGCCACCGCCGCCGCCTTCCACCGGTGCCGGGACTGCGGACTTGCCCAGGTTGCTGAAGGCATTGCCGACGCCTGCGCCGCCGGCGCCGCCGTTCCCGCCCTGGCCCGCGACGCCGTCACCGCTGACGCCGCCGGTGCCACCTGCGCCGCCGGTGCCGCCGTTCCCGGTGGCGGCGATCCCACCCGAACCCCCGCTGCCGCCGTATCCGGCGCCTGCTCCGTCGGCGCCGTCGCCGCCGGTACCGCCCGTGCCGCCGTCGCCGCCGGTGCCGAACAAGGTGACGGAGCCCATGCCGCCATCACCGCCGTTGCCGGCGGTGCTCCCGGCGCCGCTGGCGGCTCCGCCGGCGCCACCCACACCGCCGGTGCTGGTGGCCCCGGCGAACAGGCCGCCGCTCCCTTCGCCACCGGTGCCGCCGTCACCGGCGGTGCTCCCGATGCCGCTGGCGGCGCCGCCATCGCCCCCGGCGCCGCCGTCGGCCCCGCCCGTGATGCCTATCGCGCCGGGTAGACCGGTCAGGCTGCTGGGCAGCGTGGGCGCCAAGTCGAGGGAATTGCCGGCGTGCGCCAGGCTGGCCAGTGAGCCGCCGGTGCCGCCGTTGCCGCCCACACCGCCGATGCTGTCGGTGCCGGTGACCGCTCCGCCGGTGCCACCGGCGCCGCCGACTCCGGTGGTGCCACCGCCGAAGATTCCGGTGGTGCCACCCAGACCGCCGTTGCCGCCGGCACCTCCCACGGCGGCGTCGCCACTGGCCGCGCCGCCGGCCCCGCCGGTGCCGCCGACGGTCCCGGTGCCGCCGGAGAGAAGTCCGCCCAATCCGCCGATGCCGCCGTTGCCGCCCGCGCCGCCGGTGCTGCCGTCGCCGGTCGCGGCGCCGCCGACCCCGCCGTCACCGGCCTGGCCGCCGTCGCCGTCGGCGAG
>NZ_JAHCLR010000025.1 GCF_018455725.1 Mycolicibacter acidiphilus
AACCCCACCGACCAAACCAATTCCGCAACAGCCCGGTGGGGCCGGTGAATTGTGCACGTTCGGCGGAGACGGGGAGCGGCTACAGCTTGACCAGGTCGTAGTCGCCGAGCCGGTCGATCAGCACGTGCAGCTGATCCTGGGAGGACCCCAGGGTGTGCTCGATGGCGGTGAGCCGGGCCGCGTAGTGCCCGACCGGGTACTCCCAGGTCACGCCGATCCCACCGTGCAACTGGATGGCCTCCTGGGCGATGTGGCGCCCGGACCGGCCGATCTGCAGCTTGGCCCGGGCCGCGATAACCGGGTCGAGGTTGTCGTCGGCGATCGACATCGCGGCGTACATGCTCATGCTGCGGGCCAACTCCAGCGACACGTACATGTCGGCGGCACGCTGGGTCAGGGTCTGGAAGGTGTTGAGCGTGACGCCGAACTGCTTGCGGGTCTTGAGGTATTCGGTGGTCAGCCGCAGTGCCTCCTCCATCGCCCCGACCGCCTCGGCGCACAGCGCCGACGAGATGCGGACCAGGGTGCGCTCGATGACGGCGCTCGCGTCACCACCGGTGCCCAGCGGCTCGGCCGGAGTGTCGGCCAGGTCGATCTCGGCACCGCGCAGCCCGTCGAACATCCGGAACGGCCGACGGGTCACCGCGGCGGCGTCGACCAGGAACAGGCCGGTGCCGCCGTCGGGCAGTGCGGCGCTGACCACCAGGGTGTCGGCGCAATCCCCGGCCGGCACCGGGTTCTTCTTGCCGCTGAGCAGCCATGAATCACCCTGCTGCACGGCCGAAGTCGACACCGTGGCCGTGGTGCCGCGCATGCCCGGCTCGGTGTGTGCGAATGCCAGCAGCCGATCGCCGGCCACCACCTCGTCGAGCAGTTCCCGCTGTGCGTCGCTGCCGGCCTCGACGATCGCCGCACCCGGGCCGAGGGCGGCGTGCACCACCGGCTCCGGCGCCAGCTGACGGCCGATCTCGGTGAGCACCACCATGACCTCGATCTGGCCGCCCACCTCGGGCTCCAAGCCGAGCCCGAGAATCCCGGTGTCGGCCAACTGCTTCCACATCTCCCGATCCCAGCCGGGGTCGGTCTCGATCACCCGGTTGCGGGTTTCGGTGTCGTACCCGGCCAGCATCGCGCGGGTGGTGTCGCGCAGCAGAACCTGTTCGTCGCTCAGTTGAAAGTCCATGGCTGCCTCACAATCCCAGAATCGTCGAGGAGATGATGTTGCGCTGCACTTCGTTGCTGCCGCCGTAGATCGACGTCTTGCGGTAGTTCAGGTAGTGCGGGGCGGCGGCTTGAGCCCACCGCGGGGAGGCGAGGTCGTCGCCCGCCTCGAACGGCAGCGCGTCCGGGCCGGCGACCTCGACGAGCAGTTCGGTGGCCGCCTGCTGCAGTTGGCTGCCGCGCAGCTTGAGCACCGACGACGCCGGGTTGGGCTTGCCGTCGGCGGAACCGGCCGCCACCCGAGCCTGGGTGAGTTCCAGTGCCAGCAACTCGTTTTCGGCTTCCACCAGCCGGGCGGCGAACAGTGGATCGGTCAGCAGGCCGCTGTCGGCCGCGCGCGCCTTCACCTCGGCCAGGGCGACCTTGGTGCGGGTCACCCCGGCGATCCCGGTGCGTTCGTTGCCGAGCAGGAACTTCGCGTACGCCCAGCCGTGGTTCTCCTGTCCGACCAGTTGATCGGCGGGCACCCGCACGTCGGAGAAGAACACCTCGTTGACCTCGTAGCCGCCGTCGATCAGCTTGATCGGCCGCATCGTCACCCCGGGGGTGTCGACGCGGAACAGCAGAAACGAGATGCCGGCCTGCTTCTTCGGCGCCTGCGGATCGGTGCGCACCAGGCAGAAGATCCAGTCGGCGAACTGGCCCAGCGTCGTCCAGGTCTTCTGCCCGTTGACCACGTAGCTGTCGCCGTCGCGCACCGCGGTACAGCGCAGGCTCGCCAGGTCGGAGCCGGCGTCCGGCTCGGAGAAGCCCTGGCACCACCAGATGTCCAGGTTCGCGGTGGCCGGCAGGAACCGTTCCTTGAGTGCTTGCGAGCCGAATTCGGCGATCACCGGCCCGACCATCTTGACGTTGAAGTTCAGCGGCTCGGGGACACAGGCCAACTGCAACTCGTCCAGCCAGATCTGGTGCTGGATCGTCGTCCAGTCCTTGCCGCCCCACTCGACCGGCCAGCCCGGCACCGCCAGCCCGTGGGCGTTGAGGATCCGCTGGGCGGTGATGACGTCGTCGGGCCAGTTCAGTTCGGCGCGGCGCGCCCGGTCCCGGATCTCGGCCGGAATCTCGGTGGTGAAAAAGGTGCGCAGTTCGTCGCGGAATGCGGATTCTTCGTCGGTGAGTGCCAGTTGCACGGCGGACTCCTGGTATCGGGGTGGACACGCAAGCTGGTATGCACCCTAATCTGCCTCGCGCCGGTGTGGAGCGGGACCACCTTTTGTAAGGTGGCCTACATGAAAAGGTCGCTGGCGGCACTGTCGGCGTGCGCCGCGCTGCTCGCCGGGTGTGTCACCCAGCCGCCGCAGGCCACCGCTCCCGCCGGCACCCCGTCGCAGTCACCGGCGCCCAAACCGGTCGCGCACGTCGGGCAGACCCTGGATCTGATGCGGATCGGCGGGCAGAAGATCGCGGTGACGCTGACCGAGGTCGTTTCCCCGGCCACCGTCCCCAACGACTGGGGCGCCCCCGGTAAGACCTATGTCGCCACCAAGCTGCGGATCGAGAACACCGGCACGACGACGATCGTCGGCAACAGCAACAGCGACGTGTCGGTGATCGGCTCCAACAACGAGACCTACCAGGCGGATTTCGCCACCGCCGTCGAGTGCCAGGACTTCACCTACGGCTGGTTCCTGCTGGCTGCGGGTTCCTCGGCCTCCGGGTGCGTGGTGTTCGCGCTGCCGCCGGGGGTGTCGGCGACGAAGGTCCGGTATTCGCCGTCGTCGGGGATCTCCCGCGACGTGGGGGAGTGGCTGAACCCCTGACCGGTGGGTTCACAGTCTGCAGTTGATCCACAGACCCGGCCCCGTAAGGGCTTTCGGTGGCGGGCTGCGACGGCCCCGGTGCCTACGTTCGGCCCATGTCAACAGAACTGCCCGGGGAACGGCTGCAGCGGCGGCTCGGTCTGCTCTCCCGCGACGACGACGCCGCCGACCCGCACACCGGCCCGGACACCGCCGAAGAGGATCCGAATTCGCTGCTGCCGAAGTGGCTGCCCGACGCCGCGGACGGTGACGGCTTTCTGAGCCGGGTGCGCGCCGACCCCGGTCGGGCCGGCGGGATCGCCCTGGCCGGGATCGCGGTGATCGCCGTGCTGGTCACGGTGTTCACCGTGGTGCGGGACCGGCCGGAGCCGGTGATGTCCGCGAAATTGCCTGCGGTGGAGATGGTTTCGACCTCTAGCCCGCGCACCGACACCGACCCGCCCGGCGCCGACCAGGTGGTGGTCAGTGTGGTGGGGTTGGTGCACAAGCCGGGCCTGACCACACTGGCGCCGGGAGCCCGGATCGCCGACGCGCTGACCGCCGCCGGCGGGCCGCTGGACGGCGCCGACACCATCGGGCTGAACCTGGCCCGCCCGCTCATCGACGGGGAGCAGATCGTCGTCGGGATCGCCCCGCCGTCGGGGCGGCCACCCGCCCTGGGCAGTTCGGTGAGCGCCGGTACCCCGGAACCGGACACCCCTCGGACCAGCAGCCCACCGAGCCCGGCTAAACCCGGTGCGAAACCGGGTGCACCGGTCAACCTCAACACCGCGACCGTCGACCAGCTTGATGCGCTGCCCGGGGTCGGACCGGTGACCGCGGCGGCGATCGTGGCGTGGCGCGATAAGCACGGCCGGTTCGCCAGCGTCGACCAGCTCGGCGACGTCGACGGGATCGGACCCGGGCGGCTGGAGAAACTGCGGGCCCTGGTCCGCGTCTGATCGTGACGCAGCAACCAGCGCCCGCGGGACTGCAGCCGGCGGCCCGCCTCGACATCCGACTGGTGCCGGCGGCGCTGACCGGATGGGCGGTGGCCGCCGCCGGGATCGTCTGGCCGATCGGCGGGGTGCTGGCGCTGCTGTGCGCGCTGGCGGCTGCGGCGGCGGGACTGGTGTGCTGGTGCGGGCGACGGCTGCACCGGCCCGTGCTGCGACTGGCCGGCACCGTGGCGGCCGCGGCGGCGGTGACCGGCGCGGGATTCGGCTGGGCCGTGGCGCTGCGGACCCATGCGATCGCCGCCCACCCGATCACCGCGGCGTTCGGCGCCACGACCGAGGTGACGGTCACCCCCACCGAGAGCGCGCTGCAGTCCGGCGCCCGGCGGGTGCTGTTCCGCGCCACCGTGCAGCGGTTCGACGGCCGGGCGACCTCCGGCCGGGTGGTGGTCTTCGCCGCCGGCAGCGACTTCGACGACGTCATGGTCGGCCAGCCGCTGACCTTCCCCGCCCGCATCGCCCGGCCCACCCGACACGACCTGACCGTGGCCACCCTCACCGCGGCCGGGCACCCGGTGCGCGGCCCGGCCGGGCCGGTGGCGCGTACCGCGCATCGGGTGCGCGTGCGGTTCGCCGCCGTGGCCGGGCAGGTGCTCCCCGTCGAACAGGCCCGGCTGCTGCCGGCGCTGGTGCTCGGCGACACCGCCGCGGTCAGCGCGGCCACCGGCCGGGAGTTCAAGGCGTCCGGCCTGACGCATCTGATGGCGGTCTCCGGTGCCAACGTGACCATCGTCTGCGGCGCGGTGCTGTTCGCCGCACGGCTGATCGGGCCGCGGGCCGCCGCGGTGCTGGCGGCGGTGGCCCTGGTGGCGTTCGTGATCGTCGTGCAGCCGACGGCCAGTGTGCTGCGGGCGGCGGTGATGGGCGCGATCGCACTGCTGGGGGTGCTGTCGGCGCGGCGCCGCCAGGCGATCCCGAGCCTCGCCGGCAGTGTCCTGGTGCTGCTGGTGCTGGCGCCGCACCTGGCCGTCGACGTCGGGTTCGGGCTGTCGGTGATCGCCACCGCGGCGCTGGTGCTGATCGCACCGGTGTGGTCGGCGCGGCTGGTGGCGCGGGGCTGGCCGAAGCCGCTGGCGGCCGCGGTCTGCGTGGCGTGGGCGGCGAACCTGGTCACCGCCCCGCTGATCGCCGGGATCTCCGGGCGGGTCAGCCTGGTCAGCACGCTGGCCAACCTGGCGGTGACGGCGGTGATCGCCCCGATCACGATTCTGGGCAGCGCCGCGGCGGTGCTGTGCGGATGGTGGCCGGCGGGCGCGCAACTGCTGATCCGGTTCACCGGGCCGGAACTGTGGTGGGTCGACGCGGTCGCGCACTGGACCGGTGGGACACCGGCGGCCACCGTGCCGGTTCCGGCCGGGCTGCCCGGCGTGCTGGGGGTGAGCGGCGCCGCGGTGCTGATCGTGCTGGCGTGGCGGTTCAGGTGGGGCCGCCGGGTGCTGGCGGTGCTGGGTGCGTGCCTGCTGGCCTGGTCGCTCGCCGAGGTGTTGACCGGGTGGGCGGGTGTCGGCACTGCGTGACACGATTGCCGGGTGAGCCAACCGGTGTCGCCGCTGCACCTGATCCTCGGCGATGAGGAACTGCTGGTCGAACGCGCGGTCGCCGACGTGCTCCGGGCGGTGCGCGGCCAGGCCGCCACCCCCGACATCCCGGTGGATCGGCTGCGGGCCGGTGAGGTCGCGGCCGGTGAACTGGCCGAGCTGCTCAGCCCGTCACTGTTCGCCGACGAACGGGTGGTGGTGCTCGAAGCGGCCGCTGAGGCTGGCAAGGATGCGGTCGCGCTGATCGGTTCGACCGCCGCCGACATCCCGGAGGGCACCGTGCTGGTGGTGGTGCACTCCGGCGGCGGGCGGGCCAAGGCGCTGGCCGGACAGCTGGAGAAGCTCGGCGCGCAGGTGCACCGCTGCGCCAAGATCACCAAGGCCGCGGAGCGCACCGACTTCGTCCGCGCCGAATTCCGTCGCGCCAAGATCAAGGTCGACGACGCCACCGTCACCGCGCTGCTCGACGCCGTCGGCTCCGACATCCGGGAGTTGGCGGCGGCCTGCTCACAGCTGGTCGCCGACACCGACGGGCACGTCGACGCCGCCGCGGTGCGCCGCTATCACAGCGGCAAAGCCGAGGTGAAGGGCTACGACATCGCCGACAAGGCGGTCGCCGGTGACGTCGCCGGCGCCACCGAGGCGCTGCGTTGGGCGATGATCCGCGGTGAGCCGCACGTGGTGCTCGCCGACGCGCTGGCCGAGGCGGTGCACGCCATCGCCCTGGTCAAGCCGCAGTCCGGTGACCCCTACCGGCTGGCCGGTGAGCTGGGCATGCCGCCGTGGCGGGTGCAGCGGGTGCAGAAGCAGGCCCGGCACTGGTCGCGGGACGGCATCGCCGACGCGGTGCGGGTGGTGGCCGCGCTCAACGCCGACGTGAAGGGGATGGCCGCCGACGCCGGCTACGCGCTGGAGTCCGCGGTGCGCAAAGTCGCCGAACTCGCCGACCACTGAGGTCAACCGACACGAAAGCCCCCGTTCCTGGGAACGGGGGCCGGTGTGCGCGGTCGCGCGAGATCAGATCCGGTTGAGGGCCTGCGCCAGCGCCGACTTCTTGTTGGCGGCCTGGTTCTTGTGGATCACGCCCTTGCTGGCGGCCTTGTCCAGCTTGCGGCTGGTCGACACCAGCAGCTCGCCGGCCTTGTCCTTGTCACCGGACTCGGCGGCCTCGCGGAAGGCGCGGATCGCGGTGCGCACCGCCGACTTCACCGACTGGTTGCGCAGCCGAGCGCGCTCGTTGGTCCGGTTGCGCTTCACCTGCGACTTGATGTTGGCCACGGAGTAATTCCTTCGTAAAACTTATGAGTTGGGTTCAACCGCCAGTACAGCGGGCAACGGCTGTTCAGGCTACCAGTTGCCGCGGCAACTCCCAAAAAGGTGTAGCCGGCGACGCGGCGATACGACCGTAGCAATCGGCGCCGATCACCGTCGACCTCGACGAGGATGTGCTGGCCGCGGTGCGTGAAGTCGCCGCCGTCTGACCGCCGGTTCCCCGATCAGCGCCCACAGCCAGGGGAATCGCCGTAACCTGGTGTGAAGCAGATCACTACCGTGGAGGCTCCGATGCGGATCGCGGACGTATTGCGGAACAAAGGCGCGGCGGTGGTGACCATCCACCCGGAGGCCACCGTCGCAGAACTCATCGCCGGACTGACCGAGCACAACATCGGCGCCATGGTGGTGACCGGACCGGACGGCGTCGCCGGGGTCGCCTCCGAGCGGGACGTGGTGCGCCAGTTGCACGCGCACGGCGCCAGCGTGCTGGCCCGGCCGGTGTCGGCGATCATGACCCGGCTGGTCGCCACCTGCACCAAGGCCGACTCCGCCGACGACGTCAGTGTGCTGATGACCGAGCACCGGGTGCGCCACGTGCCGGTGCTGGAGAACGGCCGGCTGGCCGGGATCGTCAGCATCGGCGACATCGTCAAGTCCCGCATGGAGGAGTTGCAGGCCGAGCACGCCCAGCTGCGCGACTACATCGCCCAGGGCTGACCGGCTTCAACTCCACGAGTAGTCGCGGCGCAGCCGAGCGGCCACCGTGTCGAACACCGGACGCGCCAGGACGGCGCCTTCGCGGCGGATCGACTCCTCGGGCACGTCGAGGATCCGGTCCAGACGCACCCAACTGGCCCGGTGCTCCCCGTCCCAGTCGCCAGAGCCGATGCCCACCCAGTTGGTGTCGTCGGCGTGCCGGTCCTGGCTGGACAGCATCAGCCCGAGCAGGGTGGTGTGGTCGCGCCCGACGACCAGCACCGGCCGGTCCTTGCCCTGGTTCGGGTCGTCCTCGTAGGCCACCCAGGTCCAGACGACCTCGCCCGGGTCGGCCCGGCCGTTGAGGTCGGGGGCGTAGACGAGCCGACGGGCCCGGTGCGCGGTCGGGACGCTGCTGCGGGTCACCGGCCGGCCGGCCGGGATCTCCGGTGACGACGGGCCGGCGGCACCGGCCAGCACCTCCAGGCCGATCTTGATGCCCTGTTCGATGCCCTGCTGAATGCGCTGCTGCACGAACGGAACCTGTTCGAGTTGGCGGAGCAACCGGGGCGCGTCGTTGAACACCAGGTTCTCCGCGAACCGCTGCACCGATCGCCATCGGGGCTTGCGCGGGGACGCCATTTACGCAGCATAGCCAGCGATTCCGGGTGCCGCCGGTGCGTCGTCGGACACCCGGACGCAGCGTCGTCCAGCTGAGCGAGGAACCGACAGGAGGCTGACAGGAAGATAAGCATTGCCTCGAGTTAACGACGAGCGTAGTGTTCTGAATCACTCATTAACATCGAGGTTTTCGAAGCGGGGGGAGTCGGCGGGGGCCGACCCGAGGCGGAAACCCACTGCTCGGAGTGTTCTCCGGCATGAGTCAGGGGGTGCCTATTAAGTCATCGCGATTCGACACAGCACAGGTCAATCAAGATTTCGCTACTTAAGGGGCTGAAGTTATGACTGCACAACACGGGCGACGGGGAGTCGCCGCTCTCACCGGACTGACCGCCGCCGCACTCGGCGTGGTCGGGGTCGCCGACCACGTGGACGCGGACGCGCAGCAGCAGGACGTTGCGCTGATGACGTCGTGGGTTGCGCCGAACCCGGGGTACGACGACGCGCACACCGCGCTGATCCATGCGCAGGTCGGCCAGGACAACAGCCTGTTCAACCATGACGTCGCGATGCAGGAGAACATCTACTACTGGGTCGGTCAGCAGCTCAACATGGACCCCAGCAAGGTGCTGTTCTCGGGTGATGCGACCGACCCGCAGGACAGCATCTTCAACGGGGCGTTTTCCCGGTTCACTGAGGCACAGCTGGTCAGCCAGGCGATGACGCAGGTCCAGCTTGATCACATGCTGGGGCTGAACCAGACGCTGGGGGCCGGCGGGTATGAGACGCAGATCGCCGACTCGCTGTACACCAACCTGAGCGGCGCCGGGATTCCGGCCACCGGCGGGCTGCACGACGCGATCGAAGCGCTGAACATCGGTGCCACCGGGGCTGTCGATCCGACGAGCTTCAGTGCCTTCAGCGGCGCTCTGTCGGATCTGCAGGGCGCCCTGATGTCGTCCGCCTGGTCCGACCTGCTCGGGATGTTCTCGATCAGCGATGCGGCGCCGTAGTCGAGTGCTCTAACCCCCATCGGGACGAGCCGGGTGCCTAGCGCCCGGCTCCTTCTGTGGCCGAGATGGTCAGCCCGAAGGTGCGGGGCTTGGCCCCGGTTGACGGACACGGGATTTGTGGTTAGACGGCTACGGGCAGCGTGACTGAACCGGGCTGGCCCGACCGGCCGGCGTCCTGCCGTCGGGCGTTGTCGGCGGGCGCTCGACCCCGGTTGGACGCGCACCGAACGTGCCATCCGCCGACTGGGTCGCAGAGTGGGGGTGGACACATTCATGTGAACTTTCTTGCGTTCGACTTGAAGAAAAGATATTTCAATCGATCATGCATTAACTTGAATGTTCGATGTCAAATTGCTGGCAATGGTGATCGTGCTGCGAATGGCCTGTTCGGCCGGTGGGGTGCGTGCGGATCTGGCGGGGGAGTTCATTCCGCTACGTCGGATCTGAAATGTCTGAGACGTGTGGACACGGTGACGCCAGGGGTGCGGGAGGCGCTGGGCTGGTTTGTCCCTCATGTCGCCGCCTGTTGTCGCATCGCCCCGGTCGGAATTAAGGGACTCCGACACTTGGCATGAGAGCCCGCGCAGGTCAACGAACCGTTGACGGCACCTCATGGTGCTGACCGTCGGCGCGCAGAGCGTTCTTTATTGACAACTAGCTGAATACATTCTGGAAGCGCGCTGAATATGGGAAATCATCCTGAGTTTTGTGTGCGCGGAGGTGTCAACTGCCTGCTGGAGCGTGATGATCGCCACTGGCTGACGGTAAAAGTCCATGAAATAGACGGATCGCATGGACGACGCATGAGTTTTTCGCTTGCCGGAGATTTAACGAATCGTTAGTCTCGCTCAGGCTTTCGGCAACACGCTTGGGGGCACACCGGCGGCGGGGAATCGGCAGCCGGTCAACATCGTGAAAGGCATGAACATGGATATTCGTAAGATCGGTGTCGTCGGCACCTTCGCCGCCGGCGCAGCCCTGGCCTTGGCGCCCCTGGCGGCCGCGGACACCCCCGCCGCGCCTGACCTGAGCAGCCTGGTCTCGGCCGAGCAGCAGTCGATGAACTTCCTCTTCGAAGCGAACACCGCGATTGCGGGCGACTCGAAGGACGTCGTCGCGGCCTCGGCCACAAACCCGTTCGACACGATCAACGCGGCAGACATCGACACGGTCCAGGGCACCACGGTGGCTGATGGCACCACCAGTACCGTCCCGACCACCTTCGACTACCTCACCTACGGTGTCGACCCGGTCAATGCCGGCCTGGCCGGTGACCCCGGCTCCTACAACGACCTCAACGGCGCGCTGGTTCAGTTCGATGACGCGCTGAACACCGAGCTGTACGGCCTGGAGAACAACAACATGCTGGACGCCGGTGTGCTGACCGACCTGTTCGGTTCGGACAAGTCGATCGACGCCGCCCTGTACGACTCGACCGGCGCTTTCAACTCCGTTTCGGACACGGCGGACGCGTTCCTCCACAACGGCATGGGCGACCTGGCCGGCTTCTTCGACCTCGGTGCGCTGTAACACCAGCCGGAGAGCGTGACGAAACCCCCGGAGGCGTGCCTCCGGGGGTTTTGTGTTGAAGTCGTCGCTTCTGGAACCTCCTTGCCCGACCGGCGGGAGGTTCCCAGCGCTCTCGCTGTGTCGATGGTGTGGTTTGAAGGTGTTTGACAGGGACGTGGACCGTGACGATCGTCACTCGTCAACGGCAAAACCCCACGAAAAGGACTGCTTCTGCGACTACCACATAAGAGTGGCATTTGTGGCAGATTCACCGATTCGTTATGTTCATTCAGGGTTTCAGCAGGATACTGGGGGGCAATCGACAGCGGGAATCCGTCAGTCGGTCAACATCTGAGAGGCATGAACATGGACATTCGCAAGATCGGCGTCGTCGGCGCCTTCGCCGCCGGTGCAGCACTGGCCCTGGCGCCTTTGGCGGCAGCTGAGACTGAGACTCCCGCCTTCGACTGGGCCCCAGTGCTCAACAGTCAGATCCAGTCGATGAACTGGCTCTTCGCCACCGGTGCCTCCCTCGGAGGCTTCGGCAGCGACGACTTCGTGCAGGTGGGCACCGGCAAAGTTGCCGACGGCGGCGAGGCGTTCGACACCATCCTCAAGTCCACCATCCTGGGTGACGACGACAACACCAACAACCTGTTCGGGTCCTTCCTGGGTGGCGTGAATTGGGAGGATCAGTTCGGCTCGACCATCGGTTCGTTCCACGTGTTCAACGGAGCACTGGTGCAGTTCACCGACGCCAGCAATGTGCTGCTGTACGCGTTGGTGAACGACGGTGCTCAGATCGACGCTGCGGACGCGAGCAACTACCTGTTCGGGAACGCGGGCGGGACGATGGGTTGGGATGCCGCGCTGAGCGGTGACTCTGTCTGGGCTGACGCGTCCAACTTTATGGAGAACGGCATCAACGACATGATGGGCTACTGGGGCTTGGACTCGATCGACTTCTCGTAGGTCCAAGCCACGACGAACCCCCGGAGGCTCCGCCTCCGGGGGTTTCTTTTCATGTTGCTGTAAGTTTGCTGTGATCATCGGTCCGATAACGGTAAATTATTCACTTGCATGGTTGTGCGGCTGGTTTTTCCAACCGTGACCAGCGTGATCGCTGCTCATGTCCATCGCATCAGACTGCGTCAAATGTCCACGGAAAAATTATGTGAACGTAGCCTTGTGCCGTGTGTCAGCCGAGCGTAGTGTTCTGAATCACAGTTTCATGTGGGCTTCCGAGCCGCAGCGGCCGAGCTATTCGGCCCACGGTCAACCTGTCGGGGGGCGGGTGGGTCCGACGGCACCACGCAGTGGGCGCGGTGCCGCCGGATTCCCCGATCGACACCGCTGAACCGTCGCGACGCCGGAGGGTCCGCCCGGTGGGCAGGGGGTTCGTCACATCGCACAGTTCATCGCCGTACGGCGCATCACCAGCGATCACCACAACCCTGACTAAGGACCTCGATCATGGACGGTTTGCAGAACACCACACAGCGACGCCGCCGGTTGGCCGGTATGGGCGTCATCACCGGAGCCGCGGCAGCCGCGGGCGCATTCGCCGTGCTGTCGGCAGGGGCCGCGTACGCTGGGCCGGACACGACGATCCCGTTCGACCCGTTTACCGGGTCGAACGCCATCGTCCCCGGTGGGGCGCAGACCCCGGTGGCGGTGAGTGGGATGGACGGCTTCCCGCCGCCGGCGCAGAACTTCATGTACGACCAGGGCGGCAGCTACCTGCTGCCCGTGTATGAAATGGGCAAGAACGGGGCGCTGACATACGAGGGTGGTACCGAGTCGGTTTCGGCGGTCCCTACCCCCACCAATACTGATGACCACCTGCTATGGGACCAGACCAACGGCGGTGGCTCCTCCACGAACCTGCAGGTCTTCGACCCGAACACCGATACCACCTGGGACACCTGGAATTCCGGCAGCGGGATCGTCAACCAGTTCTTCAACAGCCCGGAGTTGATGTCCAGCGGAAGCCCGGGGCCGGAAGCGGTCATCGACAATTTCCTCTTCGAGAACTCCAGCGGCGACGTCCTGGGCGGGTTCAGCTGGAACAGCGCGCTCGGCGAGTTGGACTTCCTGGGCGCGAATAGTGTCGTCGAGGGGACGATCCCGTTCGATCTGTCCCTCTGAGACAGCGGGGGTGCGCCGGGGGCGCCGAGTTCGGCGCAGCGTGATTGGGCTGATCAGGTGTGGTCTGGATACCCTGGTATGCACCGCGCACCGGCGCACCACCCGTCGTCCCAGGAGATTCCCATCAGCAGTTTCGCCGACCAGACCTTCACCGCGCCGGCGCAGATTCGGAACTTCTGCATCATCGCCCATATCGACCACGGCAAATCGACCCTGGCCGACCGGATGCTGCAGCTCACCGGCGTCGTCGACGACCGTTCGATGCGCGCCCAGTATCTCGACCGGATGGACATCGAACGCGAGCGCGGCATCACGATCAAGGCACAGAACGTCCGGCTGCCCTGGAAGGTCGGTGACGAGGAGTTCGTCCTGCACCTGATCGACACCCCCGGCCACGTCGACTTCACCTACGAGGTGTCCCGCGCGCTAGAGGCCTGCGAGGGCGCGATCCTGCTGGTCGACGCCGCGCAGGGCATCGAAGCGCAGACGCTGGCCAACCTGTACCTGGCGTTGGACCGGGATCTGACGATCATCCCGGTGCTCAACAAGATCGACCTGCCGGCGGCCGATCCGGAGCGCTACGCCGCCGAACTCGCCCACATCATCGGCTGCGAGGCCTCCGATGTGCTGCGGGTCTCCGGCAAGACCGGGGAAGGCGTGGCCGAACTGCTCGACGAGGTGATCCGGCAGGTGCCGCCCCCTGTCGGTGACCCCGACGCCCCCACCCGGGCGATGATCTTCGACTCGGTCTACGACATCTACCGCGGCGTGGTCACCTACGTCCGCGTCGTCGACGGCAAGATCACCCCCCGCGAGAAGATCGCGATGATGTCCACCGGCGCCACGCACGAACTGCTCGAGGTCGGCATCGTCTCCCCGGAGCCCAAGGCCAGCAAGGGACTCGGCGTCGGCGAGGTCGGCTACCTGATCACCGGGGTGAAGGACGTCCGCCAATCCAAGGTCGGCGACACCGTCACCACCGCCCGCAAGGGCGCCACCGAAGCGCTGACCGGTTACCGCGAACCCAAGCCGATGGTCTACTCCGGGCTGTACCCCGTCGACGGCTCGGACTACCCGAACCTGCGTGAGGCGCTGGACAAGCTGCAACTCAACGACGCCGCCCTGACCTACGAGCCGGAGACGTCGGTGGCGCTGGGCTTCGGGTTCCGCTGCGGCTTCCTGGGGCTGCTGCACATGGAGATCACCCGGGAGCGCCTGGAGCGCGAGTTCAACCTGGACCTGATCTCCACCGCGCCCAACGTGGTGTACCGGGTGATCAAGGAGGGTAAGGGCGGCGTCGAGGACGAGATCGTCGTCACCAACCCGTCGGACTGGCCAGAAGGCAAGGTCCGCACCGTTTTTGAGCCCGTCGTCAAGACCACCGTGATCTCGCCGAGCGAATTCGTCGGCACCATCATGGAGCTCTGCCAGTCCCGTCGCGGTGAGCTCGGCGGCATGGACTACCTCTCCGAGGAGCGCGTCGAACTGCGATACACGATGCCGATGGGCGAGATCATCTTCGACTTCTTCGACTCGCTGAAATCCCGGACCCGCGGCTACGCCAGCCTCGACTACGAGGAGGCCGGTGAGCAGGAGGCCGACCTGGTCAAGGTCGACATCCTGCTGCAGGGCGAGGCCGTCGACGCGTTCAGCGCGATCGTGCACAAAGACAGCGCCTCGGCGTATGGCAACAAGATGACCACCAAACTCAAGGAGTTGATCCCGCGCCAGCAGTTCGAGGTGCCGGTGCAGGCCGCAATCGGCTCGAAAATCATTGCGCGGGAGAATATTCGGGCGATCCGCAAGGATGTGCTGTCCAAGTGCTACGGCGGTGACATCACCCGTAAGCGCAAACTGCTGGAGAAGCAGAAGGAGGGCAAGAAGCGGATGAAGACCATCGGGCGGGTCGAGGTTCCGCAGGAGGCGTTCGTCGCGGCGCTGTCCACAGATGCGGTCGGGGATAAGGCCAAGAAGTGAGCCGGCGCGGCGCCCGTATCGGTGCCCTGCTGGTGCTGTCGCTGCTGCCGGTGGCCGCGCTGACCGGGTGCACCCGCGTCGTCACCGGCAAGGTCCGGCCGGCCCCCGGCCTGGCCCCGACACCGGTCACCGGCACCGCGGTCCGCCAGGTGCTGCTCGACGACGCCGAGCTGACCAGCCTGCTGCACAGGCCGTTCCTCAGCGACCCGAACCTGGCGCCGCGCTTCGGCGGCGTCGACAAGCTGCCCAACGGCTGGGCGTCGGCGGGACCGAAATCCTGCATCGGCACCGCGGTGGGCGGCCAGCGGGTCGTCTACGACGGCAGTGACGTGCAGGACGTCGCCCATGAGTTCTGGAACGTCGCCCGCTCCGACCCCTCGTCGATGACCGGTGTCGCCGAGGGTGTGATGGCGTTGCCCACCGCCGCCGACGCAGAGGCGCTCTTCACGAAGTTCGCCGACCAGTGGAGCCACTGCGACGGGGTGACGGTGATCCGCCACGACGGCTACAACAGCGACGCCAGCGGTGAGATCACCGCAGCCTCCGACGACGGTTCGGTGCTCACCGCGACCGTGCAGACCACCGTCGACGGCGACCCGGGCCTGATGGTCACCCGGGCTCTGAGCGTGCAGGTGAACTGCGTGGTCGACGTCGACGTCTACTGGCTCACCGGCGTTTTCGAGCCGGGCGCTCCGGCCGGGGACACCACCGCGGTCGACATCGCCCGGGCCATGAACGAGAAGGTCCGCGGTATCACCGGCTGAGCAATGCGTGACACGTCACTACGGCAGGTCGGTGAAGATCGCCGCCGGAGCGCCGTACTCGCGGCTCCAGCCGTCCCAGGCGACATCGGTCGGACCGACCCTGCTCGCCGTCAGATCCCAGGCATCGCCGTTCTGATGCAGGAGCGCGGCGTACATCTTCGACTTCCCGCCGTTCGCGGCCGCCACCGCGAACGGCGTTCCGCTGTAGTCGATCAACTGCCCGTCGGGCTGAAGGATCTGCGCCCAGAGGAACGCCCAGCCCTGGGAAACCCTGAGGGCCTTGACGTTCGGCTTCGCCGGCTTGCCGAGCTGACCGGTCAGGTCGGCGCCGGCGGCCCGCAGGATGGCCGTGCCCTCCGGGGACGACGGGTCGGGCGAGCTGACCGGGTCGGCAGAGGCGAAGGAGGAAGTCAGCACACTGGCGCACAGGGCCAGCGGAGCGATGAACCAAGGTCGCATGTCATACCCTCCAGCCGGGATCGGATTTTCAACGCTGATGCGCCGGACGAACGTCGGCGTCCGTCACCCCCGCTACATCGGCGCGTTCGCCGGCTGGAACACCCCGGTGGAGTCCGCCTCCTCCTCGGCGCGGATCACGTGCACCACGGCGTTGATCAGTGCCAGGTGGGTGAACGCCTGCGGGAAGTTGCCCAGGTGGCGTCCGGTGCGCGGCTCGATCTCCTCGGCGTAGAGGTGCAGCGGGCTGGCGAACGACAGCAGCCGCTCGCACAGGTGCTTGGCCTGGCTGACCTCACCGATCTCCACCAGCGCCGACACCAGCCAGAACGAGCAGATCGTGAACGCGCCCTCCGCACCGGTCAGCCCGTCGTCGGTCTCGTCGGTGCGATAGCGCAGCACCAGGCCGTCCTCGGTGAGTTCCTCGGCGATCGCCAGCACCGTCGCGCGCACCCGCGGGTCGTCCGGCGGCAGGAACCGGGTGAGCACCGCCAGCAGCAGCGAGGCGTCCAGCGCGGTGCTGTCGTAGCTCTGGGTCAGCACCCCGCGGGTGTCCACCCCGTTGGCCAGCACGTCGGCCTTGATCTCCTCGGCGATCACCCGCCACTGCCGTGCGTAGGAGATCTCGCCCTGCAACTCGGCGAGCTTGGAACCGCGGTCCAGCGCCACCCAGCACATGATCTTCGACGAGGTGAAGTGCTGCGGCTCGCCGCGCACCTCCCAGATGCCGCGGTCGGGTTCGCGCCAGTGCTCGATCGCCTCGTCGACCTGCTTCTTCAGCACCGGCCACAGCGTCTCGGGGATCTGCTCACGTGACTTGGCGTGCAGATACACCGAGTCGAGCATGGTGCCCCAGATGTCGTGCTGCTGCTGGTGGTAGGCGCCGTTGCCGATCCGCACCGGACGGGCGTTGTCGTAGCCGGAGAGGTGGTCGAGCTCCTCCTCCTTGAGCTCGCGCTCCCCGCCGACGGCGTACATCACCTGCAGCGGCAGCTGCTCGTCGTTGTTGGCGCCGGACACGTCGGCGATGAACGAGAAGAAGTCGTCGGCCTCCCGGTCCAGGCCCAGCGTGTACAGGCCCCACAGTGCGAACGTCGAGTCCCGCACCCAGGCGTAGCGGTAGTCCCAGTTGCGTTCGCCCTGCGGTGTCTCCGGCAGCGAGGTGGTGGACGCGGCCAGCAGCGCACCGGTCGGCGAGTAGGTCAGCCCCTTCAGCGTCAGCGCGCTGCGCTGCAGGTACACCCGCCACGGGTGGTCGGGGAAATTCCCGACGTTGATCCACTGCCGCCAGCACTCGGCGGTGTTCCACATCTTGGAGGAGGCTTCCTCGAAGGTCTGCGGCGGCGGCGTCTTCGACCAGCTCAGCGCCACATAGACGTTGTCGCCCTCACTGAGCCGGGTGCGGGCCCGCGCCTCCCGGCCCTCCAGACCGAGCCGCATGTTCGTCGTCAACCGCAGCGTCGGGAAGGCATCCGGGTTCTGCCGGGCGCGGGCGACGGCCTCGCTGTACCCGGTCGACGAGTACTCCCAACTGGCGCTGTTGCGGTGGTAGTCGAACGCCGGCTCGCAGTTCATGGTCAGTTCGACGGTGCCGCTGACGCACTTGACCGTGCGCAGCAGGATGTGTTCGGCATCCCAGTCGGTGGGAGTGCGGCGATGGGTGTGCGAGCGGGTGTCGACGTCGTGCCATTTGCCCATCACCAGGGCGTCGCGCACGATCACCCAGCCGGTGTGGGTCTGCCAGGTGGTCTCCATGATCTGGCCGCCCGGCAGGTAGCGCCGCGCCGCCGGCACCGACACCCCGTAGGGCCCGAGCCGGAAGTGGCCGGCGCTGCGGTCCAGGATCGACCCGAACACGCTGGGGGAGTCTGGTCGGGGCAGGCACATCCACTCCACCGACCCGGCCGCCGAGATCAGGCAGGTGTTCTCGCAGTCCGACAGGAACGCATAGTCGGCGATCGGCGGGAACGGGTTGCTGAACTGTCCGGCCGCCGCGGCATAGGGCACCGGCGCGGTGACGGTCAGTGCCGGCGCGGCCGGCTTCTGCAGGCTTGTCTCCAGCGCGTCTTCCACGTCTTTTGAGGCTTCCTGTTCGGTCTTCTCGGACGCCCGGTCCGGTTGGGTGTGCAGGACCATCCCGACATCATCGCCGGTCCCGCGACTCGCAGTCCAATTGACCCGCCGCTTCTTGGCTTCCGGTTGCCCTCCGCATGCGTTCCTGTGCGGCGACCCGCTTCGCCCGGCTTCGCCGAGCTTGCGATCACCGCTAAGGTAAGCCGGGTGGATGGCTTCCTGAGCTGGTGGGACGGCGTGGAGCTGTGGCTTTCCGGGCTCGGCTTCGTAGTGCAGACCGCGGTGGTGATGCCGGTGGTGCTGGCCGTGGCCTTCGTGCTCGCCATGGTGTTCGACGCCGTGCTGGGCCAGGGCATCCGCGCGCTGCACCGGGTGCGCCACGACGACGGGGCCCGGTAGATGCCCCGCTCGCAGGTCACGCTGATCCTGGTCGCCCTGCTGGCCCTGGTGATCGTCAGCTGGCTGCTGACGCGCTGAGCGGTCCAGCTTCGGCTCTCCTTCGTCGAGCCTCGCTAACCGCTGGATCACATGAGCGGTCCAGCTTCGGCTCTCCTTCGTCGAACCTCGCTAACCGCTGGATCACATGAGCGGTCCAGCTTCGGCTCTCCTTCGTCGAACCTCGCTAACCGCTCTGTTAGGCTTCCCCGCATGTTCGCAGCCCACGGTGATTCGCCGCGCCAGTTCGTGGCGTGCCCCGTGCTGTGCTGTTGTCGCTGACGACTCGCCCCGTCGGCGCTCTGGAGTCGCTGTATCCGATCTAGCGGATACCGAACCATTGAGTGATCGCTCCTGTGTACCGACGGATACCCCCGCCATCTCGGTTCCCACGGAAAGGTCATCCATGCCGAAACGTCTCGCCCGCGACGCCCTGTCGCTGGCCCTGATCCCGGCCCTGGCCCTGCTCGCCGGGTGCGGCGGCGGCCCCAGCGACGTGGTCGGCGGTGACGGCAAGTCCGGCGCACACACCACGCTGACGCTGGTGGCCTACGCGGTGCCGGAACCCGGCTGGAGCAAAGTGATCCCGGCGTTCTACGACACCGAGGCCGGCGAGGATGTCGAGATCGTCACCTCCTACGGTGCCTCCGGCGACCAGTCACGCGGTGTGGCCAACGGCAAACCCGCCGACCTGGTGAACTTCTCGGTGGAGCCCGACATCACCCGGCTGGTGAAAGCCGGCAAGGTCCCCGAGGACTGGAACACCGATGTGACGCACGGCATCCCGTTCGGTTCGGTGGTCAGCCTGGTGGTGCGCCAGGGCAACCCCAAGCACATCAAGGACTGGGACGACCTGCTGACGCCGGGCGTCGAGGTGATCAGCCCGAGTCCGCTGAGCTCGGGTTCGGCGAAATGGAATCTGTTGGCGCCGTACGCCGCCAAGAGCGACGGCGGCAAGAACCCGCAGGCCGGACTGGATTTCGTCGAGAAGCTCGTCACCGACCACGTCAAGCTGCGCCCCGGGTCGGGCCGGGAGGCCACCGACGTCTTCCTGCAGGGCAGCGGCGATGTGCTGATCAGCTATGAGAACGAGGCGATCGCGATCGAGCGGAAGGGCAAGCCGACCGAGCACGTCAACCCGCCGCAGACCTTCAAGATCGAGAATCCGCTGGCGGTGCTGACCAGCGGCAACCATCTCGACACCGCGACCGCCTTCAAGAACTTCCAGTACACCCCGGTCGCCCAGCGGCTGTGGGCGCAGGCCGGCTTCCGCCCGGTCGACCCCGGGGTGGCGGCGGAGTTCCGCAGCGCGTTCCCGGAACCGCAGAAGCTCTGGCAGGTAGCCGATCTCGGCGGTTGGGAGACCGTCGACCCGCAGCTGTTCGACAAGAACAGCGGCAGCATCACCAAGATCTACACCGAGGCCACCGGATGACCGCCGTCGTTGTCACCGAAGCGACCCGGCCCAGCGAAGGCGGGCCGGTGGGGGAGCCGAAGTTCCGCAGCGACGGCATCGGCCTGCGGGTGGGCGCCGCGGTGGTGTGGCTGTCGCTGATCGTGCTGGCGCCGCTGGCCGCGATCGCCTGGCAGGCGACCGGTGGCGGCTGGCAGGCGTTCCGGTTGGCGGTCACCTCCCACGCCGCGCTGGAGTCCTTCCGGGTGACGCTGACGATCTCGGCGGGCGTCACCGTGGTCAACCTGGTGTTCGGGCTGCTGATCGCCTGGGTGCTGGTGCGCGATGACTTCCCGGGCAAACGGTTCGTCGACGTGATCATCGACCTGCCGTTCGCGCTGCCGACCATCGTCGCCAGCCTGGTGATGCTGGCGCTGTACGGGCCGGCCAGCCCGGTGCACCTGCACCTGCAGCACACCGCCTGGGGTGTGGGCCTGGCGCTGGCGTTCGTCACGCTGCCGTTCGTGGTGCGGGCCGTGCAACCGGTGCTGCTGGAGATCGACCGCGACGTCGAGGAGGCCGCGGCCTCGCTCGGCGCCTCCGGGGTGACGATCCTCCGGACCGTGGTGCTGCCGTCGCTGCTGCCTGCGCTGCTCACCGGGGCGGGCCTGGCGTTCTCCCGGGCGATCGGCGAGTTCGGTTCGGTGGTGCTGATCGGTGGGGCGGTGCCGGGTAAGACCGAGGTGTCCTCGCAGTGGATCCGCACCCTGATCGAGAACGACGACCGGACCGGTGCCGCGGCGATCTCGATTGTGCTGCTGGGTATTTCGTTCCTGGTGCTGCTGGCGCTGCGGGCGGTGGGAGCCCGGGTGACCCGACGACAGGAGCGTTCGGCATGACCCCGACGCGCACAGTCCGCTGCCTGACCCGGTTCCTGGCCCTGGGTTACATCACGCTGCTGCTGGTGGTTCCGGTGTCGCTGATCCTGTGGCGCAGCTTCGCACCGGGCCTCGGGCAGTTCTTCGCCTACATCAGCACCCCGGCGGCGATCTCCGCGCTGCAACTGTCGCTGCTGGTGGTGGCGATCGTGGTGCCGCTCAACGTGATCTTCGGTATTCCGATCGCACTGGTGCTGGCGCGCAACCGATTCCGTGGCAAGGGTGTGCTGCAGGCGATCATCGACCTGCCGTTCGCGGTCTCACCGGTGATCGTCGGTGTCGCACTGGTGGTGCTGTGGGGCTCGGCCGGGCTGCTCGGCTTCGTCGAGAACGACTGGGGCATCAAGGTCATCTTCGGGCTGCCCGGGATCGTGCTGGCCAGCATCTTCGTCACGCTGCCGTTCGTGATCCGCGAGGTGGAACCGGTGCTGCACGAACTGGGCACCGACATGGAGGAGGCCGCGGCGACACTGGGATCGACCTGGTGGCAGACGTTCTGGCGAATCACGCTGCCGTCGATCCGGTGGGGCCTGACCTACGGCGTGGTGCTGACGGTGGCGCGCACCCTGGGCGAATACGGGGCCGTGCTGATCGTGTCGTCGAACCTGCCGGGGAAATCGCAGACGCTGACGCTGCTGGTCTCCGACCGGTACAACCGCGGCGCCGAATACGGCGCCTATGCCCTGGCCACACTGCTGATGGCGGTGTCGGTGCTGGTGCTCATCGTTCAGGTGGTGCTCGATATGCGACGGGCGAACAAGGGAGCTTCCTCATGACCAACTCGGGTGCGAACGCGATCACGGTGCGCGGCGCCAACAAACGCTACGGCGACTTCGTCGCGCTGGACAACGTCGACTTCGCGGTGCCGTCGGGTTCGCTGACCGCGCTGCTCGGCCCCAGCGGATCGGGCAAGTCGACGCTGCTGCGTGCCATCGCCGGCCTCGACCACCCGGACAGCGGGACCGTGATCATCAACGGCCACGACGTGACCGGGGTGCCGCCCCAGCGGCGCGGGATCGGCTTCGTCTTCCAGCACTACGCGGCGTTCAAGCACATGACGGTCCGCGACAACGTCGCCTACGGGCTGAAGATCCGCAAGCGGCCCAAGTCCGAGGTGAAGGAGAAGGTCGACAATCTGCTGGAAGTGGTGGGCCTGGCGGGTTTTCAGACCCGCTACCCCAACCAGCTCTCCGGCGGGCAGCGCCAGCGCATGGCGCTGGCGCGCGCGCTGGCGGTGGACCCGCAGGTGCTGCTGCTCGACGAGCCGTTCGGGGCGCTGGACGCCAAGGTGCGCGAAGACCTGCGCGCGTGGCTGCGCCGGCTGCACGACGAGGTGCACGTCACCACCGTGCTGGTCACCCATGACCAGGCCGAGGCACTGGACGTCGCCGACCGGATCGCGGTGCTCAACGCCGGCCGCATCGAGCAGCTGGGCACCCCGACCGAGGTGTACGACGAGCCGGCGAACGCGTTCGTGATGTCGTTTCTGGGGGCGGTGTCCTCGCTGAACGGGGTGCTGGTGCGCCCGCACGACATCCGGGTGGGGCGCAACCCCGACCTGGCGGTCAGCGGTATCGACGGCAGCGCCGAAACCCCGGCGGTGCTGCGGGCCGTCGTCGACCGAGTGGTGGCGCTGGGCTTCGAGGTTCGCGTCGAACTGACCAACGCGGCCACCGGCGGGACGTTCACCGCGCAGATCACCCGCGGCGACGCCGAAGCGCTGCGGCTGGTCGAGGGCGACACGGTCTACGTGCGGGCCACCCGGGTCCCGCCGCTGGCCAGTGATTCGGCACCGGCCGCGTCGGATGCGGTGGGGGAGTCCGCGCTGGCGTAGCCCGATCGGTCGCGCCGATGTCGGTTAATCGGGGCCATCGCCATAAAACCGGACCCAGTTATCGAAAGAGTTTCTCGCCCTGGGATCTCCGGTTCTCAGAGTCAGTCCCAGCAGGCGAAAAGGTGTGGTTAGTTCGACGTCGCTGTCGAGTTGGATTTGGTAGCCGACTGTCGCGGAATCCTCGGGTTTGACCCGGTGCGGGCGGTGAACCCAGCGGGAGGGGGCGCCGCGGCGCAACATTTCGCCGAGATACCAGGAGGCCCCGTCGACGAAGTCGGCGTTGGCCGGGTTGTTGAAATCCTCGAGGGTCGGTGTGGTGTGGCGCATCAGGTCGGTGAGGGTGTCGATGGACTCGGGGCTGAAGTCCCAGGTGCCCGGGTAGCGGGTGGCCCAGGAGGGGAAGTCGTGCTCGCGGTCGGCCAGCCAGGCTTCCAGGGCGGGTGATGGCGGCGGGGTGTCGAAGATGTCGATGCCCGGGACCCCACGCGGTGGGCGGCTGGGTGCCTTGCCCTGCCATGCGGCATGGATTCGTGTGCACGGGCCGTCGGACGCGGACCGTTCGGCGACGGTGGCCAGCAGCAGATGCAGGGGGGAGACCGGCTTAAGTCCCAGGTTGGAGCCGGGGAGGACGACCGGGATTCCGGGATGTGCGCCCGGGGGGTGGTTCTCCCACGTCCACGATGTGTTGGTGATCCGCTCGGTCAACGCCGCATCGCCCAGCGTGGGTTGGGCGCGCTGGGCGAAGCCGGGTTGATCATCCCAGTGCCAGGCGCCGGTGCTGAGTTGTATGAGCGTCAGTCCGATGTAGGCGATCAGTGCTTGTGCCAGTTGCCGATCGGAGTCATCGAGTAGGTCTTCGGGAGCGTTGAACAGGCGCAATGTCAGTGTCTCGACCGCGCGCAGTGAGGCCGGCGAGTAGTCCAACGTCAACCCGGAACCATGTGCGGAGTCGATCAACCCGCCCACCGCGGGGATAGCCCCGTCCTCCCAATACCCGGTCAGCCGTTGCCGATCCACCACCGCTCCCGCCCTCGACGACAGAGGGACACCCTATCCGTAGCTGGAGTCCACTTGGCCTGGTGGAACGACTAAGCCTGAGGTGCATGCATACGAATTCCGCCCGAACTGTCAATGTGCTGTCAATATTGCTGTGACATTGCTGGTAGGGTGTCCGGATAGGTGTGCCGGGAAGTCTGGTCGGCGTGAGTTGCCCCATGGACCAGAAGTTACCGCTATCGGCAGTTGTCGGATGTCGGCACAGCCAGCAGAGGAGTTGCACAGCAATGGATTTCGGGCTGCTGCCCCCTGAAGTGAATTCCGGCCGGATGTACGCCGGCCCCGGTTCGACGCCGCTGATCACCGCCGCGTCGGCCTGGGACGGGCTGGCGGCCGAACTCGGCTCGTCCGCCGCGGCGTACCAGTCGGTGCTCGCCGAACTGGAAGCAGAATGGACCGGCCCGTCGTCCGGCGTGATGGCGGCCTCCGCCAGCCGCTACGTGACCTGGCTGCAGGGCACCGCGGGGCTGGCCGAGCAGACCGCCGGGCGGGCTCGCAGCGCGGCCGCGGCTTACGAGTCGGCGTTCGCGGCGATGATCCCACCACCGGCGATCGAGGCCAACCGCAGTGTGCTGGCGGCGCTGGTCGCGGGGAACGTGCTGGGGCAGAACACCCCGGCCATCGCGGCCACCGAGGCCGCCTACGCGGCGATGTGGGCGCAGGACGCCCTGGCGATGTACGGCTACGCGGCCGCCTCGGTCGGCACCACCGCACTGACCCCGTTCGCACCGCCGCCGCAGACCACCAACCCGGCCGGGGGCGCCGATCAAGCCGGAGCCGTGGGTCAGGCCGGCGCCAACCAGGCGCAGAAGCTCACGACGGCGCTGTCCTCGGCCATGCAGGGCCTGGCCGGGCCGGGCACGGCGGGGTCGGCGGCGGTCGAACCGATGACCGGGGCGCTGTCGGCGGCCGCTGCGGACCCGGCCCTGTCCATCGCCTACGCCGGCCTGATGGCAACCCTGTTCGGGGTGTTCGTCATCGACACCGCCGGCTCGTTCGGGATCGACTCGGCGGGTTCGTTCGGCATCGACTTCATCGGTCTCGACGTGCCCGCCCTGCTCGCCGGCGGCCCGCAACTGGCCGCTGCGCTGCCGGCTGCCGGGCTGGGGTCGGCGCCGGTGGCGGCCGCCGTCGGGCAGGCCGCCCCGCTGGGCGGGCTGTCGGTGCCGCCGGCCTGGACTGCCAAGGCGCCGCCGCCGGTCCAGTTCGCCAGCACCACAACCGCGCTGGCCGGCGCGGGGGACGGGGCGGGCGACTTCACCGGCGACGGGCCCGGCATCTCGTTCGGTGAACTGGCGACCGTTGGTGCGGCGGCCGGCATGCTGTCGACCGCGGTCCGGGGCCGGGCCGGCAAGGGCGGGTCGCCGCGCCGCCGGGTCCCCGGGCAGGTGCGGGGGGCGGTCACCGGCATCGCGCCCGAACTGCGGGAGCTCGCCGAACTGCACCGCACCGGAATCCTGACCGAAGCCGAATTCGCCGAACAGAAACGACTCCTGCTCGGCCATTGACCCCGCTGCCGCTGGCACCGTGGTCGATGGTCGGGACTATCAAAGGAGTTGAACAGCAGTGGATTTCGGTATGAATCCGCCAGAGGTCAACTCGGCGCGGATGTACTCCGGCCCGGGCGCGGGCCCGATGCTCGCCGCTGCGACCGCCTGGGCCGGGCTGGCCGTCGATCTGGAGCTGTCGGCGAACGGCTGGCAGTCGGTACTCGGTGACCTCGCGGTCGACTGGGTGGGCCCGTCGGCGCTGGCGATGTCGGCTGCGGCCGCGCCCTACGTCGCCTGGATGCACGGCGCCGCCGCGGTGGCCGAGCAGACCGCCGTGCAGGCCCACGCCGCGGTCACCGCGTTCGAAACCGCCTTCGCCATGACCGTCCCGCCGCCGGTGGTGGCCGCCAACCGCAGCCTGCTGCTGGCGCTGATCGCGACCAACTTCTTCGGCCAGAACACCCCGGCTATCGCCGCGACCGAGACGGCGTACGCGGCGATGTGGGCGCAGGACGCCACCGCCATGTACGGCTACGCCGGAGCCGCGGCCGGCGCCACCGCACTGCCGCCGTTCACCCCGCCGGGGCAGACCGCCGATGCGGCCGGGTCGATCGAGGAACTCGCCGAGGTCGGCCGCAGCATCGGCACCTCGGGTGCGACCACCGCCCAGCAGATGCTGGCGAAGCTGACCGCGCAGGCCGGCAGCGGCTCGGCAGCCGGCCCGAGCGCGGAGCTGCCCACCAGTGCGCTCATCGAACTGGGTTTGATTCCGTTGCATCTGGGCCTGAGTCTGTTCGGCGCCGTGGTGATCGACGGGCTCGGTGTGGTCGCCATCGACCTGCCCGGTGCGGTCGGGGCGACGCTGCTCAAGGAGATCGCCGCTGCCGGCGCCAGCATCCCGTCGGTGCTGGCCACGGTCACCACACCGAGTGCGACGCCGATCGCGGTGACCGTGGGTCAGGCGGTCCCGCTGTCCGGACTGTCGGTGCCCGGTTCGTGGACGACCGCGACCGGTGTCGAGCGTCCGGTCACCAATTCGAGCGCCGATCGGGACGACACCGGGGAGCACGCCGACATGGTCGTCCCGGCACTGGCGGGGATGGCCGGGCTCCGTGCGCTGTCCGGGCTGGGGGAGACCCGGCGCGATGCGGCGCCGGCCGCTGGGAGGCGGCTCAAAACGCCTCGGGTTGAACGTGATTCGGAGATCGACATCGCCACTGAACTGCGTGAGCTGATGGACCTGCACGGTTCGGGTGTCTTGACCGACACCGAATTCGCCAAGGAGCGCGAGCGGATCTTCGCCGAGTGAGCGCCCCGGGTCAGAGTTCGGCCAGGGTGTTGACCCGCCGCCGGACCTGGAAGGCGTCGATGATTTCCACCACCCCGATGGCGATCAGCCACCCCCCGGTCATCAGCGTCAGGAATGCGATCGAGTCGAACGGATAGCTGATCAGCACACTGCCGCCGACCGCGATGACGATGCCGGAGAAGATCTGCCAGCCGCGTGCCGGCATGACCGGCGAGGACAGCGCCGCGATCAGCAGCGTGACACCGCGGAACACCCAACCGATTCCAATCCAGATCGCGAGCAGCAGAATCGATTCCAGTTTGTCGCGGAAGCAGAACATCCCCAGGATCATCGACACGATCCCGCTGACGAAGGCGAGCACCCGCAGTGCGGCACTGAGATGGGTGCCGAAGGCGGTGAGTAGCTGCATGATTCCGGACACCACCAGGTAGGCGCCGAACAGGGCGCCGGCCACCACCAGGGTCTTGCCCGGCCACGCCAGGATGGCGACGCCGAAGACGATGGTCAGTGCGCCGAGCACAAGCAGTGCCTGCCAGGCGTTTCGGGCGAACTGGTGCAGCGGGCCCTCGAATTCAGCCGGTGCTGTGGTAGTCATGTGTCCGGACGCTACGCCGGCGGCCCCGCGGTCGGACGTTTGTTTGCCAACTTGTTTCGCAACGTTGACACGATCGCGCTGTCAGGCAGCCAGTTCCGCTGCTACCGCCGCTTCGAACCGGTCCAGCACGGTCGCCGCCACCAGTCGGTGCGCGCCGAGCGGCTCGGCCATCGGGATCCCTTCCCGGCGTGCGTAATCTGCGACTCCGTCGGTGATCCGGCCGTGCGCCAGAAACCACGGGGCGATTACCAGGCGAGTGGCGCCGCGCTCCCGCAGCCGCTGCACGGCCTGCGGCATCGACGGCGACGGTCCGGTGGCGAATGCGACCTCCACACCGGCCCAACGGGTTCCGTGGGCCAGTCGCCCCGCGATCCGTGAAGTCCGGGCGTTGGCTTCGACATTCGACGAGCCCACCGCCACGGCGACCACGCCCAGGTCAGGGTCGAAGCGCGAGGCCCCGGTGGCGGCCAGTCGCTCTCCGAGCACACCCACCAGCCGGTCGTCTTCGCCGAGCGCTGCGGTTTGGCGCACCCGCGCACCCGATTCGGCGACCAACGCCGGAATGTCGGTGCGGGCGTGATACGCGCTGGCCAGCAGGAACGGCACGACGGTGATGTCACCGGTCAGCCCGCCCAGCACATCGACCAGGTTGGGGGTGCTGTGCTCGCAGAACGCCACGTGCACATCGAGTTCCGGGGCGACCCGGCGCAGATGCCCGGCGATCGCCCGCGTGTTGGCGGCCGAGCGCGGATCCCTGCTGCCGTGCGCGGCCAGGACCAGGGTGCTCACGAGGGAACGTGCAGTCCGCACTCGGTGTGGGTGCTGCCCGCCCAGCGGCCGCTGCGCTTGTCGGCGCCCGGCTCCGGCTTGGAGGTGCACGGCTGGCAGCCGATCGAGTAGTAACCCTCCTCGACCAGCGGGTTGACCAGGATGCCGTTCGCCGCGATGTAGGCGTCCATCTCGTCGTCGCTCCACGCGGCGATCGGGTTCACCTTCACCAGACCGAACTGCTCGTCGTAGCTGATCAACGGGGCCTTGGCGCGGGTCCACGACTCCACCCGGCGGATTCCGGTCGCCCACGCCGAGTAGCCCTGCAGCGCCTTGCGCAGCGGCTCGACCTTGCGCAGTCGGCCTTGCAAGGCGGCGTTGCGGGCGCACAGATTCGCGCCGTGTTCGGCTTCGTGCTCGGCAACGGTCTGTTCGGCGCTGATGGTGACCAGTCGCACGTCGTACATCATGGCCACCGCATCGCGGGTGCCGATCGTCTCCGGGAAGTGATAGCCGGTGTCCAGGAACAGGATGTCCACTCCGGGACGGACTTTCGCGGCCAGATCCACCAGCACCGCGTCCTGCATGTTCGACGCCGCCGCCCACTCACCGGCGAACGTGGCGTCGGTCCACGCCAGCAGTTCGGTGGCGGTGGCGCCGTCGAGTTCGGCGGCGCCGCGTTCGGCGAGCTCGCGCAGCTGTTCCTCGGTGCGGCTTCTCATCGCAGGGCTTCTTCGTCGGCGCGGACGGTCCACTGCGCGAAGCGCTCACCGGGCTCGCGGCCCAGGATGAAGTTGCGCACCACCCGCTCGATGTAGTCGACCATCTCGTCGTTGGTCACCTTGTGCTGGCGCAGCTTCCGGCCGAAGCCGCTGTCCTCGCCGAGGCTGCCGCCCAGGTGCACCTGGAAGCCGGGCACCGAGTTGCCGTCGCCGTCGTCGACCATCTGGCCCTTGAAGCCGATGTCGGCCACCTGCACTCGGGCGCAGGAGTTCGGGCAGCCGTTGATGTTGATCGTCACCGGCACGTCCAGCAGTGCGTTGAGGTCGTCCAGCCGCGCCTCCAACTCCGGCACCAGGGTCTGCGCGCGCACCCGGGTCTCGGTGAACGCCAGCTTGCAGAACTCCAGGCCGGTGCACGCCATCACGTTGCGCCGCCACGCCGACGGCCGCGCCGACAGCCCCAGTTCGTCCAGGTCGGTGATCAACTGCTCGACCTGGTCGTCGGGCACGTCCAGGATGATCAGCTTCTGGTACGGGGTGAGCCGGGCCCGGTCCGAACCGACCCGCTCCATCAGGTCGGCGACCTTGGTCAGGATCTCGCCGTTGACCCGCCCGGAGATCGCGGCCAGCCCGATCGCGTTGAGGCCGTTCTTGGTCTTCTGCACCCCGACGTGGTCGATGGTGGCGGTGGGCTTCTCCGGCGCCGGGCCGTCGATCAGCTTGCGGCCCAGGAACTCGTCCTCCAGCACCTGCCGGAACTTCTCGGGCCCCCAGTCCTTGAGCAGGAACTTCAGCCGGGCCTTGGACCGCAGCCGGCGGTAGCCGTAGTCGCGGAACAGCCGGGTGACGGCCTCCCAGACCTCGGGCACCTCGTCCAGCGGCACCCAGGCGCCCAGGCGCTGCGCCAGCATCGGGTTGGTGGACAGCCCGCCGCCGACCCACAGGTCCAGGCCGGGGCCGTGCTCGGGGTGCACCACCCCGATGAACGAGATGTCGTTGACCTCGTGGGCGACGTCCTGCAGGCCCGACACCGCGGTCTTGTACTTGCGCGGCAGGTTGGCGTAGTCGGGATTGCCGATGTAGCGGCGGACGATCTCGTCCAGCGCGGACGACGGGTCGATCACCTCGTCGAGGGACTCGCCGGCCAGCGGGGAGCCGAGCATGCCACGCGGGCAGTCGCCGCAGGCCTCCATCGTCTGCAGGCCGACCGTCGCCAGCTTGTCCCAGATCTCCGGGACCTTCTCGATCTCGATCCAGTGGTACTGGATGTTCTGCCGGTCGGTGATGTCGGCAGTGCCGCGGGCGTAGTCGATGGAGATCTGCCCCAGCGTGCGCACCGCCTCGGCGGAGAGCGCCTTGCCGTCGCAGCGCACCCGCATCATGAAGTACTTGGCTTCGAGCAGGTCGGCGTTCTCGTCGCCGGTGAAGCTGCCGTCGTAGCCCTGCTCACGCTGGGTGTACAGGCCCATCCAGCGGAACCGGCCGCGCAGGTCGTCGGCGCTGATCGCGTCGAACCCCTGCTTGGAGTAGACGTCGAGGATCCGGGCTTTGACGTTCAGGGCCGGGTCGTCGAGCTTGAACTGCTCGTTGGCGTTCTGCGGCTCGGTCTCGCCGAGCGCCCACTGCGCCTCGCTGCGCTTCGGGCGACTGGACTTCGCCGGGGCGGGCGGGGTGACAGTCATACGGTTCTCCTTCACAAAGGAGCTGGCTGGACCACGCAATCAACCGGGGGGTGTCCGGCTGCGCAGATCCTCACAGCCAGCTGGGAAAGTGCAGTTGGGTGGGCCTACGTCAACAAGGCAGACAGCAACAGCTGCAGACACGCTTGAGATCGATATGCCGCCGGGCAACAAGAGCGACACCGGATTCGGTGCAGTGGGCGGCAGTCACCCGGCAATTATGCCATGGATACCCAAAATCTTCCTTACCGGGGCGAAGTTGTGATCAGCGTGCGTGAAACTCGATTCGGGCTCGTCGGGGAGGCGGTCGGGCCGAGCCGACGGCGGAGCACAGTCGCCGCGGGGGACGACTGATCGGAAGGCGGGTGTGGCCGTGAGTGTGGTGGATTACGCGTGGGAGACGGCATGGGAGCCGCTGCCCCCGCCCGTTCCCGAACCGCAGCCGCGGATCAACGGGCGGGCGGTGATCCGGCGGTGGCTGGCGGTGCTGACACTGCTCGCCGCGGTGGGGTGCGGCGGTTGGGTGGCCGTGCAGCATTACGAGACCCATCTCGCCGGGGAGCAGGCGCTGGCGGCCGCGGAGGCATACGTGTTGCGGCTGACCGACATCGACGCCGACAACGTCGACGCGAACCTCGCCGGTATCGCCGACGGTTCGACCGGGGAGTTCCAGGGCAGGCACGCGCGATCCGGTGCCCGGCTGCGGCAGGCGCTGGTCGACAGCAAGGCCAGTGCCCGCGGACACGTCACCGAGGCGGTGATCAAATCCGCCACCCGAAATCAGGTGGTGGTGGTGCTGCTGGTCAACCAGGCGGTGCGCAACGCGGACAACCCGCAGCCGGTGATCGACCGCAGCCGGATCCGGATGACGATGGACCACGTCGGTGGGCGCTGGCTGGCGAGCAGGGTGGAACTGCTATGAGGAACCTCACAGTGCTGACGACCGCCGTGCTGGTGTTCGGGGTCGCGGATCTGGCCGGCGCGGCCAGCGCCGACCCGATCAACTGGCAGGCGATCGCCAAATGCGAATCCGGCGGGAACTGGGCGGCCGACACCGGCAACGGTGACTACGGCGGCCTGCAGATCAGCGAGGCGACCTGGGCGGCCAACGGCGGGGTCGGCCTGCCGTCGCAGGCCAGCGAACAGCAGCAGATCGCGGTCGCACAGCAGATCATGTCCAAACAGGGTCCCGGCGCCTGGCCGTCCTGCGCCTCCCGCGGCGCCGACGGCGGCGGTGGCCCCGCCGGTGCGGTGACCGGCGCCCCGGTCGGATCGCTGACCCACTACCTCAACCTGCTGATCGAGGACGCCGAAGGCGCGGGCACCCAGGCGTACTGACCGGCCCCGGCGTGGGCGGCGTGGGATGATCGGGCCTCATGACGCTCACCCCGACCGCTGTCGACCTGCCCGACTTGGAGTTGCGGGCCGGCGGGCAGTTCGGGCTGTACATCCATGTGCCGTTCTGCTTCACCCGCTGCGGCTACTGCGACTTCAACACCTACACCCCTGCCGAACTGGGCGGCACCAACCCCGACAGCTGGGTCGCGGCGGTGACCGTCGAACTGGAACTGGCCGCGGCGCGGCTGGGGGCACCGACGGTGAGCACGGTGTTTTTGGGTGGCGGAACACCGTCGCTGCTCGGTGAGACGCGGCTGGTCCGGGTGATGGACGCGGTGCGGGCCAACTTCACCCTGGCACCCGATGCGGAGATCACGACCGAGTCCAACCCCGAATCGACATCGCCGGAGTTCTTCGAGGTGATCCGGGCGGCCGGCTTCACCAGGGTGTCGCTGGGCATGCAGTCGGTGTCACCGAAGGTGCTGGCGGTGCTTGAGCGGATCCACTCGCCGGGGCGGCCGGTGGCCGCGGCACGCGAGGCGCGCGCAGCCGGATTCGAGCACCTGAACATCGACCTGATCTACGGCACCCCCGGCGAGACCGACGACGATCTCGCCCGCTCGGTGGACGCTGCCCTGGAAGCCGGCGTCGACCACGTCTCGGCGTACGGGCTGATCGTGGAGCCCGGCACCGCGCTGGCCCGCCGGGTGCGCAAAGGGGAGCTGCCCGCGCCGGATCCCGATGTGCTGGCGCACCGCTACGAACTGGTTGACGCGGCACTGCGGGCGGCCGGGATGGACTGGTATGAGGTGTCGAACTGGAGCCGTCCCGGTGGGCAGTGCCGGCACAACCTGGGTTACTGGGGTGGCGGGCAGTGGTGGGGTGCCGGGCCGGGGGCGCATGGCTACATCGGTGACCTACGGCTGTGGAATATCAAGCACCCGAACGCCTATTCGGAATTGCTCGGAAAGCGACTGCTGCCGGTGACCGGCTTCGAGAAGTTGTCCGACGCCGACCGGCACACCGAGGACGTGATGCTGCGGCTGCGGATGCGCGACGGCCTGCCGCTGTCGCTGCTCGACGCGGGTGAGCGTGAGCGGGCCGAGGTCGCCGTCGCCGACGGGCTGGTGTTCTCCGACGGTGCCCGCCTGGTGCTCACCGATCACGGCCGGCTGCTGGCCGACGCGGTGGTCCGCTCGGTGCTGGGATAGCCGGCTGACCCGTCCGGTCAGCCGCTGAACCAGCCGCGGGCGCCGTCCCAGCTGCCGCAGACGTTGCCGATGCAGCCGTGACCGAAACCGCCCTGGCCGGGCAGGAATCCGCCGCAGCCCTGCCAGCCGCGGTCATTGCCGCAGCCGCCGCCACCGCCGTTCCCGTCCGGGCCGCCGGCGCCGTGCGGCTGGGCGATGACCGCCTGGTTCGGCGCGGCCATCAGTGTCATGCCGGTCGGTGCGACGGTGATCGCCGCGGCCGCACCGGCTACGAACAGTGCTCCAACGAACTTTCTTAAGGTCGTCATAAGACCATGCTCGGTAGCCGCCGGTACGGCTGCCAACCCTCGTGTGCGTACCGATATCGAATCGTGAACGGCCGTAACACGATCGACAGATCGACGCGACCTGCTAGCGGCCGCCGCCGATGTCGCGCTGCACCCGGTGGATCCCCGAACGCCAGGCGAGTAGCCCGCTCCGCTGACGCGTGGAACGACCCGGATGATCAACAGCAGATGAGGATTTAATCCTGGTACGAAATCCGCAGTTGCATATCTGTCGAAGTACGATACTCTGACCTTCGACGACGTGATATCTCGTCATGTCGAGCTGTAGTCGACAACGGTTGCAGCTGGGAAAACGGGACATATAGCCGTGTCTCGCCGCCGCTGGCCGGGGGCCGGATGGCGACGAGACACGGGCCGCGGTGTTGTCCGATGCGCGCCGCGACAATCCGCATGTGCGGAGAAATAACTTCTTCACCCGGTGCTGTGCGGCGCCGGGGCCGAGACGAGTTGACGAAGGGCAGGAAGTGATGGGTGAACGGGCGCACGGCGCGGGCGGTCGGGTGTTGGATTTCCTCGGCCGGCAGGAGTGGCTGGACCGGCCCAGTTATCGGCTGGAGAACGTGCTGAGCTTCGGATTCAACGCATTCGGGGGTGCGCGCAACAAGGTCACCAACGCGCTGAACGGTGTGTGGCTGGGGCATCCGGTGCATCCGCCACTGGCGTCGCTGACCAGTGGTGCGATCGGGACGACGGTGGCCCTGGACGCCCTGAGCCTGCTGCCCGGGAAGTCCTCGACCCTCGACGCGTCCCGGTTCGCCGAACATGCACTGGGCCTGGGAATCCTGGCCAACTTCGCGTCCGCGGCCACCGGCGTCACCGACTGGCAGCACACCCACGAACAGGACCGCCGGATCGGGATGGTGCACGGCGTGCTGAACCTCGTCGCGACCGGCCTGTACATCCAGTCCTGGCGGGACCGCCGCCGGGGCCGCCGACTGCGCGGGATCGTGACCAGTGCGATCGGCTACGGCATCACCAGTGGCAGCGGCTTTTTGGGTGGTGCGCTGGTCTTCGGATCGGGAATCGGCATGGACCAGTCCGGTGACCGGCTGCGCATCCACGACTGGACACCGGTGCTGCCGGCGGCGGAGTTGCCGGCCGATCAGAAGCTCAAGCGGGTCGACGTCGACGGTGTGGGTGTGGTGCTGTGCCGCGACGGTGACACCGTGTCGGCGTTCGCCGGCCTGTGCCCGCACCTGGCCGCGCCGATGGAGGACGGCTGGCTCGACCGCGGCCGGGTCGTCTGCCCGTGGCACGGCTCGCAGTTCGACGTGCAGACCGGCGCGGTGGTACGCGGCCCGGCCGCCGCGCCGCTGCCCTGCTACCAGACGCGGGTGCGGGACGGCCAGGTCGAGTTGCGCGACGGTGCGCCGACGCCGCTCGGGGTGGCCCGGGAGAAGTACCTGGCCCCGAAATCGCCGAATTCCGTTGAGATTTCAGAGCAGGAGGAGATCGCCTGATGAGTGACGCCTACCAGGTCCTGCGGGACCACCACGACGTGCTGCGCGGACTGGGGACCCGGTTCAAAGCCGCGCCGGTCGGGTCCGTCGAACGCCAGAAGATCCTCGATGAGCTGCTGCAGGAGTTCAACATCCACATGCGCATCGAGGACGACATCTACTACCCGGCGCTGGCGGCGGCCAGCAAGCTGATCGCGGTCGCGCACGCCGAGCACCGGCAGATCTACGACCAGTTGGCGGTCGCGTTGCGGACCCCGGCGCACTCGCCGCACCATGTGGCCGAGTGGGATTCCTTTCTCACCGTGCTCGAAGCGCACGCCGACGAGGAGGAACGCGACCTGATCCCCCCGCCGGCCCCGGTCGATCTGACCGCCACCGAACTGGAGGACCTGGGCGCCCGAATGGCTGCGGAGATGGTGCGGCTGCGAAACTCCAAGCTGGAGCGGATGCACGTGAAGGCGCGTGCTGCGCTGCTCGGGGTGTTCTGAGCGGACGCTACCGCTAGGGGGTGCCGCCGATGCCGCGCTTCACCCGGTGGGTCACCGAACGCCAGGCGGTCGGCGAGTAGTGCGTGGTGACGTCGCCGTGCCGCTCACTGCGGTGCACGGTGAGCACCCCCGAGTCGGCGATGACCAGCCGGTCGGACCCGGTGACGTGAATCTCCTCGCCGTCGAGCATGCGAATCACGAACACGATGGGAGTCCTTTCAGTGCACGATGCCGGAAAGTTGTCGGTGAGCGTACTGCGGCACCGACCGTGAAAGGTAGCCGATGGTGGGCGAGTGCGTGAACGACGCACCAACATTCGGTGACCGGACGGGGTGCGACCACACCGGGTCGCGGTGCGTTCATAGGTTAGGCTACATTTACTAACCGTGCTGAGGGGTGGCGTCGAAACAGTCTCGGGGAATGCGGTGTCGGTCCCACTGCCCGCGGATATCGCGCCGGCAGACGTTGCGGCGGCGCTGGCCGCGGCGCTAGGGGAGCGTGAGGAGCATCTGCTCTACGAACGCTGCGGAACCTGGACGCTGGCCTGCGGGGTGCGCGCGGCGATCGAGTTGGACAGTGACGAACTGCGCGTCGTACGCGACGGGGTGGTGCAGCGGCAGAACTGGGTGGGCGGGGCCGCTGCGGCGCTCGGCGAGGCGGTCGACCGATTGTTGCTGGAGACCGACCAGCTGTTCGGCTGGGTCGCCTTCGAATTCGGCGCCTACCGCGTCGGATTGGCTGACCGGCTGCCCGTCGGAACCGTGCTGGCCCGGGTGTTCTGGCCGCGCATGCGGATGGTCGTCACCGCCGATCGGGTCGAGCTGACCGGCGCCGATGAACACCACGTCGCGTTGCTGAACCGGCTGCTGGCCGACGGTCTGCCATCGTGCGCCGCGCCCCGGCCGGTGCCGGTCGACGCCGACCACACCGACTACCGGGCGCGGGTGGCGACAGCGATCGCCGAGATCGCCGCCGGACGCTACCGCAAGGTGATCCTGTCCCGGGCCGTCGATGTGCCGTTTGCCCTCGACTTCCCGGCGACCTACCGGCTGGGCCGCCGGCACAACACACCGGTGCGCTCGTTCCTGTTGCGGCTGGGCGGAATCCGGGCGCTCGGGTTCAGCCCCGAACTGGTCGCCGAGGTGCGCGCCGACGGCACGGTGATCACCGAGCCGCTGGCCGGGACCCGGGCGCGCACCGGGGACGCCGCCGTCGACCGGGCCGCCCGGGTGGACCTCGAGTCCGACGACAAGGAGATCGTCGAGCACGCGATCTCGGTGCGCACCTCGATGGCCGAGGTCACCGAGATCGCCGAACCGGGCACCGCGGCGGTGGCCGACTTCATGGGCGTGCGGGAGCGCGGCAGCGTGCAGCACCTGGGTTCGACCGTCTGCGGCCGACTGGACGCGGCCCGCGACCGGATGGACGCGCTGGAGGCGCTGTTCCCCGCGGTCACCGCGTCGGGCATTCCCAAGGCCGCCGGGATCGACGCCATCATGCGGCTCGACGAGTCGCCGCGGGGACTGTATTCCGGTGCGGTCGTGACGTTCTCCGCCGACGGGGGCCTGGACGCCGCGCTGACACTGCGGGCGGCCTATGAGTGCGACGGCCGCACCTGGCTGCGGGCCGGCGCCGGCGTTGTCGCCGCGTCGCGCCCGGACCGGGAGTTCGAGGAGACCTGCGAGAAGCTGGCCACGCTGGCGCCGTACCTGGTGCCGCGACACGTCGCGCCGCCGCTGTGATACCCGCCAGGGTATGATAGGGGCCTCGTGGAGAGGATCTGATGTGGTAGGCAACGAAGACAGCGTCAAGGCCGTCGTGAACCGGCTGCGCCGTGCGCACGGTCAGCTCGCCGGGGTCATCTCGATGATCGAGAGCGGCCGCGACTGCAAGGACGTGGTCACCCAGCTGGCCGCGGTCTCACGAGCGCTGGACCGGGCGGGCTTCAAGATCGTGGCCAGCGGGCTGCGGGAGTGCCTGAGCGGCGAGTCCAGCGACGGCGGCAAGCCGATCTCCGAAGACGAGCTGGAGAAGCTCTTCCTCGCGCTGGCCTGACCCCGGCTATCGGCCGTAGAGGATCCGGCGCACGATCTCCTTCTTGTCGACCTTGCCGAACGCCGTGACCGGTAGCGCCGGCAGCGGCGCCAGCGCGTCGCAGCGGGTGTGCGTGGCGGCCCCGCGCTGCTCCAGATGCCGGTTCAACTCGGCTATCGTCACCGGCTCCGCCCGGAAAACCACAGCGGCACAGATCTTTTCACCCAGATGCGGATCCGGCAGCGCGACCGCGGCCACCGCCGCGACACCGGGGTGGGTGCGCAGATGGTCCTCGAGGTCCGCGGCCGCCACGCTCTCACCGCCGCGGTGGATGACGTCTTTGACCCGGCCGGTGACCTCCAGGTAACCGCCGTCGAGCAGGCGCACCCGATCCCCGGACCGGAAGAAGCCGTCGGCGGTGAACGACCGCTGGTTGACGGCGTCGTCGTTGAAATAACCGTTCAGGGTGTACGGGCCGCGCACCAGCAGTTCGCCCTCCGCCCCGGGCGGCACGTCGGCGCCGGACTCGTCGACCACCCGCACCTCGTCGGCGTCGCAGAGCGGCCGGCCCTGGGTGGTCTCCAGCACCTCGGCCGCGTCGTCGAGCCGGGTGAAGTTGAGCAGGCCCTCGGCCATGCCGAACACCTGCTGCAGGCCCGGGGTGAGGGCGGTGCGGACCAACCGGGCGTCCTCGGGAGCCAGTTTGGCCCCGCCGACCTGCAGCAGTCGCAGCGTCCGCGGTGTCACCGGCTCCCAGTCGCAGGCCTGCGCCCACAGCCGGGCCAGCGTCGGCACCAGCGCGGTGACCGTGATGCCGTGCCGGTCGATGACGCCGAACGCGGCGTCCGGGCTGGGGTCGGCGGTGAACACGGTGGTGGCGCCGACGCTGATCGCCCCGAGCAGACCGGGGCAGGCCAGCGGGAAGTTGTGCGCGGCCGGCAGCGCCACCAGATACACGTCGTCCCCGGTCAGCCGGCACAGCCGGGCGCTGGCGGTGGCGTTGTAGACGTAATCGTCGTGGGTGCGGGGGATCAGCTTGGGCAGGCCGGTCGTGCCGCCGGACGCCAGCAGCAGCGCCGGCGATCGCGGGTCGACGGCCACCTGCGGCGGCTCGCCGGGCGGCAGCGGCTCGTCGTCGATCACCGTGTGCCGCAGCCCCAGTGGTTCGACGCCGGTGTCGGCGACGATCCCGACGGCCCCGCTGACCTCAGCGAAATGGCTCAGTTCGGCGGACCGGTGCCCCGGCAGGCAGAGCACCGGGACGGCGCCGGCGCGCAGCAGGCCGAACAGCGCCACCGCGAACCGGCAGGAATTCGGCAGCTGCAGCAGCATCCGATCGCCGGGTGCGACGCCGAGCGCGGCGTACCCGCCGGCCGCCCGGTCGACGCGCGCGTCGAACTCGGCGTAACTCAGGGTTTCGGCGGCGTCGATGACGGCGGCGTGGCTGGGGCGGGTCTGGGCGGTCCGGTGCAGCAACTCGTCGAGGCTGTGACCGGCCCAGTAGCCGGCCGCCCGGTAGCGCTCCGCCCGGTCGGCCGGGAACGGCACGAAGCCGGTGACGACGGACATTCGGCACATCCTCTCGGTTCCCACGGGTGCTCCGACCCCGGTGCGGAGCCGTCGTGTAGCGTACACAAAGTTAGGGCAGCCTGGGCTAATCGGGGAGGTGCGGTTGTGGGTGCTGGCCACCGCGTTTCCCGTCCGCTGAACACAACGGTTGCGGCTTCGTGAGCCCGACTTTGGCGGTCGTGGGGGCCGGCGCCAAAGCGGTGGCGGTCGCAGCGAAAGCGGCCGCGCTGCGTGAGCTGGGCGTCGAGACCGTCGACGTCGTCGCCGTCGAGCGCAGCGGCGTGGCGGCGAACTGGCGTGCCGAAGGCGGCTGGACCGACGGGCGGCAGCGGCTGGGGACCAGTCCGGAGAAAGATGTCGGCTTCCCCTACCGATCGACGCTGGCGCCCGGGCGCAACGCCGAACTGGACGCCGCCATGATGCGGTTCAGCTGGCAGTCATATCTGGTGGCGAGCGGTCAGTTCGTCGGGTGGATCGACCGGGGCCGCCCGGCACCCGCCCACGACACCTGGGCGCAATACCTGTGCTGGGTCGCCGATCTCGCCGGCCTGCGAGTCGTGTCCGGGGAGCTGACCGGGGCCTCGATCGACGGCGCGCGCTGGCTGCTCGACGTCAGGGACTCCCGGCTGGCGGCCGACCAGTTGATGATCACCGGCCCGGGTCAGCCGGAGCGGTCCATGCTCTCCGGCGACCCGCGGGTGCTGTCGATCGCGCAGTTCTGGCGGGCCGCCTCGGCCTCCGAGCGGATCGCCGCCGAGAGTGTCGCGGTGATCGGCGGCGGAGAGACCGCGGCATCGATGCTCAACGAGCTTTTCCACCACCGGGTTTCGACGATCACCGCGATCGCCCCGCAGGCCACGCTGTTCACCCGCGGTGAGGGCTACTTCGAGAACTCACTGTTCTCCGACCCGACGAACTGGCGGGGCCTGACCCGCCCGGAGCGGCGGGACTGCATCGCCCGGTGCGACCGCGGCGTGTTCTCCGCGCGGGTGCAGGAGTCGCTGCTGGCCGACGAGCGGATCGAACATCTGCGCGGCCGGGTCGCCGACGTGACCGATCGTGACGGCCGGGTCTGGGTCACCCTGCGCACCGACCGGCACGGCGAGTGCGTGCCGAGCGAGCACGGATTCGACCTGGTGATCGACGGGTCCGGCGCGGACCCGCTGTGGTTCCTGAGCCTGCTGGACGGCGACGCGACCCGGACGCTGGAGTCGGCGGTGGGCGGGCCGCTCACCGGTGAACGCCTGGAGGAGGCGATCGACTACGACCTGGCGGTCGGCGGCGTCGCACCGAAACTGTTCCTGCCCAACCTGTCCGGGCTCAACGAGGGACCGGGCTTCCCGAACCTGAGCTGCCTGGGGCTGCTGTCCGACCGCATCCTGGGGGCCGGGGCAACGGACCAGGATGCCCCGATCGAGAGAAGCCATGAGTACCAATCCGTTTGACGACGACAGTGGCGTCTTCCACGTCCTGGTGAACGACGAGGGCCAGCACAGCCTCTGGCCGGAGTTCGCCGAGGTGCCGGCCGGCTGGCGGGTGGTGTTCGGCCCCGGCGGCCGGGCGAGCTGCCTGGCCTACGTCGACGAGAACTGGACCGACATGCGCCCGGCGAGCCTGCGGGAGGCGATGACCGGCGACTGACGCGGTTGCGTCAGGTCGTCATGCCGCCGTCGACGGGGAAGTACGTGTTGGTGTAGAAGCCCTCGGCGTCACCGGCGAAGAACGCGACGGCGCGCGCGACGTCCTCGGGCCTGGCGATCCGGCCGACCGGCGTCATCGCGCCGATGTGCGCGGTGACATCGCCGAAGTTGGCGGTCCGGTCGGTCTGCACCATGCCGGGGGCGACGACGTTCGAGGTGATGCCGTGCCGGCCCATCTCGACCGCGACATACTGGGCGAACGCCGCGATGGCCGCGCGGGAACTGCCGTGGTGGGCCACCCCGGGAGACGGTCGGCGACTCGACGCCGACCCGACGTAGACGATGCGGCCGCGTCCGCGCTCGATCATCGTGGGCAGCACCGCCTTGGTGCTGAAGAACGCACACTTCATGTCCGCATCGAGATTGCCGCCGAGATCAGCCCAGGTCATCTCGATGATGGGGATGGGCCGAAACAGTGGTCCGGCGTTGCTGACCAGGATGTCGATGCCGCCGTAGGTCGAGATCGCCGCGTCGGCAAGGGCCGCCGCGCCCTCCTCGGTGCCGGCATCGGCGTGCACGACGACGGCCTCGCCGCCGGCCGCGGTGATCTGATCGCGGACCTTCCCGGCGGCGTCGGCGTTGTTGAGGTAGTTCAGCACCAGTCGCGCACCGCGACCGGCTAACTCCAGGGCGGTCGCGGCGCCGATGCCGCGTCCAGAACCGGTGACGATCGCCGACAGGCCTTGCAGGGGGGCATGATCCGACATGGGCATTGATTCCTTCGTCGAGGGCTTCCGAAACCCAAGATTAGCGGATCTAAGAACAATGCGGACGCCGGGCGTCAGCCGCCGGCCGACGCCCTGATCCGGCCCAGTACGTCCGCGATCGACGCACCGCCGAGCAGATCGGCCACCGCGAGGTCGTGATCCAGTTCGGCCTTGACCCGCCGATGAAACTCCAGCGCCTGCAACGAGTCCAGACCGATCGCCACCATCGGCAGACCGGTGTCGATGTCGGCGACGTTCTCGACTCCGATGGCACCGGCGAGCAGGTGCAGCAGGCGATCTTCGAGATCACCACCGGTGAGCATCGGGGGAGCCGGTGATGCTGCGGGCAGGTCGGCGTCGCCGTCGGGGTCGAGGTCCGCCAGCAGCAGGCCGTACCCGTAGGCACTCAACACCGGCCGAGCGCGCGTCAGATCGAACGCGGCGACCACCGTGTTGCGTCGCAACCGATTCAGCCCCACCGCCAGTGCATCGCGGGGCGGCATCGGCAGGATCCCGGTCGCGGTCAGCTTGGCGAAGCCCGCCGGGGACAGGTCCAGCGTCGACCACTGCCCCCACTGCACCGAGACGCAGTCCACGCCGTCGGCCCGCAGGTGATCGGCGAGCGCGTCGAGCATCCGGTTGGCCGCCGCGTACAGGACCTGCCCGCGGCCGCCGATCGTCGCCGCCAGCGATGAGCACAGCAGCACCCGGCAGTGCCCGGTCCGCGGCACCGTGTCGATGATGTGCTGGGCTGCAACGACCTTCGTCTGCAGCATCGCGGCCGCATCCGGGGCGGTAATCGCAGCGGAGTCCAGATCCCGGTAGGCCATCGCCGCGTGCACGATCAGATCCACCGGGGCGTCCCGGCAGCGGTCGGCCAATTCAGCGGTCGCGGCCGGGTCGGTGATGTCGCAGGCCACTACGTCGACCGCCGTCTTGGTTGCGGCCCGGAGGCGCTCGACGCGCTCACCGGCGGCACCGGATCGGTTCACCAGCGTGAGGCGCCGGGCGCCGAGCCGGGCGAAGTGCTCGGCGAACTCCAGGCCGAGATTGCCGGTGCCGCCCAGGATCAGCGCGTGATCCGGCGGAGGAGCCGCACCGCCTTCGGTTTCCGCGGGCGGCTCGACGATCCGTTTGACGTGTAGCGCGCCGTCGCGCAGCGCCAACTCCGATTCGCCGGCGGTGTGCAGGGCCGCGATCACCGCGGTCGGGTCGATCGGACCGATCGGCAGATCCAGATGCCGGAACGCCACCCGGGGATGTTCGGCGCCGACGCTGCGGAACCCGGCGGCGATACCGGCTGCTCCCGCGCACGGCGCAGTGTTCTCACCGACCGGTTCACCACCGACGGTCACCAGCCAGCAGTCGGTGACTGCGGCGGTCAGCGCATCCGCCCAGGGCCGGTCGACGAAGAACCTCGCCACCGCGTCGGTGTCGGCATCCGCCGGGACGAATACCACCAGCGTCGGGTAATCCCCACTGCCGGATTCGATTCGGCGGGCGGTGGCACCCAGATCCGCGGCCGCGTCACACAGGCCGTCGGCCAGGTCGGCGCAGCGCCCGGTCCAGTCGAGCAGCCCGAGCGAGCGCGGCGGGGTCAGCGATCGGCGGGTCAGCCGGTCCCAGCGTTCGATCAGCAGCCGGGGTGTCCCGGATTCCGGTTGGCGGTTCTGTTGGGCTGGTTGGGCCGGGCCGCTGTCGTAGGGCAGCCACAGTGGCATCCGGCTCATCGCGCTGGTGGGGAAGTCCGGGAGCGGCCGCGTCGGCACCCCAGCGGGTTCGCCTGCCAGCAGCTCCCACCGGTACGCCGGATTGCGCAGTGCCACCCGGATCAGGTTGCGGCTGAACGCCGACAGATCGGCCGCCGTGCGCTCCGAGGTGCCGACCACCAGGCCGTCGACGCCGGCCGCGGCCAGGTTCTCCTCGACGGCCAACTGCAGGGTGGGGTGTTCGGAGAGCTCCACCAGCGTCGACACCCGATCCGCGGCAGCGGCCGCGACCGCCCGGTCGAAGCGAACGGTGTTGCGCAGGTTCGCAAGCCAATACTGTGCGGCGGACAATTCGGGATCGGCCGGGCCACCCAGGGTACCGCCGAACCAGCTGATCCCGGTGTCGGCGAACCTCGGCTGCTCCAGCGACGCGGACAGCAACCCCAGCACCCGGTCACCGATCCGGTCGATCCAGCTGGTGTGCGCCGGATAGCCGACCCGCAGCAACCGGGCGAACGTTCCGGCGGCGGTGAACGAATCCACCACGGCGGCAACCGTGTCGCGATCGCCGGAGATGCCGGTCAGCCCCGGCGAGTTCACCACGGACACCTCCGCCCACCCCGGCTGCCCGGCCAGTGCGGCGGTGCAGCGATCCTGATCGGCCGCGATCACGGCCATCGCGAAGTCGTCGGTGGCCGCGGCGTCGACCGCCGCAGCCCGCACCATGACGGCCCGCGCGGCGTCGTCGAGGGTGACCGCACCGGCGACGTAGGCGGCGGCGATCTCACCCTGACTGTGCCCGATCACCGCCGCCGGCGCGATGCCGCAGTCGCGCCACATCGCCGCCAGCGCCGCCATCTGGATGAACAGCGCCGGCTGCACCAGTCCGGCGCGGCCGGTGTCCGGGCAGTCGTCGTCGAGCAGATAGCGCAGCGGGGCCGCCGGGAACGCCGCCGCGCAACGATCCGCCTCGGCCCGGTAGGCCGGCACCGTGTCGTAGTACAGCCGGCCCATCCCCGGACGCTGCCCACCCTGGCCGGGGAACACCAACCCCACCCGCCCGGCGGTGGCGACGGCGAAGTGCACCCCGGGGTGATCGCGGCCGTCGACCACCGCCTGCCAAGCCGTGAGCAGTTCGGCACGGTCGCGGACCAGCGCCACCGTGCGGTGCCGCCGGACGTCACGGGTGCGAAACAGCATGGCGGCAACGGCATCCGGGGTCACACCCGGATGCTCGGTCAGGTAGTGGAGCAGCGCCGCGACGTCGGCCCGCAGCAGGTCAGGGCTGGCGGCCGAGACCAGCACCGGGACGGTGCCGTCCGGCAGTCGGTGGCTCACGGTCGCACCTCCGGCATGGCGATGATCGCGTGGGCGTTGGCGCCGCCGGCCCCGAACGACGACACCGCCCCGTAGTGCATGCCGTCCACAGCCGGGAAGGGCTGCGTGGTGTCGGCCAACCGCAGACCGGTGCGGGCCCAGTCCACCTCGGTGGTGGGCCGGTCGGCGAACAGGGTGGGTGGGATGCGGCCGTGCCGGCCGGACAGCAGCAGTTTGGCCAGGCCGAGGATGCCGGCGGCGGCCTGGGCGTGCCCGGCGTTGGATTTGATCGAACCGATCCTCGCGGTGCTGCCGGCGGCGCCGTAGGTTCCGGCCAGCGCCAACAACTCCACCGGGTCGCCCATCGGCGTTGCCGTGCCGTGGCCTTCGATCATCCCGATGTCCGCGCCGTCGACACCGGCCGCGGACAGGGTCTTCTCGATCAGCTTCCGCTGCGCCTGCAGGCGGGGAACCAGGATCGGCTGGCCGGCGCCGTTGTGGTTGGTGCGCACCGCCCGGATCTCGCCGAGCACGTCGTGGCCGAGTCGGGTTGCCCGCGAACGCCGTTCGATCAGCACCAGCGCGGCGCCCTCACCCCACACGGTTCCGGTGGCGCAGTCGGAGTAGGCCCGGCAGTGCCCGTCGGTCGACAGGCCGTTGAGCCGGGAGAACTCGTAAAACGCTGCCGGCGAACCCATCACGCAGGTGCCGCCGGCCAACGCCCACTCCACCTCGTCGGACGCCACGGCGTTGCAGGCCAGTTGCAGCGCGGTCAGCGACGACGCGCACGCGGTGTCGACACTGATCGACGGCCCGGTCAGGCCGAGGCTGTGTGAGATGCGGCCCGCGGCGCCCAACTGGCCGAGGCTGGTGATCCGGTGCCCGGTGTGCTCGTCGGCCACCGCCACCCGCGGCCCGTACTCCATCGGCGAGATGCCGATGAACACACCGGCTTCGGCGCCGCTGACCGTGGCCGGGTTGATCCCGGAGCTCTCCAGGACCTTCCACGCCAGTCGCATCGCGACCCGCTGCTGCGGCTGGATCACCAGCGCCTCACGCACCGTGATCCCGAACAGGCCGGGGTCGAATGAGGCTGCGTCATCAAGGAATCCACCGGCGTCGCAGACCCGCCCCCAACCGTCCATCCGGTCCAGCGTCAGCAGGTCGTCCAGCGGCCAGCCGCGGTCGCGGGGGAGCGGGCCGATCAGCTCCCGGGATTCGGTGAGCGCGGTCCACAGCGCCGCCGGGGTGTCGATGCCGCCGGGAGCCTCCACGGCCAGCCCCGCGATGACGACCGGATCGGTCACGCGGGCTGCCCGCACGACATCAGCAACTCCGCCACCGCGGACTGGTGGTCGCGCAGGAAGAAGTGACCGCCGTCGAACACGGTGATGTCGACGCTGGGCGAGTGGCCGTTCCAGCCGTACAGGTCGGCCAGGGTGACGTAGGGGTCGGCATCGCCGCCGAGCACCCGGATCGGGGCGGCCACCGTGACGCCGTCGGCGCAGCTGTAGGCGTCGAACGCGGCGTAGTCGGCGCGGATCGCCGGCAGCGCCAGCCGCATCAGGTCGGGGTTGGCGAACACCGCGCTATCGGTGCCCTCCAGGCCGGCCAGGTGAGCGAGGATCTCGTCGTCGCCGGTCGGGTGCGGGGGTTTGGCGGCGACCCGCGACGGCGCGACGGCCGCCGAGACGGTCAGCCCGCGCACCGGGAGGCCGGCGGCGTCGGCGAGCCGGGTGAACTCGAACGCGACCAGGCCGCCCATGCTGTGCCCGAACGTCACCAGCGGGGTGCCGGTGTTGTGCTCGGAGGTCTGGAAGTCCGCGAAAGCGCCGGCGGCCAGCTCCGCCAGCGACGTGCACGCCGGCTCGGCCGCCCGGTCCTGGCGGCCCGGGTACTGGACGACCAGAACGGTGAAGTGCGCGCTGAGCGCTTTGGCGAAGTCCCGGTACGCCGAGGCGCCCGCCCCGGCGTGCGGGAAGACCAGCAGGGTGGGCAGACCGTCAGCCGCGGGGCGGTGGAACCGCCGGACCCAGCTCACCACCCGCGCCATCCCCGACCTTCCTCCGACACAACCCCGTTGAACTTAGCGAAGGCTAACATTACTCGCGATCGCGGATCAGCAGCGCTGCGCGCTTGTGCGGGAGCTCGAGGATCCCGGCGCGGTGGAATCCGGCCAACTCCGCCGTCTTGATCAGCCGTTCGTTGCCGGCGTCGGGCTCACCGACCACCCGGGTGGCCAGCGGGTCGGCGTCCAGCTGCCAGCCGGCGACCGCCCGCAGCAGGTCGGCGGCGAGCCGGCGCCCGCGGCACTCGGCCGGCCCGACCAGGAAGTGCACGCCCGCGTCGTGCGGGCGGGCGGCGTAGTGCTGCGCCAGCGGGTCGAGGTCGGCGCGGTACAGCTCCCAGTAGCTGATCGGAACCTCGTTCAGCGCGCCGACGTACGGCGTGGAGTGGGTGGTGTCCTGCTGTTCACGCAGGTAGGCCTCGATCTGGTCGCGTGGCCACGCCTTGTGCCAGAACTGCGCCACCTCGGGGTCGTTCATCCACGCGTGCAGCAGATCGAGGTCCTGCGCGATGTCGAGCGCCCGCAACGTGAACGCCCCGGACAGGCCCGGGAGGTCCAGCGTCAGCCGACGCTCCTGCAGGTCCTGCGTGTCCATCCCGGCTGCCTCCCGACCCGATCGAAACCGATGGTTAGCCTAGCCTATGCTAAGCGGCGTGGATTCCCGGGCCGTGCACGATCGCCGTCGCGAACTGCTGCGTCGCCGTCTCGCCGAGCGGGGCCTGGTCGACGTGGATCCGACCGCGCAGGAGACGCCCGCCGCGGCGCCGGCGCTGCGCGCGGGGGAACGCTACCCGCTCTCACCCGGTCAGCGCCGGATGTGGTTCCTGCAGGCGCTCGACGCCGCCGACACCACGCTGAACATCGGGGTCTGCTACCGGCTGATCGGCGCGGTGGACCCGGCGCGGCTGCGGCGTGCCTTCGACGACGTCGTCACCCGGCACAGCATCCTGCGCACCCGCTACGGGGTCGACGAATCCGGTGAGCCCTACCAGGTTTTCGGCGACGTGCCGCTCGACTGGGCACAGCAGGATCGCAGCGACTGGCGGGACGCGGTTACGCAGGACGTCGACCGACCGTTCGACCTCACCGCGGACCCGCCCATCCGGATACTGCTGATCCGCACCGGCGCAGCGGAATTCGTGCTGTCACTGGTGGTGCACCACATCTGCTGGGACGACGACTGCTGGGCGGTGTTCTTCGACGAGCTCAGCCGCGCCTACAACGGCGCCGTGCCGGACGGCGCCGCGCCGCAGTACGCGGCGGTGTTCGACCGCATTCCGGTACCCGACGACACCGATCTCGACCACTGGCGGCAGGCGCTGCACCCGCTGCCCGACGCCGTCGAACTGCCCGGGCATCGCGCCGCGCAACCGACCCGCCGGGCCGACCACCGGACCCAGGCGGTGCCCGCCGACCTGTTCGCGGCGGTGGAGGAATTCGCACGATCCCGGTCGGCGTCACCGTTCATGGTGCTGCTCAGTGCATTCGGTGCCCTGGTCGGTCGCTACGCCGACGCGTCGGACTTCCTGGTCGCGGTCCCGGTGACCGACCGCCCGGCGGGCACCGAGACGGTCCTCGGCTACTTCGGGAACACGCTGCTGCTGCGGCTGACCGGCGATCCGGCGGCGACGTTCGCGTCATCGGTCGACGCGGTCCGCGGCACCTGCCTGGCGGGTTTCGCCCACTCGTCCGTCGGCATCGACCGGGTGATCGGCGCGGTCAACCCGGACCGTGCCGCCGGACACGACGGTCTGGCCGGCATGGTGCAACTCGGATTCAGCATGCGCAAGAGCGCCAACGGTTTCGCGTTCGACGGCATCACCGCCGAGCAACTGGAGCCGGCCGCGGGCAGCGCGCCGATCCCGCTGTCGCTGGCGGTCGTCGCCGAACCCGACGGGGCGTACCTCGAACTCGAATATCAGGCCGATGTGCTCGACGGCGCCCTGGTCGAGCGGTTCGCCGATCACTACCTGCGGCTGCTGGGAGCGGCGCTGCGCGAACCGGACCGGCGCCTGGCCGGCCTCGACATGCTCGGTCCCGACGAGCGTGCCGCGATCCTCGCGCAGTCACACGGCACGTCCGCGGTCGTCGGTGATGTCACGATGATCGCCCTGCTGGAGGCGACTGCAGCGGCCCGCCCCGATGCGACGGCGCTGGTCGCCGCCGGCACCGAACTGACCTACCCCGACCTGCACCGGCGAGCGAACCGGTTGGCCCGCTGGCTGATCGGGGGTGGCGCCGGGCCGGAGGACGTGGTCGGGCTGCAGCTGGGCAACTCCACCGAGTTCATCGTCGCGATGCTGGCGGTCCTCAAAGCCGGCGCGGGGTATCTGCCGATCGACCCGGGCTACCCGGCTGACCGCATCGCCTACCTCCGCGACGACGCCGCGCCCCGGATCACGCTCGACCCAGCCGCGTTGCAGGCCGCTGAGCGGGCGGCGGCCGGGCTGCCCGACACCGCGGTGTGCGACGCGGATCGGGTGCGACCGCTGCGGCCGGACAACCTCGCCTACGTCATCTACACCTCCGGCACCACCGGGCGGCCCAAGGGCGTCGCGGTGACCCACGCGGCCGTCGCCGACCACATCCGGGGTTTCGCCGCCGAATGGAGCATGACCGCCGAGGACCGGCTGCTGCAGATGGCGTCGGTGAGCTTCGACGCCTCGGCGGCCGAGATCTTCCTGACCCTGTATCTCGGCGCGACACTGGTGCTGCCCGACCCCGATGCCCTCGGGGACGTCGACCGGATCGCCGAAACCGTTGAACGCCAGCGGGTCACGGTGCTGCAGATGGTGCCGTCGCTGCTGGGCACGCTGCTGAAGCTGCCGCCGAACGGGGTGTGGCGGCAACTGCGGCACCTGCCGGTGGGCGGGGAGGCGCTGCCCGGTCGGCTCGCCGACGACTTCGTCGCGCAGCACCCCGGGGTGGGGCTGCGCAACCACTACGGCCCCACCGAGGCGGTGATCTGCGCGACCCATCAGCCGGTGGACCGCGAGTACGGCACCGCGACCGTGCCGATCGGCGTGCCGAACCGCAACGTCCGCGCTTACGTCCTGGACCGGCAGCTGCAACTCGTGCCGACCGGGGTCGTCGGCGAGCTCTACCTGGGCGGACCGCAGCTGGCCCGCGGCTACCTGCACCGGGCCGGCCTGACCGCACAACGCTTCGTCGCCGACCCGTTCGATCCCGGTGCGCGACTGTACCGATCCGGTGACCTGGTGCGCCGCAACAATTCCGGCGAACTGGAGTTCGTCGGGCGCAGCGATGAGCAACTCAAGGTCCGCGGCATCCGGGTCGAACCCGGTGAGATCGAGTCGGTGCTCGCGGGACACCCGGGGGTGCGGGACTGCCGCGTCGTCGCCGACGGGGGCGCCCTGAGCGCATACCTGGTCGGTGACGCGGACCTCGACGTCGGCGGGGTTCGGGCGCACGCCGCCGCGGCGCTGCCGGAGTACCTGGTGCCGGGTGCGTTCGCGGTGCTCGACGCGCTGCCGCTGACGGTCGGCGGGAAACTGGACCGCCGGGCGCTGCCGGCCGCCATCGCGGCGCCGTCCGGCGACCACCGCGAACCGGGCACCCCCACCGAACGCCGGATCGCCGCGATCTTCGCCGCACTGTTCGAGCGGGACCGGATCGGCGCCGACGACTCGTTCTTCGCGCTCGGCGGGCACTCGCTGCTGGCCGCCCGGCTGGTGGCGCAGCTGCGCGCGGAATTCGGTGTGGAACTGGCGATCCGGGCGGTGTTCGAGACACCGACACCGGCCGGGCTGGCGGCGCGGCTGGTCGAGCAGTTCCGGACCGAATTCGACCTGGACCTCGACGACCTGGACGGCCTGGACGCCGCCGAGGACCTGGCTCCGGGACGCCCCGAACTGGTTGCCGCGCATCGCTCGGACCGCATCCCGCTGTCCTACTCGCAACTGGCCGGCTGGTTTCAGTACCGCCTCGAAGGCGCCCGCGAGGCGTTCGCCATGCCGCTCACCCTGCGGATCAGCGGCCCGCTCGACGACGACGCGCTGGAACGGGCGCTGAACGACGTGGCCGCCCGCCACGAAGCGCTGCGCACCACATTCGTCGAACACGACGGGGTGCCCTACCAGGTGATCCACTCCGCGGGGCCGGTCCGCCTGACCCGGCAGCCGGTGGCGCCGACCGGGGTCGACGCGGCCGTCGCCGAACTGCGCCGCGGGGGGCTGAACCCGCAGACCGGGCCGCTGATCGCCGCCGCCCTGCTCACCGTCGACGCGCAGACCCACACCCTCGCGATCATCGTTCACCACCTGGTCTGCGACCACGTCTCACTCGGTGTGATCGTCGACGACCTGTGCGCCGCCTACCGCGCCCGGCGGGCCGGACAACTCCCGAACCTGCCGGATCTGCCGCTGCAGTTCGCCGATTACGCACTGTGGCAACGGAACGCCTTCGACACCGGCGACGGCTGGGGGCAGGCGGAACTCACCGCCCGGCGCGACGCGCTGGCCGGCCTGCCCGACGAGGTGTCGATCCCGCCGGACCGGCTGCGCCGGCTCGCGCTGAGCCGGCAGAGCGAGATCGGCGCGTTCACCGTGCCCGCGGCGCAGCGGATCGCGTTGCTGCGCCTCGCCGACGACTGCGGCGTCACCGAATTCATGGCCTGCCACGCCGCCGTCGCGGTGTGGTTGCAGGCGCTGGGCGCCGGGAGTGACATCGCGATCGGCAGCCCCGCCGCCGCACGCGTCGAGCCGGGAACCGAGCACCTGGTCGGTCTGCTCGCGAACGCGGTGGTGCTGCGCACCGGCCTGACCGGCGACCCGAGTCTGCGCGACGTGCTCACCCGCAGCCGGGACGCGGTCCTCGACGCGTTCGCCCACCAGGAGGCGCCGATCGAACGGCTCGTCGACGCGGTGAAGCCCGCGCGATCCGGATTCCGGAACCCGCTGTACCAGACGATGATTCACTACCGTGGTCCGGACTGGTCGACGCAGCCGCGGGAACTGGTCCCGGGCACGACGCTGACCGGCGTGCCGGCAGAGTTCACCGGGTCGCTGATGGACGTGGACCTGGGCATGACCGTGACCGCTGCCGGCGAGCTGGCGGTACGGGTCGTCGCCAACGCCGACCTGTACGAGCCGGCCACCGTCGCACACCTGGCCGACGCGCTGCAGGCGGTGTTCACGGCGTACGCCACGCACCCCGATCTGCCGCTGTCGCAGCTGCGGCTGCTGCCCGACGACGTCCTGGCCCAGGTGCTGGCCGAACCGGCCCCGGTCATCGTGGAATCGGTGTCCCGCGCCGTGGATTCGGCGGCGGCGGAACGGATCCTGATCGCACTGCTGGAGGAGTTGCTGGAGATCGACGACGTGGACGCCGAGGACAACTTCTTCGCGCTCGGCGGCGACAGCATCACCTCGATCAAATGGGCGGCCGCGGCCGCCACGCACGACCTCACGATGACGCCCGCAATGGTGTTTGAGCACGCCACGATCGGTGAACTCGCCGTCGCAGTCGGCGGCCCCGCCGCAGCGGCCACCGACGACCGATCCCACGCGCCGATGAGCGCGTCCGGACTGGACGCCGACGCACTCGCACAACTCACTTCGGCCTGGAACGGCCGGCAGTGAGCGAGCAGCAACCGCAGATCGAAGACGTCCTGGCGCTGAGCCCGCTGCAGGAGGGACTGTTCGCGCTGCACAAGGTGGCGCGGGACGGTGCTGAGGATGCCATCGACCTGTACAGCATGCAGTTCGTCGTCGACATCGACGGCCCGGTCGATCTGGAACTGCTGCGGCGCAGCGCCAATGCCATGCTGGTGCGGCACCCCAACCTGCGGGCCGCGTTCTGGGACGCCGACCTACCGCGGCCGGTGCAGATCATCCCCACCGTCGCGGACCTGCCGTGGTTCGAGCGGGTCGGCAGCGCAGTCGAATTCGACGCGATCGCCCGTTCGGAGCGGCGCCGCGCGTTCGACCTGAGCCGCGGCCCGGCGATGCGGGTCACGGTCATCACCGTTCCGGGCGAGAGTCGGCGGCGGATGATCTTCACCGCCCACCACATCCTGGTCGACGGCTGGGCGCTGGCGGTGTTCTTCGCCGAGATGCTCGCCGTCTACCGCGGCGGTGGTGAACTCACCGGGCTGCCGCCGGTGCGCCCCTACCGCGACTACATCGGCTGGCTCGCCGAACAGGATCGGCCGGCCGCCCTCGCACAGTGGCGCGACTACCTGGACCGAATCTCCGGCCCGCTGATGCTCGCCGAACGCGCCGTCGTCGCCGGCGAGGGTGTCCCACGCAAGGTTCAACTGCTGCTGCCCGCTGATGACACCGCCCGCCTGACGGACTGGGCCGCGACGACCGGGATCACGCTGAGCACCGCGGTGCAGTTCGCCTGGACCGTGCTGCTGGGCCGGCTCACCGACCGGCGCGACGTGGTATTCGGCACCGTGGTGTCCGGCCGGCCGGAGCGGATCACCGGGGTCGCGGGCATGGTGGGGCTGTTCATCAACACCGTCCCGGTGGTGCATCGACTGGACGAGACCGCGTCGGTGATCGAGCACTGCCGGCGGCTGCAGCGCGAACTGTCCGCGATGCGCGACATCGGCTACGTCAGCCTCTCCGAACTGGGCGGCGGCGCCGTGTTCGACACGCTGTTCGTCTTCGAGAACGCACCGATCGATGACGCGATCCAGCCGACCGAGACCCCTGACGGCGTCCGGTTCACCCCGGTGGAGATGGAGAGCCTGACCCACTACCCGCTGACCGTGGTCGCGCACCGGCACGGCGATCAACTGATGGTCGTCATCGAGGCGATTCCCGAAGCGCTGCCACACTTCCCGGCGGATGTGATCGGCCAACGCCTGCTGGGGCTGCTACGCCAACTGCCCTCGGCGTCGGCCGGTCCCGACACACTGGATGTGCTGACCGACGCCGAACGCGCCGAACTCGCGGGGGCGGATGCGGCACCCAACCCGGTGGACGGCACCGTCTGGGAACTGTTCGAGCGTCAGGTGCAGGCCACCCCGGATGCCCCCGCCCTGAGTTTCGGTGCCGACCGGCGCTACAGCTACCGTGAACTGCACACCGCCGCGCTACAGCTGGCCCACGAACTGACCGCGCACGGAGTGCGAACAGAAGACGTTGTCGCACTGGCACTGCCGCGCTCACCACGGTCGATCATCGCGATCCTGGCGGTGCTGGCCGCCGGTGGCGCGTACCTGCCGATCGACCTGGATCTGCCCGCCGCCCGGGTCGCGTCGATGCTGCGACAGGCCGCCCCGGTGCTGATCCTCACCGACGCCGGGCGCCCCGGACCCACCGGGTACGCCGTACTCGACCTCGACGATCCGGCTGTCGCGCAACGCATTGCAGGGCATCCCGCCGACGCACCGCCGGCACGCCGGCACCCGGGGCAGGCCGCGTACGTCATCTTCACCTCCGGATCGACCGGGGAACCCAAGGGCGTGGTCGGCACCGATGCGGCGCTGACCGGGTACCTCGCCGACCACCGAGACCGCGTCTACCGCCCGGCAACCGCCCGGCTGGGCCGGTCGCTGCGGATCGCGCACGCGTGGTCGCTGAGTTTCGACGCATCCTGGCAACCGATGATCGGACTGCTCGACGGCCATGCCCTGCACCTGTTCGACAGCGAGGAGATGCGCGACGCCGACCGCCTGGTGGCCGGCATCGCCGCCCAGTCCATCGACATGATCGACACCACCCCGTCGATGCTGATCCAACTGCGGGCCGCCGGACTGTTCGATCACCGACTGTCGGTGCTGGCTCTGGGCGGCGAGGCGATCGATCCCGCCCTGTGGGAAGACCTGCGCGCGCAGTCGCACCTGGCGGTCTACAACTGCTACGGCCCGACCGAGACCACGGTGGAGGCGGTGGTCGCCCCGGTACGCGCCTACACCGGCCCGACGATCGGTACCCCGAACACCGGAACCGTTGCCTGCGTACTGGATTCACGACTGCGGCCGGTACCGCACGGCGGCGTCGGGGAGCTGTACCTGTCCGGGGTGCAGCTGACCCGCGGCTACGCCGGCAGCCCGGGGCTGACCGCGACCCGGTTCGTCGCCGACCCGCTGCGCCCCGGCGAACGGATGTACCGCACCGGTGATCTGGTGCGCCGGCTGCCGCACGGCGGCTACGCCTACCTCGGCCGCGCCGACGACCAGGTGAAGATCCGCGGCTACCGCGTGGAGATCGGCGAGATCGAGGCGGCGCTGCGCACCCGACCCGAGATCGCCGACGCCGCGGTGTCCGTGCAGCGGCGAGCCGGCGGCGCCGGTCTGGTGGCGTTCGTGGTGTGGCGCACCACCGGCGATCCGATCCGGCTGCGGCTGGCGCTCAGCGAACGGCTGCCCGCCTACATGATTCCGGCTCGGATCATCGACCTGCCCGGACTTCCGGTGAACGCCAACGGCAAACTCGACAACCACGAACTGGACCGACTGGCAGTCGCAGCGTTCACCCGGACCGCGGCCGACGACGACAGCGCGCTCACCGACACCGAGCGAGCGCTGCGGGACATCCTCACCGAACAGTTCAACGGCGTGACCCCGCACCGCGACGACGATTTCTTCGAACTCGGCCTGGACAGCGTCGTCGCGATCGCGCTGGTACACCGGGCCAGGCGGCAGGGACTGCCGCTCAGCCCGCGCATGGTGCTCGCCGCGCCCAGCATCACCCAACTCGCCGTCGTCATCGACCGGACGATCACCGGCGACGTCGAGACCGTCGACGCCGACTACGGGGTGGTGCCGCCGCTGCCGGTGGTGTCCTGGCTCTACGAATACGGCGACTACCGCCGCTTCACCCACACCGTGCTGCTGCGGCTGCCCGCCGGAATCGACCGCGGCGCAATTGAGTCGATGCTGCAGCTGCTGCTCGACAGCCACGACACACTGCGAGCGACCCTCGCCGGGACACCGGACGGCCCGCGCTTGGTGACGCGGCCGCCCGGTGCGGTGATCGCAGCGGACGTGCTGACCCGACTGGACTGCCCGGCGGCCACCGCAGCCGGCACCGTGACCCAGGCGGCGCGCGCGGCCAACGACCGGATCGACCCGGCGCAGGGCAGCATGGTGCAGGCGATCTGGCTGCGCGAGCCCGACTCCGCCGGGGTGCTGCTGCTCAGCGCACACCACCTGGTGGTGGACGTGGTGTCCTGGCACATCATCCTGGGCGATCTCGCCGAAGCCTGGCGGGCCGCGCAATCCGGTGCCGCCCCGAAGCTGCTGCCGGAGTTCACCTCCTACCGGCGCTGGTCGGAGCTGATCCAGCAGCGCGCCGCGTCACCGGAGACCGCCTCGCAGCTTGACTACTGGCGGGGCCGGGTGCGCGGCGCGGACCCGGCCCTAGGTACCCGGCATCCCGACCCGACGCTCGACACCTGGTCGACCCTGCGCGCCACCCGGGTGATCACCCCGGCGGCGGTCACCGAGCGACTGCTGGCCGCAGACGGCGGTGTCGAGGAGGTCCTGCTGGCGGCGGTGACGGCGGTGACCGCGACCTGGCGAACCCGCAGCGGCGCAGACCCGGCCGCCGGGACGCTGATCGCGCTGGACAGCCACGGTCGCGCCGACGCCGAACTCGACACCGACACCACCAACACGGTCGGCTGGTTCACCAGCATGTTCCCGGTGCGGCTCGGCGTCGGTGGCACGGTCGGCGTCGCCGAGGCGGAAGGCGACCCGGTGCGGGCGCACGCCCTGCTGGCGTCGGTGCGCACCGATCTGGCCGGGATTCCGGCCGGCGGGCTGGATTACGGGCTGCTGCGCTATATCCGGGGCTGCACCGATCTCGACGACGAACCGCAGATCATGTTCAGCTATCTGGGCCGGCTGGACCTGGGCCCGGTGTCGGATCAGCCGTGGTCACTGTTGGCCGGCGACGCCCTGGAGGCGCTGCCGATCGACCCGGAACCCGATCTGCCGCTGCGGTTCGCGCTGTACGTCTCCGCGGCGGTGCGCACCGGGGTGGACGGGCCGGAACTGGTGACGACGCTGCTGTACAGCGACGCGCTGTTCACCGACGAGGATCTGGCCGACTGGGCGCGGCTGTGGGAGCGCGGCGTCGCGGCACTGGTCGCCGACCGCCAGGGGGGATTGCGATGAGCGACGTCGAACCGATCACCGGGGACGAGATCCGGACCGCGGTCGCCGACCAGCTGGGTTGCCCGGCAACTGATATCGCCGACGACGACGATCTGATCCAGTGCGGACTGAACTCGATCGCGATGATGGCGATGGCCGGCGGCTGGCGCAAACGCGGTGTGCACATCACTTTCGCGCAGTTGGCCGCCGAGCCGACGGTGGCGGCCTGGCAGCAGCTGCTCGGCTCCCCGGCCCCGGCGGCGGTCGAGGAGCCGGCTGCGACAGTCGGAACCGACGACGACGAACCCTTCCCGCTGGCCCCGATGCAGCACGCGTACTGGATCGGGCGTGCCGATGAGCAGCAGCTCGGCGGGGTCGCGGCGCACCTCTACGTCGAATTCGACGGCGGCCCGGTGGATCCGGCCAGGCTGGAGCGTGCGGTCGCCGATCTGGTCACCGCGCACCCGATGCTGCGGACCCGGTTCCTGCCCGACGGCACCCAGCAGACCCTGGCCGGCCCCGGCCGGCCGGTGTTCCACCAGCTGGATCTGCGCGGCCGGCCGGTCGGCGAGGTGGAGTCGCAGCTGGCGCAGGTGCGGGACCGGAAAACCCACCAGCGCTTGGCGATCGAGGACGGCGAGGTCATCGACGTCACGCTGACCCGCTACGACCCCGACCGCAGCCGACTGCACCTGGACATCGACATGCTCGCCGCCGACGCGATGAGCTACCGGATGCTGATCGCCGACCTGGCGGGGCTGTACCGAGGCGCGACGCTGCCGACGCCGGGCTACAGCTACCGCCGCTACCGCACCGAACGCGCCGCGGACAGCACCGCCCACGACCGCGACCGTGACTACTGGCAGCACCGCCTCGCGGAACTGCCCGGCGCACCGCAACTTCCGACCGTCACCGCCACGGCCGCACCGCGCACCGCGCGCTGCGCGCACTGGTTGACGCCGCAGGCCAAGGAGGCACTGGTCGCCGGCGCGCACACCCGGGGCATCACGCCGGCGATGGCGGTGGCCGCGGTGTTCGCCGACACCATCGCCGCCTGGTCGGGCGACGAACCGTTCCTGTTGAATGTGCCGCTGTTCCACCGGGAGCCGGTGCACCCGGGCGTCGATCGGGTGGCCGGCGACTTCACCTCGTCGATCATGCTCGACATCCCCGCGCTGCAGCGGCCGGTATCGGTGGCCGACCGGGCGCGTGACATCCAGCGTCGCATGTACGAAAGCGCATCGCACAGCGGCTATTCCGGCCTTGAGGTGCTCCGTGACCTGGGGCGACTGCACGGTGAGCCGGTGCTGGCGCCGATCGTGTTCACCAGTGCGCTGGACCTCGGCGAACTGTTCGGCGAGACGGCCGTCGCCACCTTCGGGGAGCCGGTCTGGATCGTGTCGCAGGGACCGCAGGTGCTGCTGGACGCCCAGGTCACCGAGCTGCGCGGTGGGCTGCTGCTGAACTGGGACGTCCGCGAGTCGGCGTTCCCCGCCGGGCTGATCGACACCATGTTCGCGGCGTTCACCGCCGCGGTCGACCGGCTGGCTTTCGGAGCGGCCGGATGGGACGCCGATACCGCGGTGGCGCTGCCGGCCGAACAGGCCCGAATCCGGGAAACCGTCAACGCCACCGACGGTCCGCTGCCGGACCGCTGCCTGCACCACGGGCTCTTCGACCGTGCGGCAACGCATCCCGACGACCCAGCGGTGCTGTGGGGGATCGACGGCGCCTGGACCTACCGCCAGCTGGCGGCGGACGCGCTCGCCGTCGCCGGGGCGCTGCGGGCCCGCGGGGTGGCACCCGGTGACGCCGTCGCCGTCCAACTGCCCAAGGGCCCCGACCAGGTGCTGGCCGTGCTCGGGGTACTGGCCGCCGGTGCCACCTACGTTCCGATCGGCGCCGACCAACCGATTGCGCGCCGCGAGAAGATCCTCGCCACCGCAGGCGTCGCCGTCGTGCTGGGCACCGCGCCGGGTGATCTGAGCCTGGCCGACGCCCGCGGCGGTGCACCGCTTGCGGCACCGGTGTACGGCGATCCCGGTGACATCGCCTACCTGCTGTTCACCTCCGGCTCGACCGGGTTGCCCAAGGGCGTCGAGGTGTCGCACCGCGCGGCGATGAACACCATCGACGCACTCAACGATCGGTTCGGCGTCGGCGCCGCCGACCGCGCCCTGGGACTGTCCGCGCTGGAATTCGACCTGTCGGTGTACGACGTCTTCGGCATGTTCGCCGCCGGGGGCGCCGTGGTCGCCCTCGACGCGGATCAACGTCGCGCCCCCGCAGACTGGGTGAAACTGGTTCAGCGGCACCGGGTGTCGATCCTCAACTGCGTGCCGAGCCTGCTGGAGATGCTGCTGACCGAAGGCGACGGACAGCTCGGCGACAGTCTGCGCGCGGTGCTGCTCGGTGGTGACTGGGTGGCGGTGGACCTGGCCCGCCGGCTGCACGCACAGTTGCCGGACTGCCGCTTCGCCGGCCTGGGCGGCGCCACCGAGGCCGCCATCCACAGCACGGTCTGCGAGATCACCGGTGAACCACCGCCCGGGTGGACGACGGTGCCGTTCGGCCGACCGCTGCGCAACGTGCGCTGCCGGGTCGTCTCGGCCGCCGGCCGCGACTGCCCGGACTGGGTGGCGGGCGAATTGTGGATCGGTGGAATCGGTGTCGCGGCGGGCTACCGCGGTGATCCGCAGCGCACCGCCGACCGGTTCGTGGACCATGCCGGGCTGCGCTGGTATCGCACCGGTGACCTGGCCCGGTACTGGCCGGACGGCACCCTGGAGTTCCTCGGCCGCGCCGACAACCAGGTGCAGATCCGCGGCTACCGGGTCGAACTCGGTGAGGTGGAGAGTGCGCTGCGGGCGGTTCCCGGTGTGCGGGACGCGGTGGCGGTGGTGGCCGGGGACCGGGCGTCGCGCCTGCTGGCCGCGGTCACCGGCGAACCGCGGGACACGGATTCGGTGCTGGCCCAACTACTGCCGGCCTACATGATGCCGAGCCTGGTGCGGACCGTCGACCGGATTGCGTTGACGCCCAACGGAAAGATCGATCGTCGCGCGATGACCGCGCTGCTCGGCAGCGAACCCGACGCCGACGGGGACGATACCCCGCGCACCGCACTGCAGGCCGCGACGGCGGCGATCATCGCCGAAGTGCTGGGCCGGGAAACCGTGGGCGTACACCGCGATTTCTTCGCCCTCGGCGGCGACTCGGTGCTGGCCACCGCCGTCATCGCGCGGCTGCGGGACTGGCTGGACGCCGAGCATGCGGTGGTCGCCGACCTGTTCGCGACCCGCACCGCCGCCGGTCTCGCCGATCGGCTGCAGCGGCGCCAGACCGGTCCGGACCGGCTGGTGGAGATCGCGCGCGCCTACCTGGAGGTCGCCGCGCTCACCGACGAAGAGGTGCTCGCCGCCGAGCTGTGAGACGTCCTAAGCCGGTGCGGCCGAACCGATCACAATGCTGCCGACACTGCACTCCCGGCGTTCGTCGACCCCGGTGGCGGCGACGAACGCGGCCGTGTCGCCGAAGCCCTGCGCGCAGACACCGACACCCATCGCGGTGCCCGCCAGGTAGACCGTCTGCATCAGTGCGCCGACGTCTTTGAGGATGGTGGCGTAGCCGATCTGCTCGTAGGTCCACATGATCCGGCCGCTGCGGGCCGCGATCACCAGCAGCACCTGCGGCTCGATCCCACCGGCCAGCGTCGCGGCAGCCGGCTTGACCAGCCGGGCCACCGCCGGATCGTCGGCGCCGGCCACCGGCCGCAGCACATGGTCGAACGAGTCGTAGTGGTACATCCCCGGTGGCAGGCCCGCGACGTTGCGCACCACCGGGTACAGCTCCAGTTCGTAGACACCGCCCGCCGACGGGTAGGGCCGAGACAGCAGTTCCTCACCGGGCGTGGCGGATTCGGTGCGGCGGGTCCGCGCGGTGCGATACAGCAGTTCGGCCAGCTGCTCGACGCTGAGGGGTCGGGCGTCGTCAAACGTGCGGGCCGAAACCCGTTCTTCGACAACAGAGCTCAGCGTCGGATCGGTGCACCGGAGCGCGTCCAGGTCGGGGGTGTGCAGGGCGACCGGGTCGCCCGGATAGGGCTCCCGGCGGGCCGGTGGCTGGTCGAATCTGCCCTTGGCCCACTTCGTCGGCCCGAAGTGATCCCAGGTGATGGTGCGTTCGCCCAGGGTGCTGCGCCGGTGAAACCACAGGTCCGCCGTGCTCCAACTCTCGGCATCGAACCCGGCTGCCTCGGCCTCGCTGGCCGGCACCAGGAACCCGCCGCGGCGCAGGTCGTCGACGAACCGGGCGGCGACGTCGGCCGGCAGGTCCGGAGACGGTGCACCTCCGTCGAGCAGCGCCAGCAGGCGGGCGTCGTCGATGCGCATGTCGCACCAGCCCAGCGGGTGTTCCAGCACGAAACCGTCGGCGTCGCGGTGCAGCACCGCGAACCGGGACAGCAGCGTGGCAGTACTGTGCGGTTGCGTGGTCGGGGGCCGGAACGGGTGAACCGAATACCACGGTGTGACCGTGGTCGTCAGCCAACCGCCGGCGGCGAGCCCTTCGATGAACGGGTCACCGGGAACCGAGCCGCCGGTGTTGAGGGTTTTCAACGCTGCCAACCGCGCCGGCGTCAGCCCGGTCAGTTTCTCCCGGTGCGGCGGCGCCAGCAGCACCGCGGCGACGGGGGTAGTCACACAGGTGACGCCGGCGCGCAGCGCGTAGCGGATCTCGGTCACCCCTCCCTTTTACCGGCCGGGTCAGGGCGTGCCGAAGCCGGCCTGCTCCAGGATCGCACGCCCCGGGCCGCCCGCCACGAACGCGACGAACCTGGTGGCCGGACCGGGCCGGGCTGCGTGGGCCAGCACGGCGATCGGGTAGGTGCTGACCGCTTCGGCGGCCTCCGGGATCGACACCGTGGTGACCCGGTCCCCGGCGACGGCCGCGTCGGTGACGTTGACCAGGCCGGCGTCGGCCTCCCCGGTGATCACCTTGTTCAGCACGTCCTCGACGTCCGGTTCGGCGCTGATCGGATGCAGCGTGACGCCGGTGCTCGCGGCGACGCGCTCGGTAGCCACCCCGCACGGCATCGGCGCCGGTGAGACCACCACGGCGACACCGGGTTCGGCCAGGTCGGAGAACGACGCGAAGTGCTTCGGATTGCCCGGGGCGGTGACGATCACCAGGGTGTTCGTCGCGAAATCGGCCCGTTCCGCGGTGAGCAGCCCGGCGCGGTCCACCCGGTCCATCTGGGCGGTGTCGGCGGAGGCGAAGACGTCGGCGGTCGCGCCGTTCAGCAGTTGGGTGGCCAGGTCCGGGGAGCTGGCGAAGTCGAACCGGATGGAGGCGTCGGGGTTCTCGGCCTCGAACTGGGCGGCGATCCGGGTGAAGCTCGGTTTGAGTGCGGCCGCGGCGAGTACGACGATCGGTTGTGCCGCGGTCGGATTCGTCGGACTGCAACCGGTGAGTGTGGCGGCCGGCAGCGCCACCGCCATCAGCCATGCCAGGATCGCGGATCGTCGACGCATGCGGGCGCTCACTCGCCGCTGCGCAGCGGGTCGTCGGACCAGGTGCCGGGCAGCATCGGCAGCGAGGTGTTGCCGAAGGTTCTCGCGTCGAGCGTCGTCATCCCGGCCGCCGCCGCCGTCGGCCGGGCCGCGGTCCCGGTGAAGCCGAGCGTTCCGGTCCCGCGCTCGGAGGCCTGCGAATCCAGGAATTCGTATCGGTAGCCCCGGCCCGGACGTTGCCCGGTCGTGCGATGCCGCGGCTGCGGCTGGTGGCGCCGCGCCGCCGGCACCGGCGCTGGCGCGGGTGCGTCGATGCCCTCCGGTGCCTGCTCACGGGTTCGCGCCCGTCGGCGGGCGGCGGATCCGACTGCGCCGAAGTTCAGCAGATAGGGATGGACGGCGGCGTGCGCGCCCACAGTGCCTGTGACGCCCTCGGCCCCCAGCAGCGGCGGGGGAGTCGCGGGCGGGACCGCCGGTGCGGGCGACGATAGTACGGCGGGTGCGGGTGCCGACGGCGGTCCCGCGGCCGGCGTCGTGCTCCCGGTCGGGGTGCTCGGCACCTCCGCGACGACAGTGGGGGACGGGGACGGGACCGCCGGACCCGGTGCGGCCAGCCCGGACAGTCCGGTCAGGCCGGTCAGCCCGGCGCCGCCGCCGACCGCGGGAGTGGCCAGTGCCGCGGCCAGGGCCGGTCCGGCGGCCAGTTCGACGATCGGCGTCAGCGCCACGGCCAGCTGCGGTAGGGGCATGGCCAGCAGCTGCGGGAAGTGCAGCAGCAGGTTGATCGTGACCATGGCACGGTGCACGACGAACTGGGTGCCGAGCAGGAAGATCGCCTGGGCCAGTTGCGAGGGATCGCCGGCGTACATGGCGAGCATCTTCTCGACGCGCGGCAGGAACATCTCCAGGCTCGGGTACATGTCCGGCAGCGGTCCGAACGGGTCGAACTTGGGCGGGAAGATGGCCTGCAGCCACTCCTCGAACGTGCCGGGGATTCCGGTGTTCATGCCCCCGCCCATGTTTCCGCCGCCACCCATGTGGCCGCCCCCGCCGCCCATGTCGCCGCCTCCGCCCATGTGGCCGCCTCCACCACCCATGTCCCCGTCCATGCTCATGACCGTCGGCGCTGTCGTCGTGTGCGGCGTCGCGGCCACCGATGCCGCGGCGGCACCGTGATAGGTCGTCATCGTCACCGCGGCCTGAATCCACATCCGCACGTAGTCTGCCTCGTTGAGGGCGATCGGGATCGTGTTAACGCCGAAGAAGTTCGTGGCGACCAGGGCGGTGTGGACCGTGTGGTTGGCGGCCAGCTCGGCGAGCGTCGGCATGGTGGCCAGGGCGGTGGCGAACGCCGCAGCCGAACTGTGGTGTCCGGCCGCGACTCCGGCGGTGTCCAGCGCCGCCTGGGTCAGCCAGGCGAGGTATGGCGTGTGCGCGGCCAGATACCGGGCCGCGGCGGATCCGTCCCACACCCCGGCCGACACGGTGTCCAGCAGGGCGGTGAGCTCAGCGGCCGTCGCGGTGTACTCCGCGCTGAGTTGATTCCACGCGGCGGCGGCGGCCAGCAGGGGGCCGGGCCCGGGGCCGGCGGAGAGCAGTGTCGAGTGGGTCTCCGGAGGGAAGGCCATCCAGGCCGGCGCGCTCAACACGTCCACGTTCCTCCATCGTCGCTGCGACCCGACAAGTTGCTGCATATTCACTGTGAATCCAATGGATTACCATATTTGTGCGACTACCGCAAAAGCGGACTGACATATGTATGAGTCGAATATTTACGGATATGAAGGACAAATGCTTCCGTAAATGCTCAACCTGCCAGCGGTCCTGTCCGGTTGTCTGGTTCGCAGCCGACGATGGGCCGGAATCGCGCGGGTACTGTGGCCGCAGATACGCATGGTGTCGACTGCGATGGAGGGGTCATGTCAGTGAAAGTGCTTGCCGCGGGGGCGCTGGCCGTAGCCGCAATCGGCGCCGGGGGCCTGACGGTTGCCGCCGGCCAGCCCGCGGGGACGGTGTCCGCGCAGGTGCAGCCGGTCGTCTTCGGGGCACCGCTGCCGCTGGAACCGCCGCCGGCTCCGGTGCCGCCGCAGGAGGGGCAGCCACTGCCGAGCACCGGTGAGGTCGCCGGCATGCTGACCCGGCTGACCGACGCCGGCGTCGGCTACAAGGAGAAGGGGCAGCTGGTCGAGAATGGCATCGACCCGGAGGACGGCCACATCCTCGACCACGAACTGCGCAAGGCGTACCGCGACGGCGAGCTGCCCTACACGTTCAACGTGGTGAGCGTCTCGCCGACCGGCCCCGGCCAGGCCATCGCCCCGGTGGAGATCTCCGGACCCAAGATGCCGGCGCGGACCGTGCCGGTCACGCTGGTCGACCAGGGCAGCTGGGTGATCACCCAGCAGTCGTCCAAGGCGCTGCTCGCGCTGCTGGCGAACCGCTGATCCAGCCACCCCGCCACCCCGACGTGCGGAGCTGACCGGCCCCACCTGGGGGAATGCCGGACAGTTGTGCACGCTCGCGGGGTGGGGTGGGTGCGCCCTTACCCTGACCGTGCAGAACTGACCACCCCGACCTGGGGGAATGCCGGTGAGTTGTGCACGCTCGCGCACAAAAGGGGGGTCAGCCGTTGAGCCGGGCGAACATGCCCTTCTGCGCCCGGTACAACCCGGGGAACTCGGCGAACAGGCCGTCGTAGACCCGGTGCTGCTCAGGCCCAGGTTCGAACACCGCATCCACCCGAACCAGGTCGCGCAGTTCAGCGCGGTCGACGGCGCCGATGCCGACCGCGGCGAACAGCGCGGCCCCCCGCAGCTGCGCGTTGAGCGGGTCGGCCACCCGCTCGCAGCTGCGCCCGCACACGTCGGCGATGATCTGGCACCACAGGTCCGACCGGGCGCCGCCGCCGATCAGCCGGATCGGCCGGTTCGCGGTGCCGCCGGTGAACTTCTCGACGGCGCCGAGCAGCCAGCGGCTGTTGTAGGCGACGCCCTCCAGCACCGCCCGGGTCAGGTCGGCGCGTGTGGTGGCCAGCGACAGATTGTGGAAGCCGCCGCGGGCGTTGCGGTCGTCGATCGGGGAGTGCTCGCCTTTGAGCCACGGCGTGAAGAGCACGCCGTTGGACCCGGCCGGGGCGGTGCCGGCCAGCGCGGTCAGCTCGGGGTAGTCCAGCCCGGCGCCGTCGAACACGGTGTCCCGCAACCATTGCAGGGCCCGGCCGGCGGTGTCCTGGTTGTTGACGAGCAGGTAGCTCTGCGGGTCGATGCCGGGCACGGTGGCGATCTGGTGGAACGCGTCGGTCTTCTTGCCGGCCACCGGGCAGCTGATCCACGACGTGGTGCTGATCGTCATGTGCAACTCGCCGCGGCCCACCGCGCCGGACCCGATCGCCGCGCTGTGCAGGTCCGGGGTGCCGGTCACCACCTGCGCATCCGGTGAGATGCCGAGATCAGCGGCGACCGCCGGTGCTACCGGGCCGATGATCGACCCGGTCGGCACCAGCGGCGGCAGCTTTGAACGGTCCACCCCCGCCAGCCGCACCAGGGTGTCGTCGTAGTCGAGTGCGGTCAGGTCGCGGTTGTCGGTGAGCCAGGCGCCCATCATCGACGCGTGCGACGCCGCGGCCCGCCCGGTGAAGCACATGCTCAGGTAGTCAACGGGTTCCAGAAGCCAACGGGCGCAACTGAAGACGTCGGGCGCATCGTGCTGCAGGTGCAGCATGTGCCCGACCGGGTCGTCGCCGCTGGGGGTCGGGATTCCGCCGTTGCGCCGGATCCAGGAAGCCAGCGCGCGCGCCCGGTAGCCCTGCAACCGGCCGCCGATCCGCTTGCGGCTGTAGGGCGCGCCGCGGGTGTCCATCCACATCACGCACGGGCCGACCGGTCGGCCGTCGGCGTCGACGGGAACGGTGCTGGCCCACTGCCCGGTGATCGACACGCCGGCCACCTGCTCGCCGCGCACCCCGCCCTCGCGCAGCCCGCGGCGGACGGTGTCGCGGATGATCGCCCACCACAGCCCGGCATTCTGGGTGGCCGCACCGCCCGGACCGTAATCGGTCAGCACCGCAACGTGATCCGACCAGATCACCGTGCCGTCGAGGGCGACGAAGCCGATCTTCGGGCCGCCGGTGCCGAGATCGACGGCCAAGACGACACGGTCGGCGCGGTTCTGCGGGGAGTTCATCAGGCGGGCGGCACCGACTGCTGGGTGTCGAGCATCTGCTCCATGAACCCCTCGATGAACTGGGCCGCCTCGGTGGTCAGCCCGCCCGGGATGCCGCCGTAGACCGCGGCGCTCACCGGTGCCTCACCGGCGGCGGTCTTCTTCTTCGCGTACGCCACGGCGTCGTCGAGGTCGGCCCGGAACGCTTCGACCACGCCGGGCTGGGTCTGCGGACGGGTCACGGCCATGTGGATCGCGTTGGGGTATTGCTGACCGTTGAACCGCCAGCCTTTCGGCTTCATCGCGTCGGCGACGTGATAGATGTCGAACTCGTCGGAGCGGAAGCTGAAGCAGAACGTCGGCGACCCCATGATCTGCAGTTCGGGATGGCTGCGCACCGCGTCCTGCATGGCGAACGCGGTCTCGAAGATCGCCTTGGCGTAGCGGCGGTAGCCGTCGCGGCCCAACTGCACCATCGAGGCCCAGGCGGCGGCGATCAGCCCGCCGGACCGGGACCCCTCGATGCCCGGGGACATGTACTTGCCGCCGGTCCAGTCCAGCAGGTAGAAGTACTGCGCGTTGCGGTAGGCCTTGTCGCGGAACAGCAGCGTGGAGGCGCCCTTCAGCGCGTAGCCGTACTTGTGGTTGTCGGCGGAGATGCTGGTTACACCGGGCACCCGGAAGTCGAAAAGCGGTACGTCGTAACCGAATTCGTTCGCGAACGGCAGCACGAACCCACCCAGGCAGCCGTCGACGTGCAGCCCCACCCCGCGGTCCAGCGCGACCTGGCCCAACTCCGGGATCGGGTCGACGGTGCCGTAGCCGTAGTTGCAGGCCGACCCCATGATCGCGATCGTGTTCTCGTCGATGTTGTCCGCCACCCAGTCGACGTCGACCTGCGTCGTGTCGGGGTTGATCGGCGCCTTGCGCAGTTCGATGCCGAACAGGTGGCAGCCCTTGTCGAACGCCGGGTGGCCGGTCTCGGGCTTGATGAAGTTCGGCCGGGTGATGCCCCGGTGCTTGGCGGCGTGCTCCCGGTAGGCCAGCAGCGCGTGGATGATGCTGCCGGTGCCACCGGTGGTGACCATGCCGGCCGGCTCGGTGCCGGTGATCGCCTCGCCGTGCATCAGGTCCAGCGCCATCGCGATCACCTCGCCCTCGAATTTCGTTGCGCTCGGGCAGATGTCGCGCTGCAGCACGTTCACGTGGGCGAACATGCCGAACGCTTCGTCGAGGAACCGATAGTGCTCGTGGTCGCCGCAGTACATGGTTCCCGACACCCGGCCGGTCTCCCAGGTGGGATCCTCGGCGGCGGCCATCGCCTTCAGTTCGGCCAGCACATCCTCGCGGGAGCGGCCGTGCTCGGGCAGCGTCCGGTTGACGGCGAAGCGGTCGGTGTAGGGGAAGTCGGACACGGTTGGGGCCTCCGGAATTCGTGTGACCACGGTCACCGCCGAGCCTACGCAGGGCGAGCGACGGTGTGCCCATTCGGGTCCGGCGACGGAAAACACGCTCGGAAAGTAACCTGGGGCCATGGGTGTCGCCGACGACCGTCGCTTCGAGGTGCTGCGCGCCATCGTCGCGGATTTCGTCGCCACCAAGGAACCGATCGGGTCCAAGGTCCTCGTCGAACGGCACAACCTCGGGGTGTCCCCGGCCACCATCCGCAACGACATGGCGGTGCTGGAGGCCGAGGGCTACATCACCCAGCCGCACACCAGTTCCGGGCGGGTGCCCACCGAGAAGGGGTACCGCGAGTTCGTCGACCGCATCGAGCAGGTCAAGCCGCTGTCGAGCGCGGAGCGGCGCGCGATCCTGTCGTTTCTGGAGACCGGCGTCGATCTCGACGACGTGCTGCGCCGGGCGGTGCGCACCCTGGCCCAGCTGACCCGGCAGGTGGCCGTCGTGCAGTACCCGACGCTGTCCGCGTCGACGGTGCGCCACCTGGAGGTGATCGCGCTGACCCCGGCCCGGCTGCTGCTGGTCGTCATCACCGACTCCGGCCGGGTCGACCAGCGCATCGTCGAACTCGGCGACACCATCGACGAGCATCAACTGGCGCGGCTGCGTGAACTGCTCGGCGTCGCGCTGGAGGGCAAGAAGATCCCGGCCGCGTCGGTGGCGGTCGCCGATCTGGCCGGCCACCTCGGCGGCCAGCCGGGGATGGCGAACAGCCTCTCCGACGCTGTCGGCCGCTCCGCCACGGTGCTGCTGGAGACCCTGGTCGAACACAGTGAGGAACGGTTGCTGCTGGGTGGCACCGCCAACCTCACCCGTAACGCCGCGGACTTCGGTGACTCGCTGCGCTCGGTGCTGGAGGCCCTCGAGGAGCAGGTGGTGGTGCTGCGATTGCTGGCCGTCCAGCAGGAGGCCGGTAAAGTCACGGTGCGAATCGGTCATGAGACCGAGGTCGAGGAGATGGCCGGCACCTCGGTGGTGTCCACCGCCTACGGCTCCCTGGGCACGGTCTACGGGGGCATGGGGGTGCTCGGGCCCACCCGGATGGACTATCCGGGAACCATCGCCAGTGTCGCCGCCGTGGCGTCGTACATCGGCGAAGTGCTCGGCACCCGATAGACAGTGCGGAAAGGTCAGGCGTGGCACGCGACTACTACGGCTTGCTGGGCGTCGATAAGAACGCCAGCGACACCGAACTCAAGCGTGCGTATCGCAAGCTAGCGCGCAAATACCACCCCGACGTCAACCCCGACGAGGCGGCGCAGAACAAATTCAAGGAGATCAGCGCCGCCTACGAGGTGCTCTCCGACCCGGAGAAGCGTCGCATCGTCGACCTCGGTGGCGACCCGCTGGAGAGCGGCGGTGGGGGCGGTAACGGCTTCGGCGGATACTCCGGTTTCGGGGGGCTCGGCGACGTGTTCGAGGCGTTCTTCGGCGGCGGCGGCGCGTCCCGCGGGCCGGTGGGCCGGGTCCGGCCCGGGTCGGATTCGCTGCTGCGGATGCGCCTGGACCTGTCCGAATGCGCCACCGGCGTCACCAAGCACGTCACCGTCGACACCGCCGTGCTCTGCGACCGCTGCCAGGGCCGGGGCACCAACGGCGACTCCAAGCCGATGACCTGCGACACCTGCGGCGGCCACGGCGAGGTGCAGAGCGTGCAGCGCTCGCTGCTCGGCCAGGTGATGACGTCACGGCCGTGCCCGACCTGCCGCGGCGTCGGCGAGGTCATCCCGGACCCGTGCCACCAGTGCGGCGGCGACGGCCGGGTGCGTGACCGGCGGGACATCGCGGTGAAGATCCCGGCCGGGGTCGCCGAGGGCATGCGGGTCCGGCTCGCGGCGCAGGGCGAGGTCGGCCCCGGCGGCGGCCCGGCCGGCGACCTCTACGTCGAGGTACACGAACAGCCGCACGAGATCTTCACCCGCGACGGCGACGACCTGCACTGCACCGTTTCGGTGCCGATGGTCGACGCCGCGCTGGGCACCACGGTGCCGGTGGAGGCGATTCTCGACGGCGCCACCGACATCACCGTCTCGCCGGGCACCCAGCCGGACACCGTCGTCACGCTGCGCGGCCACGGCATGCCGCACCTGCGGTCCGGGGTGCGCGGGGATCTGCACGCCCACATCAAGGTGGTGGTCCCGGAGAAGCTCGACCACCACGAGACCGACCTGCTGCGCAAGTTCAAGGAGCGCCGCGACCGGGAGGCGGCCGAGGTGCGCCCGGCCCACGGCCACGCCGGCGGCGGACTGTTCAGCCGGCTGCGCGACACGTTCACCGGTCGCTGACCTGCGCCGATGGCGGGACTGTTCTACGTCGACGACCTGGTGCCGACCGGTGCCACACTGACGATCGGCGGTGACGAGGGGCATCACGCCGCGACCGTGCGACGGATCCGGGCCGGTGAACGGCTGACGCTGTCCGACGGGGCGGGGGAGCTGGCCGACTGCGCGGTGGTCACCGCCGACCGGTCCGGGCTCACCGTCGAGGTGCTGCGACGCTGGACGCAGCCGGCGCCGCGACCACCGGTGACGGTGGTGCAGGCGCTGCCGAAATCGGAGCGCTCGGAACTCGCGATCGAACTGGCGACCGAGGCCGGCGCCGACGGGTTCGTCGCCTGGCAGGCGGAACGCTGCGTGGCCCGCTGGGAGGGGCCGCGGGCCGACAAGGGGCTGCGGCGGTGGTCGGCGGTGGCCCGGGCGGCCGCCGGGCAGTCCCGGCGGGCGTGGATTCCCACCGTGGACGGGGTGCTGACGACGACGGCGCTGGCGACCTGGGTGGCCGAGCAGACCGCCGCCGGCACCGTCGTCCTGGTGCTGCACGACGCCGCACCCGAACCGCTGACCGCGTTGGGGCTCGCCGATGCCGCCGCGGTGGCGCTGCTGGTCGGACCGGAGGGCGGCATCACCCCGGCCGAACTCGATGCGTTCACCACTGCCGGCGCCCGGCCGCTGCGGCTCGGGCCGACGGTGCTGCGGACCTCGACGGCGGCGGCGGTGGCGCTGGGCGCCCTGGGGGTGCTGACACCGCGGTGGGGGTGAGGCCCACTCACTTGGCTGCGAATGCCGCCAGCCCGACCGCGATGTCCTCGACGGCGAGCGCGCCGTCTTGCGCGACGTCGTACATGAACTCCTCGGCCGCATCCACGTCGAAGTCGGCTGACAACTCAACACCGTTGAGGTACAGGAATGTCCAGGCCGACGCCCACGCCGTCCGCTTGTTGCCATCCACCAGGGCGTGGTTGCGGGCCAGTGACTGCAGCAGGGCGGCGGCCTTGAGGTACAGATCCGGATATGCGTCGACGCCGTAGACGGTCGATTGCGGCCGCGCCACCGCGGCGTCGAGCAGACCGAAGTCCCGCACCTCGACCGGATGCCCCACGGCGGCCGCACCGGCCACCAGCACGTCGTCGCGGTCCAAGAACTCCGTCAAGCCAGGCGGCGATTCAACTCGGCGGAGCGCTGCGCGACCATGACCGCCGCCTCGGCGACCCGACGTTTGTGTTCGCTGGCGGCACTGATGATCGCGCGGTGTGCGAACGACCGTAACGACAGCCCCTCACCACCGGCGGCGGTACGGACGGCTTCGAGTTCCGCTTCGGTGAAAGCGATGTTCAGCGATGGCACGCCGTTAATGGTATATGGATCGGTACTGAAGTTGGTACCACATGATGTTCGACCCCTGGAGTGCGACGGCGCCCGTCGGCACCCTGCTGCCGGTAGACTCGCAGCAGATCGTCATCCGCAGAATCCCAGGAAGCAGGCATCGAAAACCACGTGAGGTCTCGCGACACCACCGCTGCCGGGCCGGCTTCGCAGGTTCGCAGCAGCATCGACATCCCACCCGACCTCGTCGTGGGTCTGCTCGGTTCGACTGACGAGAACCTGCGCACCCTGGAGAGCCTGCTCACGGCCGACCTGCATGTCCGCGGCAACGTGGTCGCGATCGCCGGTGAACCGGCCGACGTCGCCCTGGCCGAACGGGTCGTCTCCGAGCTGGTCGGGATCGTCGCCGGCGGGCAGGCGCTGACACCCGACGCGGTGCGACACAGCGTCGGCATGCTGATCGGCACCGGCAACGAATCGCCGGCCGAGGTGCTGACGCTGGACATCCTGTCGCGGCGCGGCAAGACGATCCGGCCCAAGACGCTGAACCAGAAGCGCTACGTCGACGCGATCGACGCGAACACGATCGTGTTCGGCATCGGTCCGGCCGGCACCGGCAAGACCTACCTGGCGATGGCCAAGGCGGTCAGCGCCCTGCAGGCCAAGCAGGTCAACCGCATCATCCTGGCCCGGCCGGCGGTGGAAGCCGGTGAGCGCCTGGGCTTCCTGCCCGGCACCCTGAGCGAGAAGATCGACCCCTATCTACGGCCGCTCTACGACGCGCTCTACGACATGATGGACTCCGAGCTGATCCCCAAGCTGATGAGCTCCGGGGTGATCGAGGTGGCGCCGCTGGCGTACATGCGGGGCCGGACGTTGAACTCCGCGTTCATCATTCTCGACGAGGCGCAGAACACCACCGCCGAGCAGATGAAGATGTTCCTGACCCGGCTCGGATTCGGGTCCAAGGTGGTGGTCACCGGTGACATCACCCAGGTGGACCTGCCGGGTGGATCCCGCTCGGGCCTGCGCGCCGCGGTCGACATCCTCGACGGCATCGATGACATCCACGTCGCCGAACTCACCAGCGTCGACGTGGTGCGCCACCGGCTGGTGTCAGAGATCGTCGACGCCTACTCGCGCCACGAGGCCCGCCACGAGCGGTCTGACCTCGGGGTGAACCGCGCGAACCGGCGGGCCCGCCGATGAGCATCGAGGTCTCCAACGAGTCCGGTCTCGACGTCTCGGAGGTCGAACTGGTCAGCGTGGCGAAGTTCGTGCTGGCCCGGATGGACGTCAACCCGGCCGCGGAGCTGTCGATGGTGCTGCTGGACACCGCGGCGATGGCCGACCTGCACATGCGCTGGATGGACCTGCCCGGTCCCACCGACGTGATGAGCTTCCCGATGGACGAGCTCGAACCCGGCGGCCGTCCGGATGCGCCGGAGCCGGGGCCGGCGATGCTCGGCGACATCGTGCTCTGCCCGGAATTCGCCGCGAAACAGGCTGAGACGGCGGGGCATTCGCTCGGCCAGGAGTTGGCGCTGCTCACCGTCCACGGCGTGCTGCATCTGCTCGGCTACGACCACGCCGAGCCCGAAGAGGAGAAGGAGATGTTCGCGCTGCAGCGCCGGCTGCTCGAGGAGTGGGTCGCCGACCAGGTGGAGTCCTACCACGCCGAGACCCAGAGCGAGAAGGACCGCCGGCTGGTGGACAAGTCGCGGTATTTCGACGAATCGTGACCGGCACCGGGCTGACCCTCAGCGTGATCGCGCTGATCGGCCTCGGTGGACTGTTCGCCGCCATCGACGCCGCGATCAGCACGGTCTCGCCGGCCCGGGTGGCCGAGCTGGTGCGGGCGAAGCGCCCCGGCGCCGGCTGGCTGCAGAGGCTGATGGCCGAGCGGGCGCGCTACATCAATCTCGTTGTCCTGCTGCGCATCACCTGCGAGATCACCGCGACGGCACTGTTGGTGTTTCTGCTGCACGCGGTGCTCGGCCTGGACTGGGGGCTGTTCGCGGCCGCGGCGACGATGGTCGTGGTCAGCTTCGTCGTCATCGGGGTCGGCCCGCGCACGGTGGGCCGGCAGAACGCGTACTCGATCGCGCTGGCGACAGCGCTTCCGCTGCAGGTGCTTTCGGTTCTGCTGGCACCGGTGAGCCGGCTGCTGGTGGTGCTGGGCAACGCGCTGACCCCGGGGCGCGGTTTCCGCAACGGCCCGTTCGCCTCCGAGGTCGAACTGCGGGAGGTCGTCGACCTGGCGCAGCAGCAGGGGGTGGTCGCCGCCGATGAGCGCCGGATGATCCAGTCGGTGTTCGAACTGGCCGACACCCCGGCCCGCGAGGTGATGGTGCCCCGCACCGAGATGGTGTGGATCGAACGCGACAAGACCGCCGGTCAAGCCACCTCGCTGTCGGTGCGCAGCGGCTGCTCCCGGATCCCGGTGATCGGCGAGAACGTCGACGACATCCTCGGCGTGGTCTACCTCAAGGACCTCGTCTCACAGACCTATCACTCGGCCACCGGCGGCCGGGACATGACCGTGGCCCAGGTGATGCGACCCGCGGTGTTCATGCCGGACTCCAAGCCGCTGAACGCGCTGCTGCACGACATGCAGCGCAACCGCTATCACATGGCGCTGCTCGTCGACGAGTACGGCGCGATAGCCGGGCTGGTCACGATCGAGGATGTGCTGGAGGAGATCGTCGGGGAGATCGCCGACGAGTATGACCAGGGCGAGACCGCTCCGGTGCAGAACCTGGGGGAGAACCGATTTCGGGTCTCCGCCCGGTTGCCGATCGAGGACTTCGGCGAGCTGTGCGGGGTGCGGTTCGACGACGGGCTCGACGTCGGGACCGTCGGCGGCCTGCTGGCCCTGGAACTGGGGCGGGTGCCGCTGCCCGGCGCCGAGGTAACCTCACACGGGCTGCGGCTGTGCGCCGAGGGCAGCCGCGACAGCCGCGGCCGGGTGCGGATCGGCACCGTGCTGGTGTGCCCGGAGCAACATGGTGAGGAGGCCGCGCGCAATGGCTGAACTGGATCCCGAAGACGCCAAGCTGGTGGTGCTGGCCCGGGGCGCGATGGCGCGCGCCGAGGCCGGGGACGGCGCCGCGGTGCGCGACCTCGACGGCCGCACCTACGCCGGGGCGCCGGTGCGGCTGGCGGCGCTGCGGCTGACCGCGCTGCAGGCGGCCGTGGCGGCCGCGGTGTCGTCCGGGGCGACCGGGCTGGAGGCTGCGGTGCTTCTTGGCGGCCCCGTTGACGACGACGGTGTCGCGGCGGTGCGGGAACTCTCGCCGACCGCCGCGGTGATCGTGACCGATCGGGCGGGAACACCGGTGGCATGACCGAATTCCATTCCGGCTTCGTGTGTTTCGTCGGTCGCCCGAACACCGGCAAGTCGACCCTGACCAATGCGCTGGTCGGGCAGAAGGTCGCGATCACCTCCAACCGGCCGCAGACCACCCGGCACACGATCCGCGGCATCGTGCACCGCGACGACTTCCAGATCGTCCTGGTGGACACCCCCGGACTGCACCGGCCGCGCACACTGCTGGGCAAACGCCTCAACGAGCTGGTCAAGGACACCTACTCCGAGGTCGACATCATCGGCCTGTGCATCCCCGCCGATGAGACGATCGGACCGGGTGACCGGTGGATCATCGAGCAGATCCGCGCCGTCGCACCGCGCACCAAGATCCTCGTCGTCGTCACCAAGATCGACAAGGTGCCCCGCGACCAGGTGGCCGCGCAACTGACGGCGGTCGCCGAGGCGGTGCCGGAGGCGGAGATCGTCCCGGTGTCGGCGATCAGCGGTGAGCAGGTCGATGTGCTGATCGGTGTGCTGGCGGCGGCGCTGCCGGAGGGGCCGGCGTTCTACCCCGACGGCGAACTGACCGACGAACCCGAAGAGACGCTGATGGCGGAGTTCATTCGCGAAGCCGCCCTGGAGGGGGTGCGCGACGAACTGCCGCACTCGCTGGCGGTGGTCATCGAGGAGGTCATCCCGCGGGAGGGTCGCGACGACCTGATCGACGTGCACGCGTGGCTCTACGTCGAACGCGACAGCCAGAAGGGGATCGTGATCGGCAAGGGCGGTGCCCGGCTGCGCGAGGTGGGCACCGCGGCCCGCACTCAGATCGAAAAGCTGTTGGGCACCAAGGTGTTTCTTGATCTACGGGTGAAGGTGGCGAAGAACTGGCAGCGTGACCCGAAGCAGCTCGGGCGGCTCGGTTTCTAGCGGTCCGCGCGCCCGGCCGGGTGTCGATGCCACCGCACACGCGCGCAAGATCGGCAGCGGGTACATTCCAGGGGTGCCGGAACGCAAGTCGTTGATGTTCGCCTCGGTTGGCCTGCTCGTGTGCGCGCAAGCGCTGGCCGGTTGCGGGGGAGCCCACAAGCCGATCGATACCACCAAACTGTTCAACGTGCAGTCCACGTTCGGCTCGGAATACAAGACCCAGACCAAGGGCCCGACCGACATCGACCCGAAGATCCTCGGCCCGCAGAAGATGCCGCCCGGGGTGACGTTCGACCCGGCCGACTGCGGTGACTACGCGGCCAGCAGCGGACGCCCGCCCAAGGGCATCCGCGGCAAGATGTCGATGGTCTCGGTCGTCGGCGAGGGCAACCAACTGGTGGCGATCGCGATGCAGGCCGACAAGGACATCCCGTACGACGCGGGCGCTGCCGAGAAGTGCAAGCACGTCTCGTTCCAGGCCGGCAAGCTCACCGGCTACCTCGACGAGGTCGACGCACCGGAGATCAAGGGCGTCCAGACGGCCGGTTCGCACTCCGAGATCGAGGTGACGAACAAGGAGGGACAGCAGTCGTCCCGGGAGTCCTACACGTTCAGCGCCTTCCTCGGTGACGCGCTGGTTCAGGTCACCGCGAACCCGCTGCCGGTGCGCGGCCAGCCGCCGGCGATGGTCAACGCCGACCGGGCCCGTCAACTGCTGACCGACGCGGTTGCGGCGCTGCGCAGTTAGCGCCGGATCGTCATGACGAGGACACCGCCCGTGCGCGGGGCGCGGGTGCTGATCACCGGCGGCGCGCGGGGAATCGGAGCCGCCACCGCGGCCCTGTTCGCCGCGCAGGGTGCCCGGGTGTGGATCGGCGACGTCGACGACGACGTCTGCCGGGCGACCGCCGCCGACCTCGGAATCACCGGTGTCGCACTGGATGTGACCAGTGCGGCGTCCTGGCGGGAGGCGCTGGACCGCATCGAAAGCGGCGAGCACGGCGGCCCGCTGGACATCCTGATCAACAACGCCGGGGTGATGCCGCTCGGCGCGTTCGAGGATGAGACCGAGCGGATCCGCGACCTGATCCTGGACGTCAACGTCCGCGGGGTGCTCAACGGCATGCAGGCGGTGCTGCCCGGCATGGTGGCCCGCGGCGGTGGCCGGATCGTCAACATCGCCTCGATGGCCGGCATGATCCCGGTCCCCGGCATGGTCACCTACAACGCCAGCAAGTTCGCGGCCTATGGGGCGTCGCTGGCGGCGCGGCGGGAGTACGCCGGGACCGGGGTGGTGGTGTCGGCGGTGCTGCCCTCGGCGGTGCGCACCGAACTGGCGTCAGGGGCCCCACTCGGCGGCGGCATGCCGACGGTCGACCCGGCCGACGTCGCAGAAGCCGTCCTCGCCGTGGTCCGCTCCGGCGCCGCGCGCCGTTCCGTGCCGCGCTGGGTCGCACCGGCCTGGTCGGCGACGGCGTTCGTACCGGAGCGCCTGCAGAACGCGGTGCGGCGCGTCATCGACGACCGTCGCGCCCTGACCTCCATCGACACCGGCGCCCGCGGCGCCTACATCGACCGGGTGAACCGGCAGGCCGGCAGCCACAGCGAGACCGGCCGATGACCACCCGGGCGCTGGTCATCGGCTGCGGCGGCACCATCGGCGGGGCGTGGACCGTCGCGGCGCTGGCCGCCCTGTGCAGCGAGATCCGCATCAGCATCGGCGATTTCGACGTGCTGCAGGGCACCTCCGCGGGGGCGGAGCTGGTCACGATGCTCGGCGCCGGCATCAGCGTCGACGAACTGGTCGCCATGCAGCGCGGCGAGACGACCGACCCCCGGCTGAGCAGCCACCTGGCGGCGGCGCCGCCCGGGCTGCCGCCGATCCCGACACCGCGGCTGATGAACCCGCGACTGCTGCGCTCGCAGTCCGGGCTGGCCGCGCTGACCGGCATCGCACCGACCGGCCGGGCCGACGCCGCCTGGCTGCAGCGGCTCGCCGACGACTGCACCGACGGGCGCTGGCTGGCACACCCGGCGGTGCGGCTGGTGGCCTTCGACGTGGACCGGGGTGAGCGGGTCGCGTTCGGCGCACCCACCGCACCGGCCGTCGATCTCGGGCAGGCGCTGCGCGCGTCGTGGGCGATCCCGGGCTGGCTGCCGCCCGTTGAGATCGACGGCCGGCGTTACGTCGACGGCGGCGCCCGCTCGACGGCGTCGGTGGATCTGATCTCCGCCGATGAGGCCGACGTGGTGTACGTGATCGCGCCGATGGCCTCCGACCGCGGCGAACGCGTGCCCGGGGCGGGCGGGCACCTGGAGAACCTGCTGCTGCGCCGGCCGATGTCGCGGACCCTGGACCGCGAGGTCGCCGAGGTTCGCGGCCGCGGCACGACGGTCGTGACGATCACCCCGGATCGCCGGGACCTGGCCGGGCTGGGCGCGAACTTCATGAACCGCCGGCGCCGGCGGTCGGCGTTCGAGGCGGCGATGGTCAGCGCGCCGGCCGCGGTTCGACGCGCACTGGCCGCCGCCGGATGAGCGGTCGCGAACCACGGGTCCTCGTGATCGGGGCCGGGGTCGCCGGGATCAGCACCGCACATGTGTTGCGCGAGAACGGCTTCACTGACGTCACGGTGCTGGAGAAGGGCTCCGACGTCGGCGGCGTCTGGTACTGGAACCACTACCCGGGCCTGCGCTGCGACGTGCCGTCGCAGATCTACCAGTTCGGTTTCGCCCCCAAGCCGGACTGGCGGGACACCTGGGCCGACGGCGCCGCGATCCAGCGCTACCACCGCGACGTCGCCGACCGACTCGGACTGACCCCGCTGATCCGCTTCGACACCGAGGTGACCAGCGCGGAATGGGATGACCGGCAACGGAACTGGACCGTCACCACGGCGTCCGGCGATCAGCACATCGCGGACTTCGTGATCTGTGCGACCGGGGTGCTGCACCAGCCGTTCATCCCGGACCTGCCGGGCCTGACGGATTTCGCCGGCCCGGTCGTGCACACCGCCCGCTGGGACGACGCGCTGGACACCACCGGCAAGCGGGTCGCGGTGATCGGCACCGGATCGACCGGCGTGCAGGTGGTCTCCGCGCTGCAGCCCGGCGCGGCCTCGGTCGAGCACTACGTCCGATCGGCGCAGTGGATCCTGTGGGCGCCGACGTCGCTGCGGCAGCTGCCCGGCTTGGCAGCGTTGTTCCGGCGCTTCCCCGGCGTGCACAATGCGATCACCCACCTGCTGACGATCGGCGGGTCGCGGCTGCTCACCGACGTCACCACCCGGCCGTCCTGGCGGCGCCGTGCGGTGCAGGCCTACGCCCGGTTGAGCTTGCGGGTTCAGGTGCGGGACAAGGCATTACGCGCCGACCTGACCCCCGACTATCAGCCGCTGTGCAAACGACAGGTGATCTCGGGCAGCTACTACCGGGCCATCCAGGCGACCAACGCCGACCTCGTCACCGCCGCGATCACCGAGGTCACGCCGACCGGGATCCGCACCGCCGACGGCACCCATCGCGACGTCGACGTCATCGTGCTGGCCACCGGATTCCACGCCCACAACTACATGCGGCCGATGCAGCTGATCGGCCGGGAGAAGATCAGCATCGACGACACCTGGGCGAAAGGCCCGCGGGCTTACGCGATGACCGCGATCCCCGGCTTCCCGAACCTGTTCACGGTGCTCGGGCCGAACTCGCCGACCGGGTCGATCTCACTGCAGTACTCCGCGGAGCTCACCGCCCGCTACATCGCGCAGTGGCTGGCGCGGTTCCGCGCCGGCGCACTGTCCACCGTCGAGGTCACCGAGGAGGCGACCACCCGGTTCAACGACGACGTCGGCGTCGCGATGGGACCGACCGTCTGGAACACCGGCTGCAACTCCTGGTACCTCACCGACGGCGGCACGGTGGACCTGTGGCCGTTCGACCGCGCGCGGATGAAATCACTGCTGGGCCGACCCGACCCGGCCGACTTCCACGTCAGCTGAGCGGACGCCGATCAGGCGCCCCAGCGAGCCAGCCAGGACTGCTCCAACTCCAGCTTCTCGTCGTAGAAGCCGGTGTCGGGGGCCAGCAGCGCGACGTCCGGGGCGGGGGCGGCCAGGAAGTCCCCGGCGACCTTGGCGGCCACCCCGTCCCCGACCACCACGATGCATCCGCCGACCGCGGTGAGCCGGGTGTCGGGGACGTCGTACCCCAGGTGACGGGCCACCTGGTCGGCGACGGTCCGCCCGCCCGACTCGGCGATGAAGCCGGCCTTCGGTGCGGGTTTGCCGTCGGCGAGCAGCAGCGCCGCCACGTCGCCGATCGCCCACACCCCGGGCAACCCGGTGGCCAGCGTGGTGCCGTCGACCGGCAGCCAACCGCCCGGATTGACCGCGCCCGGCAGCAGGTCGGCGACCGGGGACCGGTGCGGCGGGACGGTCGCCAGCAGATCGAACCGCTCGGTGCCGCCGTCGGCGAACGTGAGTGTGCAGGTGGCGGCGTCCACCGCGGTCACGGTGCGCTGGGCGGTGAACCCGATGCCGGTCTGCTCCAGCAGATCGACCAGGCCGGTGCCGACGCCCGGGCTGACCACCGGGACCGGGCGCGGCTCGGCGGTGATGACGTCGACGCGCACCGCGCCGTCGGTGAACCGTGCGCCGAGCTGGTCGGCGATACGGAACGCCGCCTCGTAGGGCGCAGGCGGGCATTTGAACGGCGGCGGCGGAACCAGCACCACCACCCGGCCGGTTGACAGCTGATCGACACCGCGGTGCAGTGCCGCAGCCCCCTCCGGGGTGTAGAACTGACCGGCGACCCCGGCGGCGATCGCCGCGTCCAACCCGGGCAGCGCGGCGGTGTCGAGCACGGCGCCGAGGGCGATCACCAGCGCGTCGTAGCCGACCGGATCGCCGGCGGCCAGCAACACCCGTTTCGCGTCGGGATCGATGCCGGTGACCTCACCGGTCCGCAACTCCACCCCCGGCAGGGCGGCCGCGCCGACGGCTGCGGTCACCTCGGCGGGGGTGTGCAGGCCGCGCAGCACCCCGAGCGCCGACAGGCCCGAACTGACGGTGAACGACCGGTCGATCAGCACCACCCGGTCGGTGCCGGGCAGGTTCGCCCGCAACCGCTCCGCGGCGGTCAGCCCACCGGCGCCGGCGCCGAGAACGACTACGGTCTTGGCGGTCCTGGTCATCGCGCGGGCCTACTCGGCGCCGCGGGCGACCGGGCGCGACGGGTCCGAACTCCACTCCGACCACGATCCGGGGAACAGTGCCGCCTTGTGACCGAGTGCGGCCAGGCCGGCGACCAGCACCGTCGCGCTGATACCCGAGCCGCAGTAGGCGCCGACCGGGCTGCCGGCGTCGATCGTGCGGTCGGCGAGCAGGTCGGTGAGCGCGTCATCCGGCAGGAAGGTGCCGTCGGCGGCCAGCAGCGCGGTGAACGGCAGGTTCTTCGCACCGGGGATGTGCCCGGCGGCGGCGTCGACCGGTTCGTTGTCGGCGCGGAACCGTTCCGGTGCGCGGGCGTCGAGCAGCGTCAACTCACCCGATCCGGCGTCGGCGCCGGCCTGGTCGGCGGTGAGGGTGAGGTTGCTGCCGTCGTAGAGATCCTCGGCGACCAGGGTGACGTTGCCGGGCTGCGGGGTGACCTCACCGGTCTGAAGTTCGCCACCGGCCGCGGTCCACGCCGGCAGCCCGCCGTCGAGGATGCGCACACCGGTCAGCCCGGCGGTGGTCAGCAGCCACCACAATCGACCCGAGGCGGCCCGATTCCAGTCGTCGTAGGCCACCACCAGCTTCTCGCGCCGCACGCCCCAGCGCCGAGCGGCCGCCTCCAGGTTGCGGCCGGTCGGCAGCGGGTGTCGGCCCCGGCCGGTGCTGCTGTGATCGGTGAGTTCGTCTTCCAGCGACACATACACCGCACCCGGCAGATGCCCTGCCAGGTAGGCCGCGCGGCCGTCGGGTGCGTCCAGACTCCAGCGCACGTCCAGAATCGTGACCGGTTCACCCGACCGAATCCGGTCGGCCAGTTCTACAGCGGTGATCAGCACTTTGTCGCGCGCTCCCACCAGCTCACCTCCTTGTGTCTACGACGGTCTCTGTTGACGGGGTGTCTTCGAGACGGCCTGCGACGCAGGAAGGTGAGACCGGGGGAGGCGAGTGCCGAAAAGAGATCAGTAGCTGTTGCAGCTACCGGCGACCTGCGTGATGGTGCCGATGTACTGCTGAGCCTCCGGCATGGCCTGCACCTGCAGGGCGAGCCGCTGCCGCTTGTCGGGCGGCGAGGCGAGGAACGAGCGCAGGAACGACTGGGCCATCGGCGAGGCGTTGAAGTCCGCAGCGGCAGCCGGGTCCTGCGCGTTGAGCGCGGCCATCACCTGGCCGTAGTTACAGGTGGTGTTGACGATCGGACCGAGATCAGGGTTCGCAGACGCGATCCCGACACCGGCGGAGAGCGACAACGCCAGACTGCCGGCTGCGACAGCGAGCCTGGTCAACGACAGTGGGGCCATGTTTTTCGACGCCTTTCACCAGTGCACCGTAGGAGCGGGTACGAAGACCTACACGAAGACGGTGCCAGCTTAGCGGAAGCCCGCTCTGGGCCCACTGTGCCCAGCTTGTGCGCCGGCTATGAGCCCAGACCGGTCCCGGTGCGCCACCAGGGGGTCGGTTGCTGGGCCGACCAGCCGCTCACTCCCTCCAATTCGGCCGCCAGTGAGATCAGCAGACCGTCGCTGTTGGCCGGGCCCATCAACTGCACCCCGATCGGCAGATCGTCCGAGGTGAAACCGGCCGGCACGCTGATCGACGGCCACCCGAGCAGGTTCCACGGCCAGGTCACCGGGCAGGCCGCGATCATCGCGCGGTCGGTCTCCCAATTGCCCAGGTCGTCGAAAGCGTGCACCAGCGGCGGCGGCTGTGCGGTGGTCGGCGCCAGCACCACGTCGACAATCCGGAAGATCGACCCGACCCGGCGATGGTCGGCCACCTCCCCGGCGCGGGCCTTGCGCAGTATCGCCTGGGACAGGAACCGCCCGGTGCGCACGTTGGACAGCGTCCGCGGATCGAAGGTGACCCGGTCGAAGCGGTTCGCCGCGGCGAACACCCCGGCGGTCGAGCGGGAGAGGAAGTTCCACGACAGCCGCAGCCCGTAGTCGGGATTCCCGGCCACCACGGTGTGCCCGAGCAACCGCAACCGTGCGGCGGTCTGCTCCAGGGCGGCCCGGATGTCCGGGTGCAGCCGGGCCCGGAAACCGGTGAACGGGAACCGGGTGGAGATCGCGATCCGCAACTGGCCGGGGGCGGTGCCGACGAAGTCGGAGGCTCGGATCGGCGGCGGCTTGTGCAGGTCGCCGTCGGCGTTGCCGTCCGCCGCGTCGAGCACCAGGGCGGCGTCTTCGACGGTGCGGGCCAGCACGCCGTTGACGGTGATCCCGTTGAACGCCTCCGGCAGCGGCCAGGTCGAGATCCGGCCGCGCTGCGGTTTGATGCCGACCAGGTGCGTCCAGGCGGCGGGGATGCGCACGCTGCCGGCGCCGTCGGACCCGATCGCCGCGGCGACCAGCCCGGCGGCGACCGCGGCGGCGCTGCCCCCCGACGATCCGCCGGGTGTGTGCCGGCGCGACCACGGGTTGCGGGTGTACCCGAACCCCGCGCCGCTGGTGAACGGCCACTGCCCCAGCTCGCAGGTGTTGGTCTTGCCGACGATCACGGCGCCGGCGGCTTTGAGGCGTCGCACCACCTCGGCGTCGGCGGTGGCGGGCTCGACCTGCCCGGCGGTGCCGAAGTAGGTCGGGACGCCGGCGATATCGATGTCGTCCTTGACCGCGATCGGCACACCCAGCAGCGGGGCGGTATGTCCGGCTGCGCGCCGGCGGTCCGCATCGGCGGCGCTGCGCAGCGCCGACTCGGTGAGCACCACCCGGAAAGCGTTCAGCGCCGGCTGACTGTCATCGATGGCGCGCAGCGTGCGGCGCACCAGGTCGACCGAGGTCACCGCACCACTGGCCAGCTGATAGAGCTGCTCGGTCAGGGTGGGGAAGCGGGATGCGGGTGGGGGGGACATCGTGCATAGAGCGTATCGGCGCGCCATATCGGTCGAATCGGCCAATCGTCCCCGGGTGATGCGAGACTGGTCCGATGCGGCTGTACCGGGACCGGGCGGTGGTGCTGCGCCAGCACAAGCTCGGCGAGGCCGACCGGATCGTCACCCTGCTCACCCGCGACCACGGGCTGGTTCGCGCGGTGGCCAAGGGGGTGCGCCGTACCCGCAGCAAGTTCGGCGCCCGGCTGGAGCCGTTCGCCCACATCGACGTGCAACTGCACCCGGGCCGCAACCTCGACATCGTCACCCAGGTGGTGTCGGTGGACGCGTTCGCCACCCACATCGTCAACGACTACGGCCGATACACCTGCGCCTGCGTGATGCTGGAGACCGCCGAACGGCTGGCCGGGGCGGAGCGCGCCCCGGCGACCGCGCTGCACCGGCTGACGGTCGGTGCGCTGCGGGCGGTGGCCGACGGCAGCCGGCCGCGCGACCTGGTGCTGGACGCCTACCTGCTGCGCGCGATGGCGGTGGCCGGGTGGGCGCCGGCGCTCACCGAATGCGCCCGGTGCGCGGACCCCGGCCCGCACCGGGCGTTCCACATCGCCGCCGGCGGCAGCGTCTGCACGCACTGCCGCCCGGCCGGTGCGACGACCCCGCCGCTGGGAGTGCTGGATCTGATGGTGGCGCTGCACGACGGGGATTGGGAGGCGGCGGCGCTTTCCACGCCGGCGCATCGCAGCCATGCCAGTGGCCTGGTCGCAGCCCATCTGCAGTGGCATCTGGAGCGTCGATTGCGGACGCTGCCGTTGGTCGAGCGGGTCGACCGGGCGGCGGTCGGCAGCGACGTGTGAGGTTTCCGGTGCACCGCTGAAGTGTTGCGTGGCTCACGGTACGCTGATCCGACTCGGTGGACCGCCGAGGAATCGAAACCGGAAGGCGGGCAGATGTTTCACCAGGACGGCATGGCACGGCGGCCGCGGTTCACCCGTGCACTGGGGGTGGCATCCGGCATGGCGCTGGCCATGACGTTGAGTCCGCTGGTGGCCTGCTCCGCTCCCGGTGGCCGAGCCGGTACCGAGGCCGGCATGGTTGCCCCGCTGCCGGCGAATGCGCCGGTCAGCGGTGACGACGGGGGTGCCGGCGCCGACGGTGCCGACGGCGCCCCGGGTGCGGACGGCGCCCCGGGCGACGGTGGCCAGGGCGGCAAGGGCGGCGCCGGGGGTAAAGGCGGCCAGGGCGGTGCCGGCGGTAAAGGCGGCGCCGGTGGCCAGGGCGGTAAAGGCGGCGCCGGCGGCAAGGGTGGTGTCGGTGGCCATGGTGGTGCCGGCGGTAAAGGTGGCGCCGGCGGTGCGGCCGGACCCGGCGGAACTCCCGGTCAGCCGGGTCAGCCGGGTCAGCCCGGTCAGCCGGGTCAGCACGGTTAGGCCGCGCAGCCCATTTCCAGCCCCGGTCCGGGTGCTGGACTGACGTTTCGGAAATCGATCGCAAAGGAGCGAACGGAAGTGACCGAGAACCCGCGCGCCGACGTGGTGTCCCGCCAGTACGAGCGGTGGACCTACCCGCCGCCCATCCACGACCTGCAGGCCTGGAGTGCCAACAACTGGGAATGGTTCGACCCGTCCCACGCGCACCGGGTGCTGTGGCCGGACCGGGAGTACCGGGCGGACCTCGACATCCTGATCGCCGGATGCGGCACCAACCAGGCCGCGGTCTTCGCCTACAACAACCCCAAGGCCAGGGTCGTGGCGGTGGACATCAGCGAGGCATCGCTGGGACACCAGCAGTACCTCAAGGACAAGCACGGCCTGTGGAACCTCGAACTGCACCAGTTGCCGATCGAGGAACTGGCCACGCTGGGCCAGGACTTCGACCTGGCGGTGTCCACCGGCGTGCTGCACCACATGGCCGACCCCAAGGTAGGCATGAAGTCGGTGGCAGATCGCCTGCGGCCCGACGGAGTGGCCGGCATCATGCTCTACGCGCGCTACGGGCGGATCGGCATCGAGATCCTCGAGTCGGTCTTCCAGGATCTGGGCTTGGAGCAGAGCGACGCCTCGATCCAGACGGTCCGCGAAACCATCCGGATGCTCTCCCCGGAGCACCCCGTCCAGCCGTACCTCAAGATCGCCGGGGATCTGGCCTCGGACTCCGGCCTGGTCGACACGTTCCTGCACGGCCGGGAGCGGAGCTACGACGTCGACGGCTGCATCGATCTGGCGAACTCGGCGGGGCTGGACTTCCAGGGCTGGCTGCTCAAGGCGCCCTACTACCCGCATGACCTGTCGGCGCCGTCGAGCAGTTTCTACCCGGCCGTGAATGCGCTGCCGGAGGCCAAGATCTGGTCGGTGATGGAACGCATCCACACGCTGAACGCCCGGCACTTCTTCATGGCGTGCCGATCCGATCGGCCCAAGAGCAGTTACGCCATCGACTTCTCGACGCCGGAGAGCCTCGACTACGCCCCGATGTTCCGCTGGAAGTGCGGTCTGAACGGCAGTGAGATCTTCCGGTCCGGGTGGAAGATGCCGCTCAACCCGGCGCAGTTGCCGTTCGTGCAGAGCATCGACGGCCGCAAGACGATCCGGGAGATCGCGGCGAACGTTGCGCAGGCGGGCGGGGCGACCCGGGCCAGCGCCACCGACCTGGAGAAGTTCGGCCGTCGGCTGTTCCAGGCGCTGTGGCGGCTGGACTTCGTCTCGATGGCCCTGGGCGTCGATTCGTAAGCCGCTCTCGACTCTCACAGTCAGCCGCTGCACACATCCGTCGTGGTGTGTGCAGCGGTTTTCTTTTGCCGGGCTGAGCGTCGGGAATCCGAAGGATGAACGAAAAGCGTCCTGTTTCGTGGAAGTTCGTATTGGCGCATGGATTCGGCGTTTCGTCAATTCACCACGGGGTCAATCGATTACACGCCCGGAACGGAAAATGTGAGCGATGTCGCATCAGCTGAGTTATGTCGATGAACGTGCTGGTCATAATGGTGTCTTGCGGCCCTGCGGCCGGGTAATCCGCTGTGTCGCAAAGTAACCCGTCGGTAACCCCTACCGCTGAGGTGGTCGAACCGTTACGTTAACGGCCGCTGAGAGAACTCAGCGTTCACTAGGACATTTTCTGGGAGGGATTTCTTGATGAGTCGTCGTAACGACAAGGGGCTGCGCAACCGCGTCCTCGGCGCCAGCAGTGCTGCCGGTGCGTTCCTGGCGTTCGGGATGATGCCGCTGGCTGCGGCGCCCGCGGCGCACGCGGACTGGGATGACCTGTTCGGTGCGTTCGACCTGTCGGCGGTTGCGGGCAGCGCGGAGGACGCGGGTGGGCTCGGCGGGTTCTACGGCGACCTGCACACCGAGTTGGAGGACTTCATCTCCAACAACGCCGACCTGGTCAAGATGATCAACCAGCCGATGGTCGAACTGTTCGGTCGCGACCTGATCGGCAACGGCCTCGACGGCTACACCGGTGGCAATGAGTCGGTCTTCGGCAAGATGCTCGGTGAGGCCATGGCCGAGAAGATGCTGGGCGACCAGAGCGACGGCGGCTTCTGGTTCGGTGACGGCGGCACCGGCGCGGCCGGTGAGGCCGGTGGCTCGGCCGGGATGATCGGCAACGGCGGCACCGGTGGCGTCGGGACCTTCGCCGACGGCGGCAACGGCGCCGGTGGCGACGGCGGCAACGGTGGCTGGCTGTTCGGCAACGGCGGCGACGGCGGCGCCGGCGTGGCCGGTGGCAACGGCGCTGACGGCGCGAACGGTGTCACCCCGACCGCGGCGGGTGCCGACGGCGCCAACGGCGTTGCGGGTACCAACGGCACCAACGGTGGTCAGGGCGGCAACGGCGGCAACGGCGGCAACATGTTCGGCAACGCCGGTAACGGTGGTGCCGGTGGTGCTGCGGGTAACGGCGGTAACGGTGGCGACGGCGCCGACGGCGCGGCGGGCGCCGCGGGCAAGGATGGCGACCTCGGCGACCTGTCGAAGCCGGCCGACGGCAGCACCGGCGGTAACGGCGGCGACGGCGCGCTCGGTGGTACGGCCGGCCAGGCCGGTGCGGGCGGTGCAGCGGGTGTCGCGCACGGCGGCGGTGCGGCCGGTGTGGCCGGTGCGGCCGGAGCCGCGGGCCACGCGGGCACCGAGGGCGACGGCGGTGCCGGCGGTGCCGGTGGCGCCGGCGGTGACGCGCAGAAGGTGGCCGGTATCTACGACTGGAACGGCGGCAACGGTGGCGACGGCGGGGTCGGCGGCACCGGCCTGCACGCCGGTGTCGGCGGTGTCGGTGGCAGCGGTGGCGCGGGCCTCGGCGGCGGCGTCGGCGGCGACGGTGGCGCCGGTGGCGCTGAAGGAGCGGACGGCGTCGGTGGCGCCGGTGGTGCCGGCGGTGTCGGTGGTGCCGGGCAGACCGTCGGCGGTCTGGGCGGCAACGGCGGTGCCGGTGCGGACGCGACCGGTGACGGCACCGGCGGTGCCGGCGGCCACGGCGGTGCCGGCGGTACCAGTTCGGCCCAGGGCGGCGTCGGCGGCGAGGGCGGCGACGGCGGTGGCAGCGACAGCGGCACCGGCGGCGTCGGCGGTGCG
>NZ_JAHCLR010000026.1 GCF_018455725.1 Mycolicibacter acidiphilus
TGGGCCTGGACCGCGATGCTGCCGCGATGCTGCTGGCGGCCTCCGATGAGCGCGGACCGGCCAGCGCCGACGACATCGCACTGATGGGCCGGATCTTCGCTTCGCACAACGCCATGGACATGTTCGCTACCGATGACCCTGATGAGGCGGAGGCGTTCGTGGCCGCGCGCCGCTATGCGATCCCGGCGGTGGAGGCCAAGGGGCCGCTGCTGCTCGAGGACGTCGGGGTGCCGCTGCCGCAACTGGCAGACCTGATCATCGGCATCGAGTCGATCGGCGCGCAGCACGAACTGCTGATCTCGGTGATCGCCCACGCCGGCGACGGCAACACCCACC